>NZ_DATCRF010000312.1:0-10208 GCF_036569125.1 Chitinophaga sp. | reverse complement strand
GTGCCGGGTTCTTCCCCTACTGCGGTGGCAATGGTGGTAATACCTACCGGCCCGCCTTTAAAGTTTTCAATGATCACGTTCAGGATACGGTTATCCATATCATCCAGGCCATATTCATCCACATTCAGCGCTTTCAGGCTGAACTCAGAAATGCCCAGGTCAATAGTACCGTTACCCATTACCTGCGCAAAATCACGCACACGGCGCAGCAGCCCGTTGGCAATACGCGGGGTGCCGCGGGAGCGCCGGGCTATTTCCATGGCCGCATCGGAAGTGATCTTGGTTTGCAGCAGGCCGGCAGCCCGCCAGATGATCTTTTGCAGGGTAGCGGCATTGTAGTATTCCAGCCGTGATTTAATGCCAAAGCGGGAAAGCAGGGGCGCCGTAAGCAAACCGCTGCGGGTGGTTGCCCCTATCAGCGTAAAGGGGTGCAGGTTTATTTGTATGGAGCGGGCGCTGGGACCGCTGTCTATCATAATATCTATGCGGTAATCTTCCATGGCGGAGTACAGGTATTCCTCCACCACCGTGCTTAAGCGGTGTATTTCATCAATGAACAGCACATCCCGTTCCTCTAAATTCGTGAGCAGGCCGGCCAGGTCGCCCGGTTTTTCTATTACCGGACCGGAAGTTTCCTTGATGCTTACCCCCATTTCATTGGATACAATGCGCGACAGGGTGGTTTTTCCCAGTCCCGGAGGGCCATGGAACAGGATGTGGTCCAGGGCCTCCCCCCGCATTTTAGCGGCTTTAATAAACACTTTCAGATTGTCAATGATCTGGTCCTGCCCGGAGAAATCAACGATATCCCTGGGCCGTATACTATTCTCAAACTCTTTTTCCGCTGCACTGAGGCGGTTTTCTTCTGGTCTTAAATGCGGATTAGACATAATGTACTGAAAGTGTCCAAAAATACGTAATTATGGCGTATGGGTTTGCTTGTTTATGCAGATATTAGTTTATTTGTGTTATAATAAGCATCTCTATGTACAGAATTTGGTTAACCACCACCGTCATATTAGTAGCCTTTAGTCTAAATGCCCGTTCACAGGATAGTATCAGCAGCTCAGAAGTTAAACGTATCATCAGCACACTGGCGGCAGATGATATGCAGGGACGCAAAACATTCTCACCTGGTATAGATAAAGCTGCTACGTTCATTGAGCAGGAGTTTCAAAAGGCCGGCCTGCAGCCCTGGCAAAATGCCAAAGGCTACCGCCAGACGTTTTACATGTACCGCGTAAAACCGGTAAGCGTGAACCTGACCATCAACGGCGAAAAGCGTGTATCCGAAAACGTTATTGTGAAAAGTACAGCCGGCCAGCTGAACTGGAACCAGGAAGGCCAGGTGGCAGAACAGCATATTAAATCCGGCGATAACTTTTTTGACCGGGTACGGGCACTGCGTTCGCAAAAAGGTAATACCATTGTATGGGTTGATGCTGCGCAAAGCGAAAGCTTCCGCCAGTACGGCGAGTACCTGCAGCAGAATTTCCAGATGGCCGATAGCGGCAACCTGGTGCTGGTATTACAGGAGCCCACTGATACGGCTATACGCAGCGTGAACCTGGATGTGCGCCAGCAGGTAACACCCCTGCCATTGTTTAACGTGGTAGGTATGATACCCGGCAGCAGCCGCCCGGATGAATATGTGATCTTCTCCGCCCATTACGATCATATTGGGATCTTAAAACCCGTAGAGCAGGATAGTATTGCCAATGGGGCCGATGATGATGCCAGCGGATCTACCGCGGTAATGATGCTGGCCAATTATTATAAGAACCACAAACCTGCCCGCACCCTGATCTTTGCCACCTTTACCGGTGAAGAGATGGGCAGCTATGGCGCCCGCTTCTTTTCCCAGCTCATGCAGCCGGAGAAAGTAGTGGCGATGTTTAATATTGAAATGATCGGTAAGGAATCCAAGTTTGGTAAGAACAGCGCGTTTATTACCGGCTTTGAAAGATCAGACTTCGGGCAGATCCTGCAGCGTAACCTGGAAGGCTCTATCTTCCATTTTTACCCGGATCCTTATCCGGACCAGCAGCTGTTTTACCGCTCGGATAACGCTACCCTGGCCCGTTTAGGGGTACCGGCGCATACGATATCAACCGACCAGATAGATACGGACAGCTTATACCACTCTGTAAATGATGAAGTAGAAACCTTAGATATCCAGAATATTACCAGCACCATACAGGCTATTGCCGTTAGCGCCGTTTCTATTGTGGACGGGAAGGATACGCCTTCGCGCGTAGCTACGGAAGGCTTAAAGCCACAGCACTGATCTGATTTACGGTCTTGGATCTACGGTTTTAGATTTGGTCAATATACTTTACCAATAATCTAAAACCGTAGCTCTAAAATCTAAAATTGCATTCGATTAACATTTTATCTCGCCATTAAAGGTTATATTCACTGCGGTTTCACAATTCCCCAACTTTAAACCATATCGAACAATGCAACCTAAATTCCACCATGTCTGCGGAGGGCTGGCCCTGGCGTCAGTACTTTTCTTTTCCGCATGCTCGAAACAAGAATCTTCAAAGCCACAGGATGCAAATGCCAACGGACAGATCAGTTATGAAATGTCTGCCGAGAATGCAGCCACTACCATTGGCGGGGATGCAGCCGGTATAGAAAAGCTGGCGGCTATCACCAACAAGCCATCCATGGCCAAAACCAGTGGTCTGTTTGATTTCACCTGGACGGAAATTATGCTACGGGTACGGGAAGTTAAATTCAGCGCCAAAAAAGGCAACAATGAAGTTAACTTCAGCGTAAAAGGCGACCGGCAGGTGGATGTATTAAAAGCCATCGGTTTCCTGGGGGTAATAGACATTCCCAAAGGCACTTACAAGTACGTAAAAGTATATGTAAAGGCCGAAGGTAATGAGCCTAAGCCCGCTGCCGTGCTTGCAGGTAAAATTACCTGGCAGGGAGATGACATACCGTTCACCATTCGCCTCTCCGGCTCCATGACCCTGAAGGCAGATGCCCGGGATGTAGTGGTAGGAGACAGCACTTTATCTATGAAAGGTAAGCTGAAGCTGGATCTGAAGGTTATTGCAGCCAAGCTGCAGATCGGAGATTTCACCGGCTCGTTCAGTGGCGGTCACCTGGTGATCAATGTGAATATGGATACAGGTACCGGTAAAAAATGCCGTAGCGGCTTTGAAAGCTGTATGCACGCCGACCACGGGGATTGATCAGTGAAGTAAGAAATTAAAACAGGAACAGGAAAGAACAACCGCTTGCCAGGTTACTTTCCGTTCCTGTTTTTTTATGCAGTGTGCCACACTTCAAAAGTGTGGCACACCTAAATACTATTCCACAATCAACTTACAGAACACGGCAAAGTGATCAGAAGAAAATCTTCCCTGCCAGGTGGGCGATAGTGTAGCATGCTGCAGTACCTTGAATTTGCCTTTCAGGAAAATATGATCAATAGGTTTATCCGATAGCTCTGCTTTCTTAAACCCGTTAAAAGTGCCGGTGGGCCCGTAATGCGGCGTTTGACTGATAGCTTTGCTGTCTGTTAAATGCAGCGGGTCCTGGTTGTTTACAATTACCTGTATAGGCTCATCATCCGGTGTGGCATTAAAGTCGCCGGTAATAATAGCCGGTGTGGCGCCTGCAATATCATGCACCTTTTTTAACAGCAGGTGGGCGCTTTCCCGGCGCGCAACCTGGCCTTTATGATCAAAGTGCGTATTGAAATGGAAGAATACTTTCTTCGTTTTTTTATCACGGAACTTGCCCCAGGTTACAATGCGGGTAATGGCCGCATCCCAGCCTTTGCTGCCCGGCACCGCAGGTGTAGTGGAAAGCCAGAAGGTTTCACCCTGCAGCAGCTGCAGCCGCGTAGTATCATAGAAAATAGCGGAGAATTCGTCTGCTGTTTTACCATCACCCCGGCCTACACCAATGTATTTGTATTGTGGCAGGCGTTGCTGCAGATCGGTCATTTGCACATACAAAGCTTCCTGCACCCCTAACAGATCGGCCTCATGAAAAAGCACTTCACTGGCTACTTTGTCCTTGCGGTAAGGCCATGCATCCAGGCTGTCGGCCGGCGTATTCATGCGGATGTTGAAGGTGATCACCTTTAATGGTGTTTGCGCCATTGTGCTGCCGCCGCTAAACAAAAGCAGCAGCCATAATAATCTTTTACTCATAAGAATGGTATTAAGCCCATAAAAGTATTACGGGTTTTTGTAAGAAAGGCAGGGGACGTATTAATTTTTTGTAAGCACAGGATAACAGAGAACATATTTACCGCATGTATCTGAGCCGGGAAAATGGTATTATTGCCTATGAAAGATACCTTCACATAAGGTGTAGATAAAACAATATAGCGTGCACTTTCCGGTTTATGTATCACTTTTTTCCCTGAAGCTGCCATTACACGCGGTAATGGAAACCCTGGGCATGTTCCTGGGCTTTCGCTATTTTTTGTACCTGCGTAAAAAGCAGGGCGATGGCCTGCCCGACAGTAACCGCCTGTGGGTGATTGCCGGCGCTATATTCGGGGCTGTGCTGGGCAGCCGTTTGCTGGGCGCCCTGGAAAACCCGCCGGAACTATTGCATAGTGAAAACCCGCTGTTATACATTTACCAGAATAAAACGATCGTAGGCGGCTTATTGGGCGGCCTTATTGGGGTGGAGAGCATTAAAAAGGTAATAGGGGAGCGCCAGTCGTCCGGCGACCTTTTCGTATACCCGTTAATACTGGCCATGATCATTGGGCGTATAGGCTGTTTTAGCATGGGGGTGTACGAGCAAACCTATGGAGTGGCTACCGGCCTGCCCTGGGGCATGGAGCTGGGCGATGGTGTTATCCGCCATCCTGTAAGCATATACGAAATTATTTACCTGCTGTTGCTGGCTGCTATGCTGTATTGGATCCAAAAGAAATATACACTGGTAAGCGGCGCACGGTTTAAGCTGTTCATGATCGCTTACCTGCTGTTCCGTTTTTTGCTGGATCTTATTAAACCAGGCTACCGGTATGCCTTTGGCCTGGGTAGCATACAACTGGCCTGCCTGGCCGGTTTATTATATTACACCCCGTCAATCATTTTTCCATCCCGTTTAATCCGGAAGCAATATGCCTGAAAAAGATTATACCTATTATGACTTTACCATCAGTCTTTGCAGCACCTGTTTGCGCCGTGTGGATGCCAAGGTTATTTTTGAGAATGATAAGGTGTTTATGATTAAACACTGCCCTGAACATGGGCGGGAGAAAGTGCTGATTGCTACGGATATTGCCTATTATAAGAACACCCGTAATTATAATAAACCATCGGAAGCGCCGCTGAAAACCAATACCCATACACATTACGGCTGCCCCTATGATTGTGGCCTGTGCCAGGATCATGAGCAGCACAGCTGTTTAACGGTAATAGAAGTGACGGACCGCTGTAACCTTACCTGCCCTACCTGTTATGCTATGTCATCGCCACACTACGGGCGGCATAGAACACTGGAAGAGATTGAGCGCATGCTGGATATCATTGTGGCCAACGAAGGACAGCCGGATGTGGTGCAGATCAGCGGGGGAGAGCCTACCATCCATCCCCGGTTCTTTGAGATCCTGGACATTGCCAAAAAGAAACCCATCCGCCACCTGATGCTGAACACCAATGGCGTGCGTATTGCAAAGGATAAGGAATTTGCAGCCAGGCTGGCCACCTATATGCCCGATTTTGAAGTGTACCTGCAGTTTGATTCCTTTAAGCCCGAAGCGCTGGAACAATTGCGTGGGAAGGATCTTACCGATATACGGCAGCAGGCGCTGGAACACCTGAATGAGCTGGACCTGAGCACCACCCTGGTAGTTACTTTACAAAAGGGATTGAATGATGATGAAATAGGTAAGATCATTGATTTTGCGCTACAGCAGAAATGTGTGCGGGGCGTAACCCTGCAGCCCACACAAATTGCCGGCAGAACGGAGGGCTTTGACCCGGCTACCGACCGTATTACCCTTACCGAAGTACGGCAGCAGATCCTGGCGCAAACCAATGTATTTAATGAGCACGATCTTATACCTGTGCCCTGCAATCCGGATGCATTAATGATGGGATATGCCCTGAAGCTGGGCGGACAGGCCTTTCCGCTTACCCGCTTTGTAGACCCGGAGGTGTTGCTGAACAATTCAAAGAATACAATTGTATATGAACAGGATGAAACTTTGCACAAACATGTGCTGAAGATCTTCAGCACCGGCATTTCAACCGATGCTGCCGTAAATGATATGCAGTCGCTGCTATGCTGTTTGCCGCAGATCCAGGCCCCGGGCCTGAGCTATAACAATCTTTTCCGGGTTGTTATTATGCGGTTTATTGATGCCTATGATTTTGATGTGCGGGCTATCAAAAAATCGTGCGTGCACATTGTGCATAAAGACGGGCGCATTATTCCCTTTGAAACTATGAACCTGTTTTACAGGGATGAAAAAGAAGCCTATTTACGTACTTTGATCGATGACTACTCGCCTAAAATAGCTGCAAAATGAATGAGGTATTTAAAAAGATCCTGATTGTTTCGTTGATCGCCCTGGTGGTGATCACGCTGGCATCTGCATCGGACCTTGGCGCCGGTATGGCCAGTGTGGTGATACTTCCTATAGTACTGCTGGTTGCAGGTTTAATATTATTAGCCAGTAAAGAAAAACAGTGGGCAAAAGTATTTTTAATTTCTTCGGGAATTGTTTTGCTGCTGGGGTTTTCCGTGTGTACGGCTGCTTTTATGATGGGGGGCGGGCTTGGTAATATGCATTAATAAGTGTGCCACACCTTTGAGGCGTGGCACACATTGAATTATACAACTACGTTGATCATTCTTCCTTTTACGATCACTACTTTCTTCAGCGCCTTACCTTCCATCCAGCGCTGCACTACTTCATTCGCCAGCACTTCCTGTTCAATGGCGCTGTTATCGGCATCCAGCGCAAAGCCCATCTCGGTACGGGTTTTACCGTTTACAGCTATGGGATAGGTGAACGCGCTTTCCTTTACATACTGTTCTTCAAACACGGGGTAAGCGGCTTCCAGTATGCTGGAGGTATTGCCCAGCAGCTGCCACAGCTCTGCGCTCACATGCGGCGCATAAGGGCAAAGCAATATCAGCAGGGGCTCCAGTATGCTGCGCTTATTACACTTCATGGACGACAGCTCGTTTAAGCAGATCATGAACTGGCTCACGGCAGTGTTGTATGAGAAGTTGCTGGTATCCCCGTCAATCTTCTGAATGGTTTTGTGCAATACTTTCAGCTCCTCGGGCGTGGCCGGCGCATCTTTCACGATCAGTCCCTTGTTCTCATCCACATACAGGCGCCACAGCTTTTTCAAAAAGCGGTGTACCCCTTCAATACCCTTGGTTTCCCAGGGTTTGGACTGTTCAATGGGCCCCAGGAACATTTCGTACATGCGGTAAGTATCTGCCCCGTATTTATCCACCACATCCTTAGGATTAACGGTGTTGAATAAACGCTTGCTCATTTTTTCCAGCAGGGCGCCGCAAATGTATTTACCATCTTCCAGTATAAATTCTGCATCGCGGTAATCCGGTTTCCACTGGCGGAAGGCATCTGTATCCAGCTCGGTGCCATCTACAATATTTACATCCACATGCAGCGGGTCTGTTTCATACTGGTCTTTCAGGCCATGGGATACAAAGGTGTTGGTACCGCGTACCCGGTACACCAGGCGGGAGCTGCCGCCTATCATACCCTGGTTAATGATCTTTTTATAAGGCTCATCAAACCCAATATAACCCAGGTCATACAGGGCTTTGGTCCACATGCGGGAGTACAGCAGGTGGCCTACGGCATGTTCTGCACCACCTACATAAACATCCACCTGGTTCCAGTAGTCTATTGCTTTACGGTCAGCAAAGGCCGTAGTGTTGTGCGGGTCGGCATAGCGCAGAAAATACCAGCTGCTGCCGGCATAACCGGGCATGGTATTGGTTTCACGCCGTATGCCGGGGGCCACATTCACCCAATCGGTTACATTGGCCAGCGGGCCTTCGCCATCTTCGCCCTGTTTGTAATGTTCTACGTGCGGCAGCTCTACCGGCAGCTCATTTTCAGCTACGGGGTAGGCTATACCATCTTTATAAATAATGGGGAATGGCTCGCCCCAGTAGCGCTGGCGGCTAAAACCGGCATCCCGCATTTTATAATTGATCTGCCTTTTGCCAATACCCATTTCCTCTATTTTGGCAGCAGCTGCATCCATAGCAGCTTTCATAACCATGCCGTTCAGGAAATCGCTGTTTTGCAAAACAGCATCCTTGGTAGGGTTGGCTTCCTGCCCGTTAAAGGCATCACCAATAATATTCGTGATATGGATATTAAAGTGTTTGGCAAACAGGAAATCGCGCTGGTCACCACAGGGCACTGCCATAATAGCGCCGGTGCCGTAACCGGCCAGCACGTATTCGGAGATCCATACGGGTATGGGCTGCCCGTTAAACGGGTTCAGCGCATAAGCGCCGGTAAAGCAGCCGGTAATTTGTTTTACCTCTGCCAGGCGTTCCCGCTCAGAGCGGCTTTGCACATAATCCAGGTATTTTTCTACCGCCGCTTTCTGATCAGGTGTGGTAATACGGTTCACCAGGTCATGTTCCGGCGCCAGCACCATAAAGTCCACACCAAAAATGGTATCCGGGCGGGTGGTATATACGGTAATTTGCTGATCGGTGTCTTTCACATCAAAGCGGATCTCTGCACCCTGGCTTTTCCCGATCCAGTTACGCTGCATTTCCCGCAGCGCATCGCTATAGTCTACCTGCTCCAGGCCTTCCAGCAGGCGGTTGGCATATTCTGTAATGCGCAGGAACCATTGCCGCATTTTCTTTTTGATCACGGGATAGCCACCACGCTCACTAACGCCGTTCACTACTTCATCATTTGCCAGTACAGTACCCAGGGCCGGGCACCAGTTCACCTCTGCAAAGGCCAGGTAAGCCAGGCGGTAGTGCATTAAAATTTCCCGCTGACGCTGCTCGTCAAAACTTTTCCATTCTGCCGCAGTAAAGCGCAGGGTACGGTCGCCGGGGCATTCATTGGCCGCATTCCCTTCTTTTTCAAACAGGGCGGTAAGGGTGCTGATGCGTTCTGCCTTTTGGGTAGCACGGTTCAGCCAGCTGTCGAACAGCTGCAGGAAGATCCATTGCGTCCATTTATAATAACCCGGGTCGGAGGTACGGAACTCCCGGTCCCAGTCAAAGCAAAAACCAATATGATCCAGCTGCTCCCGGAAAGCCTTAATATTCTGCTCGGTGGTAACGGCGGGGTGCTGCCCGGTTTCCAGCGCATACTGCTCTGCCGGCAGGCCAAAGGCATCATAGCCCATGGGATGCAGCACATTAAACCCTTTTAACCTTTTGTAACGGGCATAAATGTCAGATGCAATGTAACCCAGCGGGTGCCCAACGTGCAGGCCCGCGCCGGAAGGGTAGGGGAACATATCCAGTACATAACATTTGGGTTTGGAGCTATCATTGCTTACCTGGTAAGCTTTGGTCTGCTTCCAGTGCTCCTGCCATTTTTTCTCTATCTCCCTGTAGTTGTATTCCATATAAAAAAGCTATATAACAATAAAAGCGTATAACCAATGTGTTACTGCAAAATTGTTACATTGTTAAAATTGTCTTTTAGGATTGGCAAAATTAAACATAAGTCCCAATTTTTATTATTTTCGCCGATAAACTCTAGGTTTAATGGCGCAACCGGGAAAATCATCAGCAAAGAGATCCAAACCATCCTACTTATACTCCATAATTGGCGTAGCCCTGGTACTATTCCTGCTGGGCACCTTAGGACTGATCATTATCCACGCTAACCGGTTAAGCGCTTACTTTAAGGAAAGCATTGAGATCCAGGTGATCTTACGGGATAATGTCCGGGAAGACCAGGCCCAGGCCCTGCGCGATTCCATTGCTGCCCGGCCTTATGTGAAATCCATTGAGTATGTGTCAAAGGATATGGCGGCCGGCCGTTTCAAAAAAGAGTTCGGCGAAGATTTCATTAACCTGCTGCAATATAACCCTTTGTATGCCAGCATTAATATTAAGGCTAATGCCCGCTATGTGAATGCAGACAGTTTGCGGATCATAGAAAAAAATCTTACCCAGCAGAGCATTGTAAGGGAAATATCTTACCAGCGTTTACTGGTGAACCAGCTGAATGAGAA
>NZ_DATCRF010000311.1:0-9478 GCF_036569125.1 Chitinophaga sp. | reverse complement strand
CTGGCGGGTTGAGTTGTTGCCGCAGTCGCCAAACACACCTATACGGTAAGCGCCTTCTGTGCCGGGTACGGGCAGGGTTACAAAATGATTGCTGCTATCGCCCTGGATCATTGCGCCCTGGCCGCCGCCAATAGCGTAATAATACCTGGTGCGTGGGGTAAGTCCTGTTAGTTTTACCTGGTGCTCAAAGGTAAGCGTGGGTTCCTGCGCAGTGCTGTCCAGCTGATTAACTGCCCTGCCGTATTTTACCACGCTGCGCGTCATGGTGGTAGTACGCCAGCGTATAATAATACTGGTGCTGGTAGCTACCTGTAAATAAGGGCCTCTTAATAATACCGGCACTACCGTTGGGTTGCGCTGCTCCTGTGCATTTGCGGGTGTAAAACCTGCCATGATCATACATATGCAGGCGAGTAAAAAAAGTGTTTGCTTCATTGTTTATATGCTAATGTTGATGGTTTAATTGGTGATGGGATCTTCCAGCGCATGCAGGAAGCTCACAATATCATTCACCTCTGTGCTGCTTAGCTGTAAAGGCATAGCGGCCAGTGTTTGCTGCGGCACCTGCAAGCCTAAGCCCCGGCCCCCGCCTTTGTTGTAAAACTCCACTACGCTTTGCAGGGTGCTGAAAGCGCCGTTGTGCATGTACGGCCCCGTGGCCGATACATTGCGTACCGTAGGCGTTTTAAATGCCTGCTGGTAATATTCAATGGGAAAAATATTGAAGCGCCCCTGGTCGGTATCTGCTACCGGTTTGTTAAGATCATCTGTGCGGGTGGCGCCCAATACTTCCAGCTCTGTAAAGTTGTACAGCGGCGGCACCAGCCCGTTAAATACCGGTGCAAAGTGGCAGGTACCGCATTGGGCCTTGCCCATAAATAAGTTAAACCCGCGTTGCTGGGCGCTGCTCATGGCGGCAGTATCACCCGCCAAATACTGGTCAAAAGGCGCGTTAAAGGGACTTAGCGTGCGTACGTAAGCGGCTATGGCAGTAACTATTCCGGGAGTGGTGATAGCGCTGTCGTTAAATGCCTGCTTAAAGAGCTGCCGGTATGTTTTGCTTGTTTGCAATTGCTGCAGGGTATTGGCTGCATTGCCATTCATTTCCTGCGGGTTGCTTACTACTGCGCTTACCTGCTCCTCCAGGCTCTTAGCCCGCCCGTCCCAGAACTGCGCGTACTGGTAAGCTGCGTATAATAAAGTGGGGGCATTCCTGCTTACATGTGAATGACCATCAAATGCAACGCTGGCGGGCAATGCATCTGTAAAATGCAGTTCCGGCCGGTGACAGGTAGCGCAGCTTATTTTATTGTTACCGGAAAGCGCCCGTTCTGTGAACAGTGTTTTGCCCAGGGTAATTAAGGCTGTGTTCAGGGTGCTGCTGTCTGCAGGAAATGCATTTTTGTTGATGGCATCTTTGCTGAACAAATGTGCGGCATCATAATTAAGCACGCCCTGTGTGGTGTTCTGCTGCAGCTGCAGCTCATTGATCAGCAAACCCAGGTTACGCTGTAACGGTAAGGCATATACGGTTAGGAACTGCAAACGGTTAAACGTATCAAAGTTCTGACCGGCCTGCAACAGCTGCAGGCAGCCGGCTAAATAATATTTAACACTATCTGCATGCGGCGCATGCGTTTGTAAAAAAGGAGTGAGTATGTTTTGAAGGCCCTGCAAAACAGCGTGTGATTCTGTGATGCCGGTTTTTAACAGCGGGGCATCATAACCGGTAATGCCAAGGGTGTATACACGGATCAGCTGCAGGCGCACACTTTCCAGCAGCTGGTTATCGGTGGCGGTAAAACCAAATAACAAAGCAGGCATATCCTGTGCAGAGGAATTGATGGCTGCTGCCTGTTGTAATAATTCTTTTTGATGTGCAGCGGCGTCTTTCTCAAACAGCAGGCTTTCTATTACCTGCAAGCCTATAGGGGTCATGTATTCCATATAGGGCTCTTCTATTTCATACTTGGGCGGACCGTTATAGATCATGGCGGCGCTGCGGAAAAAGTATTCCAGGAAAAACTCTATCCGTTTATATTGCAGGCGGCATTGGGCCAATGCCTGGCGCGCCTGCAATATGGTTTGCGGATGCTTTTCATCTATGGCCTGCACCGCGGTTTGCAGCTGTGCGGTGGCGACGGCAAAATCCTGCGCGCCTGCTTTAAACCAGGCAACAGCGGGTGTTACCCCAATATTGGTATGAGTGGGATAGCCTGTGCTGAACAGCGCCGGCAGGCAGCTGCCCAGCGCCATGCATAATATAATGATCTGTTTTTTGAAGCCCCTTTTTTCCGGCATAACTGTTAGATGATCGCCAACCCCGTTTATTTTCAATTCATTAACGAAATAACAAAGAAAATACGTTTTATGTTATGCCAGTATTAAGTATGATGAGCGCGCAGCGGCAATAATATTCATTATAAAAATCTATTATATTGTGAGCATTATGTCGTTCCTCAGTAACCTGTTCCGAAAAACCAGTCCTGCGGCATCTGACCCTCAGGATCAAACCATTCCACTTATTCCGGCGGCAAACAATACCTGGCGCATTCCACTGCTTGACCTGCGCGCGGTCACACTTCGTATGACCGCTACCTCTTCCGACCCGCAAATGGCCATGAATGCGGTTTCGTATAACCAGGAGGATGGGAGCTCATTTGCCGGTATTTCGCCTGCGGAAAGCACTACTATTGAAGGCGGTATTACTGTAGCTACCGATGGTAAGCTGGCGCCAGGGGTATTATTTATGCCGCAAACCATGGAGCATAAGTGGGCCATATATTTTATGGATAACACGCTGGTATTTGTACGCAGCTGGTTAAGAATGGTATTGGTAACCGCCACTGTTGTACAGCAGCATAACCAGCTAACGGTTAAAAGCATTACCGGTAAGTTCCTGGAAGATGAAGCACCTGCTTTTACCAGGGCCATGGTGCGTTTTCTGCTAATGAATTATGCCATTGGCGAAGTGGTGCCTGCGCCGCTGCCGGCTCCTTTAAAAGATAAGCCGCGCGAGGCGGCGTTATGGGCTTTTTCCGTTTTCGGCAAGCTGGCGCAGATAGGCACCTTTAATGAAAATTTTGTACCGGTTGTAAGCAAACCTTTACGCTCCCATTCCCTGTTACATATTGCTGTGGCCAGGAGTAATATGCCGGAGATTGAAAAATATGTGCTGGAAGGTATCCCGGTGAACAGCCTGGCCAGGGATGGTTTGGCGCCCCTGCACTGGAGCCTTGCCTGCGAAACAACAGCGCCTATGGAAAAGCTGCTGGCGCTGGGCGCTGATCCCAATGTACGATCGGCCGAAGGCGCTACGCCTGTTATGAATGCCGTACAATCCAATGCCGCCAGGCATTTTAACCTGCTGGTGCAAGCCGGGGCCGATGTAAATGCAGCAGATGCACGCGGGTTCACCGCCTTACACCGCGCGGCCGAAATGGGCCATGTACATATGGTAAGGCTGCTGCTGGAAAACAGGGCCAACCGGCATGCAGTAGCTATGGATCACACGGCATTGTCATTAGCGGAGGCTATGAAACGCACGGAGATCATTGAGCTGCTACGCGATTAATACAGCCTTTACTTTACCGGCACTACGCCCTCTGAGGTCATTTGCACGCGTTTCAGGGTGCCATCCGGATTATATAACAGGTAATCGATACATACAGAGCGGCGGTAACTATCGCCATGCGGGGGCAAGCCCCCGTTGTGGTAAATAAAATACGTGAGGCCCTTGTATTCCAGCAGGGCCGGTGAGTTGGTTTGGCAGTTACCTGCTATTTCATTTACAATACCTTTAAACTCCCAGGGGCCGTGAATGCTGCGGCTCATGGCATAGGCCACCTTTTCCGGGAACTGGTAACCATATAACAGGTAATACCAGCCGCCCTGTTTATGGATCCAGGCGCCTTCTGAAAAATCAGGCAGGTCTACTTTTTTTATCTCTCCGTCCAGCTCTGTCATATTCTCCTTCAGCTTTGCATAATAACACATGCCATTGCCCCAGAACAGGTATGCCTGCCCGTCGTCATCAATGATCACGGTGGGGTCTATATCATCTTTATCACTATCAATAAAGGTGGTCATATCATTACTTACCAGCGCTGATCCGCGGGCATCTTTATACGGCCCTTCCGGGCGGTCGGCCACTGCTACGCCTATGGCGCGGCCGGGAATGGTATTATGTTCCACTGCTACATACCAGAAGAACTTACCATGCCGCTCAATAACCTGCGATGCCCAGGCCCCGCCTTTTACCCATTTGAAATCCGCCGCTTTCAGGGGAATGGGATGTTCGGTCCAGTTAACCATGTCTGTTGAAGAAAAACATAACCACTCATTCATGACATACTTATACTCGCCGGGCGGCGCTTCATCATGACCGGTATACATATATACCTTACCGTTAAAAACAATGGCCGCAGGATCTGCGGTGAACTTATGCCTGATCACCGGATTGCCGGCAGGCGTTTGATGCTTGTTGTTCATTATCCGGTTATTTAAAAGTACAGAATAACCGGTAGGCAACAATTATTGTACCTGCGAAACCGGCGCTGGTCTTAACTTATCAAGCAGGAGTATACATAAAATGCCCAGGGTGTAGGCCAGCATATCCGTCCATTCAAAATGGTTGCCTATTACAATATTGGCCAGGCGGGAGTGCTGCAGGCCCAAATGTTTTACCAGGTTAAAGTACTGCAGCGTTTCAATTAAATAAGCGAATAGCAACACACCTATGGCTAAAGGCTTTACCGGCGCCTGCAAAAACGTGCTTATAAAACAGTACAGCAGTATCACTACTAAGAAATCGCCAAAATAAGGCCGTATAAAACTATCGTGCACATACAGGGCAATCAGCACTTCTGTAATAAATAACAAAACGGTGAGCACAAAAAATTTCCAGCTGAAACGAAACTGCATAGGTAAAGGATTGCCGCAAAGATAGTATTTCATAAAAACAAAATGCAGCGCCTGTACGGTGCTGCATTTGCTTTTTTCCCTGTGACTTGCATTAAATTTCCGCTAAAACTGTTGTAGTGGCAACACTACAATAAATTCTGAACCTATTCCCTCTATACTATGTGCGGTAATTAAGCCGCCGTGTTTATCTACTATCTTTTTTGCGATGGCCAACCCAATGCCGGTACCTTCATACATACCCCGCGGGTTTAAGCGGCCAAAGAGCGAAAAAATATTGCTCATATATTTCTCATCAAAACCAATGCCGTTATCTTTTATGGAGATGCGGCAAAAAGGCCCGTCGTGCTGTTCCGGCGCTTCAAAGCTGCGGGAGTGAATGCGGCGGCCGCTGATAAAAACGCTGGGCGCTACATTTTGCCGGGAGAACTTGATGGCATTGCTGATCATATTCTGGAACAGCTGCCTGATCTGCCCCCGGTTAGCTTCTATAGCCGGCAGATCTTCTATCACAACGCTGGCGCCTTTTTCCTGGATGATGAGCTCATAATCTTCCAGCAGGTCGTTCATCAGCTGCTGCAGCTCAATATGCTCATATTTGATCTGGTTGGAGGATAACATGGAGTAGTTCAGTATATCATCCATCAGCTGCTTCATTCTTTCTGATGAGCTGATGATCTTCCCCAGGTACATGTGTGCATCTTCGGGAAGGCCGTTGATCTTTTTCTTCAGCAGGCTGGAAAACATCTGGATCTTGCGCAGCGGCTCCTGCAGATCGTGCGAGGCTACGGATGCAAACTGCTGCAGATCGTGATTGCTGAGCTCCAGCGCATGATTGATCTGTTCCAGCTTATCGTTCTGCTGCTTTAGCTGCCGTTGTGTTTCTTTTTCTGCGGTAAGATCTGTGATGATGATACTGATGGCAAAACCACCATCCAGCTCCAGCTTGGTGAGGGACAGCTGTACGGTTAAACCTTCCTGCGCATTTTTCAGCACCACTTCTCCAATGGTATCATCCATCCATCCTTTTTCCTGCAGCTGTTCAAAGTGGCCCTGGTACTCGGGTTTCACAAACTGGCTGAAAGAAAGGCCTATTACGCCGGAGAGCGGAGTATCTATCATATTGGCAAAGCGGGAGTTACTATAAAGTATAGTACCCTCTTTGCTGATAGTAACAGCGCCTTGTGCCATTTTCTCTATAAAGCGGCGATAGGTAAGATCTGTACTGGTTAAGGTGTACATCTCATTGCCCAACTCCCCCTCTACTATCAAAGCATCTACTTCCCCGGAACGGATGGCGGCTATTGTATCTCTTGCTTCTTCCAACGCAACACGCAATTGCTGCACCTCTTGCTGCAGCGTTTCATATGACGGTTTGCCTTTTTCCATACTTATGTTGTAAATCTCATGTTGTAAGTCTCAATCCCTGTAATATCTTCTGGCAGTTGGACATATTACCAACCAGGGTTTTTGCGGATAAAGGTGTTTTTATAATGAGTGAAGGCACGGCTGTAATGTGTTCTTTCTGCGCCAGCTCATGATCCTGGAAAATATCAATGACCTCTAAAGCATACCTGCCTTTAATATAAGTGTCGCACACACTGATCAGGTTTAACACAGCTTTGGCGGAATTAGCAGATGCTCCGCTGATGAACAGGCGCAATGTATACTCTGCGCCTCCGCTATCATCATTTGTCACTCCTACCGTATTATCTTCTTCATGTACTCCTTTCATGTCAATTTTTTTTAAGGGGCTTATCACTAACAGGAACTTACCCGGTGGACGTAATAAAAAGATATGGTTTAACAGGAAAAGGCAAATGCCGTGCCAGTGCCTGCTACTTACCCGTTTTATGTATGGGGAAATTGCTACACAAATTGAAGAAATAAGCCATGGATGCCGGGGCCTTATAACGGCCACCAGCTCTCTTATTGGGGGTAGTGTCCGCTTCTTTACCAAAAGGCAAAAGCCGCCGGCAGTGTAACCACTACCGGCGGCTTTTCATGTTGCACAAATTGTGTATCTGTGCGTTTTATTTTTTACTGGTTCACCCGGAATTTTTCCGTGGCGCCGGCAGTGGTCCGGGTACAGGTCATGGGCTGGGTACCGTTTTCCCCGGAAATAAATGCCCCATTGTTGCCTTTCAGGGAAATGGTGCCATCGGCATTGGCTATCCAGTCAAACTGCTCCCAGCCGCCAATGGCAGTACGGTTGCAGGTGATGGCCTGGGTACCGTTCTCAGAAGATACGTATTTGCCCAGGTTCTGCAGGGCTACTTTGCCGTTGCCCGCATTTACCACAGTGAACTGCTCCCAGGGGCCAACCGCTGTACGGTTACAGTTCATGGCCTGGGTGGCATTTTCGCTGCATACGTACAGGTTATTGGCCGCCTTCAGGGTAATAGTTTGTCCAAAGGGTATGTTGCCGTTGTTATTGCCCACTATTGGCTGGGTGGGGCGTGTAGCCGTAAGGCCCAGCTGCCCTTTGAGCATGCGGGCGCCATCGCCGGTAAGGCGCAGGTAATAGTCTGCAGAACAGGCTACCCCATCCTCATCCAATGCCCAGAAACCGGAGCCGGAGGGTACAAAGGATGCGTTTTCCGCTGTTTTAGCGATCTGGTTGCCTTCATTGTACTCATCGAACATAGAAATGTAGATGCCCTGGGCGCCTACACGTACCATGTTATAGAACTGGCGCCACATAAAATCGCCATGCGCGCGCTGGCGTTCCTGCAGGTCGCCGGGCAGCACGCAGGGCTGGTAGTCGATACCGTTCTGGTTACAGAAAGCCTGGTCGCCAATGTTCACGTTGTTGTAAAAATTGTCGGATTCACCGGCGCTGCCAATGCGGCCAACCATCCAGGGAGAAAGCATGTTGAATGCCTTGTACACATCCAGGAAGCCGGTACGGGAATCGGAGTTGGCCGGTGCAGTACGCCACCAGGTGGGCACACCGCCAATTACATAACAGCCCTGGCCTTTGAACCAGTTAATTACATCCAGGCAGGCTGCGGCTGAAAAGTTGTGGTTGTTGTCGTTAAAGCCAAAGCCCCAGATACATACTACCGGCTTGCCATTTTGCACGGCATATGCGCTGGATGAGGTGTAGGCTTTCATTTTGTTGGTCCAGTCGGTTTTTATTTCCGACTGCATGTTGGTCCAGCCGCTTACATCATACATAATGTAAAATTTGCGGCCATAGGTTTCTGCCGCTGTTCTCACTTTGGCGGTAATGGCATCGCGCACCGGCCCTTCGCCCCCGGTGGGGTTGAAGCGCTGTAATGCCGCGCAGTCAATACCATACTGCTGCATCCATTGGAATTGTACGTTCACCGTCTGGTCAGTGAACGATGAGAATAAACGTGCCTGCTGCCCATTGCCCAGGTTAGGGAAGCTGGTAGCAAAGGTGGTGGTGTAATCCCTGACATCCGGCCATGATTTCATGCCTTTGTTGGTGGGTGAGGGCGACTGGCTCCAGTCCTGGGTCCAGTGCCACCAGGCGTTAATGGGCGATCCGTCGCCGGTACAGGCAAACCAGCCCTGGTAACCAACGGTCACCTTTCCCACTACGTCGCCCACCGGGGAGGCTAAAGGGGTGGCAGCCATTTTGTTCAGACTAACGCCTTCTTTTAATTGTTTTTCGAGGTCCTGCTTGGAGCAGGCAGCCAGCAGTCCAATAGCAAAGAATAAGAGTACATTTCTCCAGTTAATGGATAACGTGGAATACCGCCGTATGCTGCCGGCGAACGCAGTTCTGGTGCTCGTTTTCATTTTACAGGGTTTTGAGTGAATTACGAACCAGGTTCAATTACGAATTACGAATTGAGTGGTGCGTAACGGAGATAGGGTTTCTGAAAAGGTTTTTAATATGGTTTATGGATTTAAGGCTTATTATAATTGTTTAAAAAGTATGGTTTGTGTTTTTTGTTTTAGGTTTACTTGTCGTTATGCTTTATCCTTTGTGCCTTATGCTTTATGCTTTACACTTTACGCTTTGTGCTTTATCCTTTATCCTTTATGCTTTACGCTTTATGCTTTATGCTTTGTGCCTTGCGCTTTGCGCTTCTAGCGTACGGGCATTACCGTGGTTAACGGTTTCTCTTTCCGCAGCATTTTTGCGGCTTCCCCGGTGAGCCATAAGTACAGATCTGATGGCTGCCCATCCATATCAATGAACGATACATTTTTAGCTACCGGCGGATTATCCGATACTTTAAAAATGGCGGTGCCTTCATTCACTTCATCAAACATAGCTACGTAGATCATGCCTGCCCCGGCCAGCATGGCGGTTGACAGCTGCTGCCAGTAAAAGCGGCCGCCCTGGCGGGGTATGGAGCCTACAGGTTTTACATCATCCGGGAACTCGTACTTACTCAGGTTATGCCAGCTAAACCCGGGACAAACGCATGGCACATACTCAATATTGTTCCGGCGGCACCATTCCATATCATCCACTATCATATCGCGGTAGCGGTCCATATCATTATGCAATAAGGGCGAAAAGCGCTGCACCATCCAGGGCAGAATTATATCCGCCTTTTTAATGATGGTATGTAAA
>NZ_DATCRF010000310.1:0-7345 GCF_036569125.1 Chitinophaga sp. | reverse complement strand
CTGCTGGTTATAATCATAATACACCGCCATCCCCTCTTTAGACACGGCTATATCTGTTCCAACACTATCATCTACCAATGTAACCTGTTGTGTGGCAAAGTTCCTGAGGAACAGGGAATCTGTTACCACCGACGGCAGGGCGCCCTGGCCCCGTACCCAGGCAAGATAATTACCGGCAACCGACAATGCTCTTACATGAGGTTCCAGCAATGTTAACTGGCCTTGCCGCCATTCATATACCGCTACAGAATTATTTCCCCGTAATACGGTGAATAATGCTCCAACAGGCGTTACCCAGGCGGAGCTGGTCTGATCGGGCAAAATTGAGAGTTTTCCGGGGAGGGTGAACACTTCGCTGGTATTTTGCTGCGTGTTAATCAACCGGCAGGTGGAGTCTTTTACAACCAGCAGCCGGTTGTTGCTGAAATCAAGAATGGTATTTCCTGCCGGCGCAGTATAGTATGCAGACAGGTAAGGGTTGGTATTAAGCTGGGCAGATGCAAATGCAGTGCATAACAGCAATACAGCGGCAATGTAAAATTTTTTCATGGAGGCAGACGTGGCTTAATGGTTTCGCAAAAGATTGATAATAAACGATCCTGGGTTTTAACTCACTGAACTTGGGTCTCAATTACTTGGAGAATATACGATAAATTTGGAAAACAATGTATATAAAGGAGCTGAACTAAAAAGAATGTAAAATCATAAATGTAAAATTTTAAATGTAAAAGTGGAATGCAGCGAAGTTTGGTCCGGACCTAACCGCTGCATTCCACTTTTATATTTATGATTTATCTCGTTCATAAAGTCTTTTCAGTGGTCTCTATGAACCTCCTTCGTCGGTTTAAAATTTTACATTTTACATTCTTTTAGCTCCGCATTTGCCTTCCGAGATTTATTAATCTGCTTTTAAACTGTTCACAGGGTTCATCATGGCTGCCCTGATGGCCTGGGAGCTAACGGTTATCAGCGCTATCACCAGTGCTGCCGCACCTCCGGCTACAAACACGCCCCAGTTAATATCTATCCGGTTCACAAAATTATTGAGCCAGTTATGCATGAAATACCATACCAGCGGGGCTGCTATTACAAAGGCGATCCCTATGAGCAGGATAAACTCCTTCGAAAAAAGGTATACAATATGAGCGGGTGTTGCACCCAGCACTTTGCGCACGCCTACTTCCTTTATACGCTGTACCGCCATGAACGATGCCAGGCCGTATAAGCCCAGGCAGCTGAGGAAGATGGCGATGCCTGCAAAGATCTCGTACAAATGCGCCAGCTGGCGTTCTTCCTTATAATACTCTGCGATCCGCTGGTCCAGGAACTGGTATTCAAAGATCTGTTCGGGAAAGTTCTCGTTCCAGAGCTTTTCTATAGCTTTCATCGAAGCTGTTACATCCGCACCGGCAGCCAGTTTTATCCCCACGCTGTTGAAACGCCGTTTTATGTTGCTCATGAATACAGGCGCCACAGCTTCTTTCAGCGTACCGGCAGCAAAATCTTTTACTACTCCTACAATCGGGCCTTTGATCTGCCCGCCCCATACATCTATATCTTTATTGAGTACGTCCGCCGGCTTCAAACCCAGTTTTTGCACCAGGGTTTCGTTCACCAGGAACTCGCGTACGGAGTCTGTGCGGGTGAGGTTGCGGCCTGCTACGAGTTTGATGTCGTAAGTGTTCAGATAGTTATAATCTACCCAGCGTGTGACGCACGCGAATTTAGTTTCCTCTGCCTGATGATCATATTTAAAACCTGTCCACCAGTTACCATCATTGGATGGCGCTGCATTGGAAAAGCTCAGCTCCTGGATGCCTTTGATCTGCTGCAGCTGGTCGCGGAGGTAAGCGATCTTTGCATTGCCCGCGCTGTCGTTACGGAAAGGTACATTCACAATAGCATCCCGCGTAAAGCCCATGGATTGTTTGTTAAAGTAATTCATTTGCTGCAGAATGATAAGCGTACCAATGATCAATGCCTGTGCAATAATGAACTGGAAAACCACCAGGCTACGGCGCAGGGAAATGCCGCCGCTGTTTCTGCTGGCGGCTATCTTGCTCTTTAGAGCATTAATGGGGTTGAAGGCTGACACAACGATAGAAGGGTAGAAGCCCGCCAGTAAAGTAACAGCGAAGAAGATGGCAAACAGCAATGCATACACGTTGTAGGCAGCCAGCATACCGGCCCCCAAAGGGAGGTCCATGATCCTGCTGATGAACGGCAGCACGCACAACGCCAGCACCACGGCCAGCAGGAGAGAGGTGAGCACCAGGATAGCCGTTTCAGACAGGAATTGTATTTTCAGCTGCCAGCGGTTACTGCCCAATACCTTGCGCACCCCGATCTCACGGGTACGGTTCACTGCCTGTGCAGTGGCCAGGTTAACGAAGTTCACACAGGCAATGAGTAAAATAAATGCAGCGATCATCCACAGCATTCTTATACGTTCAGGCGATGCCACGCGGCCAATAAAGTTCGCGGTGCGTTTATCTGAATGCACGCCGGCCAGGGACTGCAGCATATGCGTAGCCGTGTTCTTCGGGTCTTTGTATTTTTTAGAGAAGGCGATCAGCTGTTTGTCGATCTTTGCCTCATCCTGTCCCGGGCGCAGCAGCACATAGCAATTATGCACATCGTCTATGGTTACCCAATCCTTTATCTCGTTTATTTTAAGCATGGCATAAGTTGCCACCATATCAAACTGGAACTCTGTGTTCTTGGGAGGATCATCCAGGATGCCGGTTACCGTCAGGTTAAATTGCTGATCAAGCCGGATGACCTGCCCCATGGCCTTGTGCCAGTCGCCAAAATATTTTTCTGCGGTGGAACGTGCCAGCACCGTGGAATTAGGATCGTTCAGCGCAGTGGCTTTATTCCCCGCCAGCCATTTGTAGTCAAATATGTCAAAGAAGGAGGGTTGCAGGAAATATACCAGTGGTTTGAATTTCTTCTGAATGTTGCCATGCCCGTCTTCCAGTGTTACCAGCCTTTTACCCATTTGTAAAATGCCGGTTACCTTCTCTAACCCGGAGAAATCGTTTTGCAGCGCTGTGGGTAAAGGGAAAGGCACGGCCTGTGTGTAATTGATCTTGCCACTTTCTCCCGGCGATACCGTGAGCACCCTGTAGATGCGGTCTTTCTTCGTATGGAACCTATCGAAGCTTTGCTCGTATTGAATGATCACATAGATAACCAGGCAAACGGTGATACCCAGGGTAAGACCGGTGATGTTGAGAAAGGCATAACGCTTGTTGCGCCACAGGCTCCGGAAAGCCGTTTTAAGGTAGTTCTTCAGCATACGGGAGTGGATTATTGCGGGGCATATCGCAAAAACAATACAAAAATAATAAAGTGCTCATTTTTAATTGTTTAGAATGCTGCTGCTAAATGGAAATGTCCGCTTTCGGATTATGATGTCCATTTCCGGACATGCTGCCCTGTATGAATTTTATTTAAAATTAGAATTGTTCCGCTTATATTTGTCAAATTGACAATAATAATTGTGGTGTTCCTATCTGCACGTTATGGCGCTTTTGTGTGTATGCATTGAGCCCCTGGTTTTCTATTTTTTCACAGGTCCTGAACTTTAATAAAACCGTTATGATAAACAGAATTGTATCTCTTGCCTGCTGCCTTTTTATTTTTTGGGGCGAGGCGCAAAGCCAGGCATTCAAAGAAAAAGATAATGGTATTGAGGCTGCCGTGAAAGGTGTTCAGGTAGAGATCACCTTCTTTAGCCCTGCTATTGTAAGAGTGCTGAAATTCCCCGCTGGTGCTGCTGTTACAAAGAAAAGCCTTTCCGTTATTAAAATGCCTGAAAGCATCCGGCCGGCGGTTTTGCAAAAAGGAGATACGCTGTTCCTGCGTACAGATTCGGTTGTGGTTAGCCTGGTGCTGGGTACGGGCAGGATAAGCTTTAGCAATACGCTGGGAGAAAAACTATTCAGTGAAAAAGATGATGGTGTGCAGTTCACTCCTGTGAAGGATGTAAATAAACCTGCTTTTATTGTAAGGCAAGCATTTGTATTAGATAATGATGAGGCCATTTATGGATTAGGCCAGCAGCAAAATGGTAAAATGAGCCAGCGTGGCCAGCGTGTGTATCTGCGGCAGGATAATATGAAGGTTTGTATTCCCTTCTTTCAGTCTGTAAAGGGTTATGGCGTTTTTTGGGATAACTATTCGCCTACCACTTTTACGGATAACCTGCAGGAAACCTCCTTTGATTCGGAAGTGGGCGACTGTGCCGATTATTATTTTTTATATGGAGCTAATGCGCAGGGTGTTGTGGCTCAAATGCGTGCATTAACCGGGCAGGCTCCATTAATGCCTTTATGGGTATATGGTTTCAATCAATCGCGTGAGCGTTATAAAACGCAGTATGAGCTGGTAGATGTTGTAAAGCAATACCGCAGCCTGAAAGTGCCGCTGGATGGTATTGTGCAAGACTGGCAATACTGGGGGAGGGACAGTAACTGGAATGCCATGAGCTTTGATCCACATACTTTTCCTGATCCAAAGGGCATGGTGGATAGTGTTCACCAGCTGCATGCGCATTTGTTCATTGTGGCATGGCCTGGCTTTGGTCCATTGACGAAGCAGTATGAGGAGCTGAAGCAAAAGAATATGCTGATCCATTTTGAAACCTGGCCGCCTGCAAGCGGCACCACACCTTATGATGTTTATAATCCCCAGGCAAGGGATATTTACTGGCGCTATTTAAATAAAGGTATTTTTTCTTTGAATACGGATGCCTGGTGGCTGGATTCATCTGAACCGGATCACGTAAATCTGAAAGAGCGGGATTTTGACCAGCCTACTTACCTGGGCAGTTTCAGAAGTGTACGTAATGCATTTCCGTTACAGCATGTTGGCGGGGTATATGATCATCAGCGGCAGACCACGGATAAAAAGCGGGTGTCTATTCTTACCCGTTCGGCATTTGCCGGCCAGCAACGGTATGGCGCCAATACCTGGAGCGGCGATGTGGGCTCAAACTGGGAAATGCTGACTAAACAGATCCCTGCGGCCCTGAACTTTTCACTTTGCGGCATACCGTACTGGAATGCAGACATTGGCGGTTTTTTTGCCGGCAGCTTCGTAAAGGGCGGCGGCGCCAGGAATCCGGCGTTCCAGGAACTGTATACACGCTGGATGCAGTTCGCCACATTTACCCCTATGATGCGTTCGCATGGTACTGATATTCCGCGTGAGATCTACCAGTTCGGAAACCGTGGTGAATGGCCTTTTGATGTACAGGAGAAATACATTAATCTCCGGTACCAGCTGTTGCCCTATCTTTATTCAACTGCCTGGGGCGTGACTTCAAAAGCCGGTTCCATCATGCGTTCACTGGCAATGGATTTTGCTTCAGATAAAAAGGTTTGGGATATTGGCAATGAGTATATGTTCGGCCAATCTTTCCTGGTGGCGCCGGTAACAGCAAGCCATGCAGAGAACAGGTCCGTTTATCTTCCGGCAGGCGCCTCATGGCATAACTTCTGGGATGGCGGTCTGATAGCAGGCGGGGTGTGGACAGAACAGGCCACTCCAATAGACAGGATCCCCTTGTTTGTAAAAGCAGGTTCCATTATTCCGTGGGGGCCTAAAGTGCAATACGCTGCTGAGAAGAAATGGGATAACCTTGAATTGCGTATTTATCCCGGCGCAGATGCAAGCTTTACCTTGTATGAAGATGAGGGAGATGGCTATGATTACGAAAAGGGAAGTTATTCTGAGATCCGTTTTCAGTGGAATGATCAGGCTAAAACACTTTCAATAGATGATGTGAAAGGAAGCTTTCCGGGTATGTTAAAGGACCGGAAATTCAATATTGTGGTGGTAGACGCTCATCATGGCGTGGGAGTGGAGCCTTCCGGGAAATTTAATACCACGGTCCGTTACAAGGGGAAAAAATTAACCGTTCGTTTGTAAGGGAATTAATCCCTGTTTGAAATATACAAGCATCTGTTTGAATCCAACAAAATTCCGGCTAAGCACCTGCATAACTTTGTATTGTCAACTTAAAAGAACAAACCAAATGAAAAAGACAATATTAGTTACAGGTGCAAGCAGCGGCATTGGTAAAGCAACTGCGAAGTTATTTCATCAAAACGGCTGGAATGTTATTGCCACCATGCGCCAACCGGAGAAGGAGGAAGAGCTGGTGAGCTTAGAAGATGTGCTGGTGGCAAAGCTTGATGTGCTGGATGCCGGATCGATTGCGGCTGCTATCGAGAGCGGGATCAAACGGTTTGGCCGTATTGATGTGTTGCTCAACAACGCGGGTTTTGGCGCATACGGTCCGCTGGAAGCCACCTCCATTGAAACAATTGAACGGCAATTTGATACCATGGATGCCAATGTGCGCATCGCGTCTGTCTTTAATGAATTGCTGGAAAGGCAATTCCCGGTAGAGTCGGTGCAGCAGCGCTTTGCGCTTCGGTCTGCCAATGATTTTGCAGAGCGTATGTCCATCCATGTAAACCATCTGAACCGTGCCATGAAGCACGCAACAGGTAAAACCACTACTGCGCTTATTTCGGAAAGATTGGTTGCGGAAGCCACGGCCCTGCTAAAGCACACTGCGTGGAATATTTCCGAGATCAGCTATACCCTTGGCTTTGAAGATCCCGCACACTTTAATCACTTTTTCAAGAAGCACACCCGCTCAACACCTTCCAGTTTCAGAAGCTAAAAATATCAGCCGGTCAGATGATTCAACATGCCGCGGGCTCCCAATAATCCCTATCTTTAAAACCCAAACCCGCGGCTATGACCTTTGCTGAATTTTTCCACATCCTGATCCTGTTGGGCTTTTTACAGGGCGTTATTATGAGCATGCTGCTCTTCTTCTCAAAGAAACGATCCCGTCCCAACCGTTTACTGGGCACCCTTATACTACTCATAGCGCTGGCTTGTTTGAACCTGTACCTTTTTGAATCGCCCCGGTTCGCGGATAATCCTGTTCTGAACCTGATAGGCAATCTTATCCCGCTGGTTATTATTATGCCCCTTGGGCCGCTGTTGTATTTTTATGTCAAAAGCACCATAGATCCCAACTTCAGGATCAGCCGGAAGCAGCGCTTACATTTTTTACCGGTAATAATAGATTGCGTGCCGCAGCTTAGCATTATAATATATTTTGCAGCTGCCTTGCTGGATTTTTCAATACCGGCCCCTGATTTCCTGGGGCGTTTTATTGACAGCTATAATGTGTATGCCGATATTCCCCGCTGGGGCTCTATTACCGTATATCTCTGGCTCTCCGCCAGGTACCTGGCCACGGTAAGCGCGGAGAAGGAGCCGTACACCCAATGGATGCGCCAGTTTATCCGTCTTT
>NZ_DATCRF010000309.1:0-21958 GCF_036569125.1 Chitinophaga sp. | reverse complement strand
CCAGTTCATGCCGCTTGTTTTTATCATTGCTTTTAAAGCATCCATATTTTCAGGATTATCATAGGCCACGCTTACTACCTGCACCTTATCTTTAAATCGTTGGGAGATCCTTACCAGGTCCGGTATTGCGCTTATGCAAGGTTTGCACCAGGTGCCCCAGAAATCAATGAGCACATATTTCCCTTTTAGCTGATCCAGGTTAAATGGCTGCCCCGAAAGGTCCTTTGCTGTAATGTTATAGGCAATTTTGCCGGAGTCTGTGCCATAGATAACGGCGCCCCGGCCCAGGTAAGACAGGAGGAGGGTATCCCCGAAAACAGAAATGCCGGAAAACCGGTACCTCCGGTTGTGAAGGGTTAAGGTATCACCTACGGTATATGCTGCCGGCTCTTTATTTCCCGGCAGCTGTACTTGTATGCTGGTATTGGAAGGCTTATACGCAAATCTTGGCTGGTTATTGGTGGCGGCCTGTATCTTACAGGTTTTATTGTCAAGAGTAAGCAGGCCTTCCCGGTATTCATCCTGCATGCCTGCCAGGTATAGCCTTTCTTCCACGGGATTACGGTAGGTATAGTAAGATGGAAAAGGTGAAGCTTTCAGCTGAAAGGTTCTTTCATACACTTTGCCATTGTAGGCGTACTGGTAATGAACGGTTTGGCCCGGCAGGCTCTCCGGAAAGTCTTTGCTGGTGGCGGTGTCGTATTCATACACCTTTTCATCGCCGAAATCAAGGTTGTTATTTGTATCGGTGATGACTACACGTTTACCTTTGTTATTCTTCCCGGAAACAAAGAATACAAGATGTTTAATGGGGCTACGGCTTAGTTGCAGCGTATCTGCATGGTATTTCGACAAAGCTTTCATTAACATCTCCGGCTTCATCTGCCCCTGCAGGCGAAGGTATAGCTCATAAATGCCCTGTTCCGGCTGAAAGTCCAGCTGTTTGATGATCATTTCAGCCAGGTCTTTGGGTATGCCCGTAAATTTCCGGGCTGGATCAAAGTTTATATCGTTGGGGTCATTCAGCTCTGTGCTATTCAGAAAGGGAGCAAAAGGACCGTTGCCGGTTTTCGTTTCCAGGTGTATCCTGATCTCCCCGTTGCTTTGTGCATGGGAAAGCCCTGCATAAAGCAATGTTAAAGAGAATATACAGATACAAATGGAAAGCTTCATAACAATCACTTATGGGTTACTTATTCCGGGAAAACCCCACTCTGCTGAGATGCGGACCTTTTACAGATCCGGGATCCAGCAGAACTGGGGTTATGTGAGCCTGAAGGATCAGCAGTTAATAGTTTTGCCGTCACAGCTGATAGAGGTAGTGCTGTGAGTACAGTTACCGGTATCGCTGGTACATTTTATAGTGCCATTGGCTATTTCTACCCATTGGCCATTCTGGTAAACGGTTCTGTAGCAGTTTACAGAAACTTCGCAGGTGCTGCCGCCGCTGCCGCTTCCACCCATTACATTTTTCAGCTGTTGTCTTGTAAGCAGCTCAGATGCGCCGAGCTCAAGTGCCTTTAATTTCAGTTTTTTCATCTTGTTGTTTTTTTTGATAATTAGTGATTGAATGCAGCTTTACCCGGCCGGGATAAAGAATTTTAATCCGCTGCCAGCAGCTTATGCGGATAGGAAATATTTTAGATCGGAAACATTGTACATCTCCGGTAACTGGTAATTGTTGAAGAAAATAGTAGGCGTAAAAGCTATTGCTGTTTTGCTGCACCAGGCATACATGGCTTCCACCATAGGGCCCTGGGTCTCTAATTCTCCATTCACCGGGTATTTTCTTGCAAATGTTTCATAGTCTTTTTTATCTGCCAGGTACCAGTCGTCCAGGGCCTGCACCAGCATACCGGCATTTCCCTTTTGGGCAATGGCCAGCAAATGTTTTACAGGAGCCGTTTGCCGGTCGCCTTCCAGGTTGCTGGCGGTGAATATGATCTGTACCTGCAGGTCGGGGTTATTATGCAGTAATTCCTCCAGGGGTTTATGCGCCCTGGCACAGGGGCCGCAATAAGCGTTACAAACTTTTATGATCTTATTAGAGGCATCCGGGTTGCCCAGCATAATACCAAGTCCTTTACTGCTTTCTGTTAATATTTTTTGTTTTGCCAGCAGGGCGTCAAAGATCTGCGGATCGTGCTTCAGCCGCTGCAGCTCCGTTTTATGTCCCCGGCCTTCTTTTGAATGACGGTAAGCGGGCACAAACAGGTTCAGGAAAAGAACCGGCACCAGGAACGCTGTTGATACAGGTATTACCAGCTCCGTTAAAGAAGGCCCGCTTTCCATTATAATACCGGGCCAGCCGGCGGCCAGCGTAGTGGCCAGTTGTGCCGCCAGCAGCACCTGCACGGTTAAGCATAGCACACACCACTGTTTTATCACCCGCCATTGAAAATAAAGGGAGAAAATAATATAGGGCGCTGCTATTATATTCAGCCAGGAAAGTATGGAAAGCAGCTGGCTGTTTGTAATGCCTGAGAACAGCAGCGCTAACAGGCTGCCTGAAAAGTAGGTGAGGCCTATGGTGCTCCATTTTATGCCCCATATTTTTGATGCCTTTGATTGCAGCACTGCGTGGCAGCTTGCCTTTTTGTTAAAGTTGCATAGCTGGTTTAAATGCGGGTTATGACTGTCAACCTCATACCATAACAATAAAAAACCTGTTATGCAGCCCAATAATGTAATAAAGGTAAATAGCGAGGGGGCCCAGGCTGCCCTGCCATGCTGTATAACATTCAGCAGAATGGTAATAACGGTAATAACCGGTATGGCAAGTATAGCGGACAATGTAAACACATTGTTGCGCAGCTGGGCACGGCGTTTTTTAGCATAGTCCTTTTCTCCTGCCTGCTCACCGGCTTCTGCCAGCAGCAAAACTTGAGAGACCCATTTTTTTTCAAAGTCTTCCGTGCGGATGGTTTCAAAAAAATGTTTGTCAGGGTTAAAGAAACACACCGTACCGTTTTCAACGGATCGTACAACCGTGAAAACATCACGGCGGTCATTCCCTTTCAGCTGCGCCAGAAAGGGGGTGGGCATATCTTTTAAATGTGCAGCATTGCTTTTAAAAGAAACGTGCTCCACGCCATAGCCCGACAGCACATCCCCCACGCTTAGCAGGCTGGGGTAATCAGGGTGGCTTTGTAAGTCTGTTCTTACACTGGCAGCTGTTACTTTTACATTTAACTCTTTTAGCAGAATGGTTACACTTTGAACGCAGTTTTCCTTCACAGGCGCAAATAGGCGAAGCATAGGCAGCTTTTTGGTTACTTCCTTTTTACACCATAAAGTTCAAAAGCGCTACTCCGATATAATCGGAGTGTATTTCTTTTTATAATTTTTTTTGTGGGATCATTTCCGGCATGGCAAACCCGTTTCCGGCCCGAGGTGGAATTTAAATAACGTGGCAATAAAACAACCGCAGCTACTTATTACGATGCAGCGGGGTGACTATAAGAAGTGATCAGCTGACCCAGTATCGGGTACATGCCACCGTTTACTTTTTTTAATTCTTCACGGCTAAGATCTTCCTTAAATAATGAATTTACCATACGCCCTTCCCGCTCATAAAAATAGGTTTGGCGCTTGTGGCAATACCGTATCGGAAAGCCGGCCTCCTTCATTTCATTCAGGTATTCATTAATGGTGCTAATGCTTACTCCTACGCGGTTTGCCAGGTCTTTTTGCTTTCCGGTTGACTTGGTGCAGATAAGCCAATCAATGAACCTGACCTTCTCCAGATATTTCTTTAAGGACATGAGAGTAATGGTTTTTTGGGTTATTGGGAAAACCGGTTACGTACGAATAACGTGGTGTAAAAGGTTATAAGGTTATTTCAACTAAAATACACAAAAAAATAAATAGTAGGGGAAATTTGAAACAAAAGAAAAATTTTTGAGCTGTAGAAATAATCCTATTCTTTTTCTGAATTATTTTTTATAAAATTAGTATCCAATTCGGTTCAACTATAACACGTCTCAATTAACCATGACAGCAACCTCAAGCGTTATCATGAGATCATCTGTATAAAACTGAGCTATTGAATATTTTAATCACGTTTGTTTTGTGACCATTAAACATTTTGCCTAATTATTTCCTATGTCAATTAAGCGCTTCCCTTTTTATAAACAGCTTAATGCGATGGATTGCGGCCCCACCTGCCTGAGAATGATTGCCATGTATTATGGCCGGCATTATAATGCAGATACTTTAAGACAGAAAGCCGGGTTCAATAAGCAGGGCGTATCTATGCTGGGTATCAGCGAAACTGCCGAGCGCATTGGCTTGCGGAGCCGTGGCGCACGCATTACCTTTAAAAAGCTGCAGGAGGTGCCGCTGCCCTGCATTCTTCACTGGGATCAAAGTCATTTTGTAGTGCTGGTGGAAATAAATAATAAACGGGTCAGGGTAGCCGATCCCGGTAAGGGATTTGTGGTTTACTCGCCCGTTGAATTTCAGCAGCACTGGCTTTCAACAGTGAATGATGAAGGGGAGGAGGCCGGCCTGGTGCTGGTGCTGGAAGTGTCGCCCAGGTTTTATGAGCAGGAAGGAGAAAAGCAGCATAAGCTTTCCTGGAGCGCGGTAACACAATACCTGAGGCCCGGAAAGTGGCAGGTGGCGCAGGTTTTTCTTGCATTGCTGGTAACCTCGCTGATACAGCTGATTTTCCCCTTTCTTGCGCAAAGTATTGTGGATACCGGCATCAATACCCAGAACCTCCATTATATCACTATTGTGCTTATTGCCCAGCTGATGCTTACCTTCAGCAGCTCTATCGTAGAGTTTATACGCAGCCGGTTAATGATGCGCATTTCCAATATCCTTAATATATCTATCCTGTCTGATTTCTGGATCAAGCTTACCCGGCTGCCGCTTTCCTATTTTGATCTGCGGCACACCGGCGATACGCTGCAGCGTATAGGCGACCATGGGAAAATACAAAGCTTTCTTACCGGCTCTGTGCTGAATACCTTATTCTCCATTTTTAACTTCTTCCTGTATTCCATTATACTGGTAACCTATAGTACGCAGTTGTTCTTTGTGTTCATTATAGGCAGCACATTATATTTTAGCTGGATCCAGCTTTTTATGCGCATCCGCAGGAAACTGAATTATGAGATCTTCCATGTTGCTGCAAAGGAAAACAATGCAACCTTACAGCTGGTGCAGGGCATGCAGGAAATAAGAATGAACAATGCAGAGCAGCTGAAAAGGTGGGAATGGGAGAACTTACAGGCAAACATCTTCAAGCTTAATTTTAAAAGCCTTAACTATGGGCAGATCCAGCAGATTGGGGCCCTGTTCCTTAACCAGGGAAAAGATTTTGTGATCACCTTCCTGGTTGCTAAAATGGTGGTGGAGGGGCAGCTTACTTTTGGCACCATGCTGGCAGTGCAATACATCATTGGCCAGTTAAACAGCCCGGTATCCCAGCTGATCGGATTTGCGCAAGGCGCGCAGGATGCCAGGATCAGTATGGAGCGTTTAAATGAAGTGCATGAGCTGCACGATGAGGAATCCGCTGAAAAGTCGTACCTGCACCAGCTACCGGACGATAAAAGCATTACGGTTGAAAATTTATCCTTCGCGTATCCCGGCGCGGGCAACGATCCGGTGCTGGAAGATGTATCCCTGAAAATTGAGGAAGGAAAGGTAACTGCCATTGTAGGCGTAAGCGGCAGCGGCAAAACCACTTTATTAAAGCTGCTGCTTAAGTTCTATGAGCAGTTTGAAGGAGAGCTGAAAGTAGGGGCCAATAATTTAAAATATATGAGTCCCTCTTTCTGGCGCAGCCAGTGCGGCGCTGTGCTGCAGGATGGATATATCTTTAACGATACCATTGCCCGTAATATAGCCGTTGGCGATGAAATAGAAGATTACAATAAGCTGATAACAGCCTGCAGGATGGCCCAGATCCTTTCATTCATTGAATCGCTGCCGAACGGCTTTTATACAAAGCTGGGGGCCGATGGGGTAGGAGTAAGCCAGGGCCAGCGGCAGCGTATTTTAATCGCCAGGGCTATCTATAAAGATCCGCAATATCTTTTTTTTGACGAAGCCACCAATGCGCTGGACGCCAACAACGAAAAAGCGATCGTAGAGAACCTGGAAGCGTTCTTTAAAGGAAGAACAGTGGTGGTGGTAGCCCACCGTTTAAGCACTGTGCGAAATGCCGATAACATCATCGTATTGCATGACGGTAAGATCGCTGAAGAAGGTACCCACGCTTACTTATCCGCCCTGAAAGGAAAATATTTTCAATTGGTAAAGAATCAGCTGGAGCTGGGTAGCTGAGCATATTCTTTAACCCGATAAATTCCACCTGTTATGAAGAACGAAATACCTATTGATGAAGAGATCCTCGCTATGCCGCTGCGCCCCAATGGTAAAAGAAAAACCGGCGCCCGTTCTGATCTGGCCCTGGAAATAATATCGCGCAAGCCCGATTTCCTGGAAAAATGGGCGCTGCTGATCTTCCTGGGTATTTTATTGCTGCTGCTGTCAGCCACCTGGTTTATTGAGTATCCTGATATGGTAGAGGCAAATGCGATCCTGACTGCAAACCATGCACCCAAAGAGATAGTTACCAGGCAGGAGGGCCGCCTGGTGAGGTTGTTCAAGCAGAACGATGCAGCCGTATCGCAGCATGATATTATTGGCTGGATAGAGAGCACGGCCAGCCATGAGGAAGTGATTGCGCTGGCAAAACAGCTGGACAGCAGCATGGTGTTATTAGCCGGCGGCCGGCCGGATAAAGTAGCCAACCTCTTCTACCAGCACTACACCCACCTGGGAGAGCTGCAGGCAACCTACCAGCAGTTCATAGCCGGCTACCAGCAATTCAGCGATTATTTTGTAAATGGTTTTTATAACCGCAAAAAGGAAATGCTGCAGCAGGATATTTTTTCGCTTAACCAGCTCACAAAAACCGTTGATCAGCAAAGAGAGATTGCAGAGCAGGACCTGAAGCTGGCAGAAGAATCTTTTACGATGAGGGATCTGTTATATAACCAGAAGGTAATATCGAGTGAAGAGCTGCGCGAGGAAAGAAGGAAGCTGTTAAACAAACAATCCACATTGCCACAATTAAGCGCCGCAAACATTTCAAATGATAACCAGGTAAGGGACAAGCAGAAGGAAATTTTTCAGCTGGATCATGACATTGCCCAGCAGAAGCTGATCTTTGAGCAAATGCTGGAAACCCTGAGAAGTTCAGTAGACGACTGGATGCGCAGGTATTTGCTAAGGGCGCCTGTTGATGGCAGGATAGCTTTTGTAGTGCCCCTGCAGGAAAATATGTTCTTACAAACCGGGAAAGTGCTGGGATATGTGGTGCCAACAGAAACCACCTATTATGCAGAGCTGCTGCTGCCGCAAATAAATTTCGGTAAAGTTGATACCGGCATGCATGTGCAGCTGCGCTTTAACGCTTATCCCTACCAGGAATTCGGATTCATTGACAGCAAAATAAATTACATTTCAAAAGTACCTACAGACAGCGGTTTCCTGGCCACAGCAGCCATAGGCACTGCTTTGGTTACCAATTATAACAGGCCGGTGCCGTATAAGAATGGATTGAAGGCGCAGGGGATTGTTATAACCCGGAATATGACGCTGCTGGACAGGATCTATTATAACATCATAAAAGTAACCGCTGTAAAAAAATCCTGACCCCATTACATGCTACGCTAACATAATATGTACTGCTTTCGGCTTTATGCTTTCAGCTTTCAGCTCACCCTGGCATGCCGTTTGGGAGGATGTTATATCTTCAATCCGGATAACAGACTCGACATATTATGGAAATAACGAATAAAACGAAAAGGCCTTATTCGCTACTAAAATTTTTGCTGGTGCCGCTGCTGGTAGCATTTCACGGTTATGCCTATAGCCAGGTTGCTTCCCCTGTTGATACTTCCCAAACAATAGTTCCCAATACAAAGGTGCAGGAAAAAGGCCCGGCGAACGATTTCCATAAACAATACGATATCGGCGACATGATCAATGATGTGCTGCATCCCAAACGGAAAGATGATTCACTGCGTAAAAGATCGGCCATCACCGTAGTACCTAATATAGCGGCTAACCCTACCATTGGTTTCCAGCTGGGCATAAAAGCTGTAGCTGGTAAAGTATTAGGCAACAAGCCCAACACCTATATGTCGGTGGCAGCAACATCAGCCTCCATTACCACTAAAGGCATTATTTATTTTTACTTCACACATAATGTATTTACACCGGGCAATAAGTGGAATATCCAGGGGAGCCTGGTAGCCTCAAAATCTGTTACACCCGATTTTGGGATGGGCATTGGCAAGGATCCCGTAGATGGGAGCGTGGACGATAAAATACTGGCAAATGCTGACCGTAAACCCTTTGTATGGCACTCCCAGTACTATAAATTCTTTGAAAAAGTATACAGGGAGGTAAAGCATAACTTCTTTTTAGGCGGCGGTGTACAGTTCGATATAAGAAGAAAGCTGACCAACGCCAAGTACGACTCCATACAGGTACCTTATAAGATCTATAATGAGCGGTTTGGTTTTGCACAGGATCATTATTTTGCCAATGGGTTCCTGTTTAATGTGGAATATATTACCCGCGACAACCCCAACAGGGCTTATAAAGGTATGTACCTGGATGCTGGCATACGGGTGAATCAAACCTGGATAGGCAGCTCCCGGAATGCAACGCAGGTAACGGTCGATTTCCGGAAATACTTCAGCCTTTCAGCACGTAACCCGGAACATGTGCTTGCATTCTGGAGCTGGGGCTCCGGGGTGCTTACCGGCGCAGTGCCTTATTTTGAGCTGCCCGGTAACGGCAGGGATCCCAGCTTCCGCAGCGGCCGTGGGTATGTGTCCAGTTATTATAAAGGCACGCAGTACTTTTACTCTGAAACAGAATACCGTTTTCCCATAACAAGAAATAAGCTGTTTAGTGGTGTTGCCTTTGCGAACATACAAACCGCTAACGACCGGGTAGGCACCCAATTATTTGAAGTATGGCGGCCCGCTGCCGGCGCGGGTTTGCGCATCCTGTTCAATAAAACCACCCGCACCAACCTGTGTTTAGACTATGCATTTGGTATGCATGGCTCAAAAGGCTTTTTCCTGAATTTGAACGAGACCTTTTAATGTTACTCTATGTAAAAAACTATATTACTTGACCAGGATCAGGAAATTAATTTCCCCTGGACTTAAACAGCTGTAGTTGGTTCAACCGATTGCCTGGAACCAGCTTAGCCGGTGATGCAGGTACATATAGTCATCCGTATGCCTTAAAAGCCAATGGAATTACCGCCATCTACAGGCATTACAATCCCCGTAATGTAGCGGGCCGCATCTGTAGCCAGGAACAGGGCTGCTGCTCCTATATCGGAAGGCTGCCCCAGCTCGCCCATAGGAGTTCTGCCCATTGCTTTTCCCATTCGTTCCGGATCCGTGTTCAGCGCTTTGGCGCTCATTTCAGTAGCAATAAAACCAGGTGCAATGCAGTTAATGCGAATGCCTTTGGGCGAAAGCTCCGTGGCCATGGCCCGTGTCATACCTTCAATGGCCGACTTGGAGGCTGTATAGGCAATTACCTTTGGAATGCCGTACTGCGAAGCCATGGAGCTGATATTAATAACGCTGCCCTTGATATTGTTTTCCAGCATATGCCGGATCACCTCTCTTGAAATAATGAAAACAGCTGTAACATTGGTGTGCAGCACATTTTGAAAGTCTTCATCCGTTACATCGGTAAATTCCTTTTTCATGTTAATGCCGGCATTGTTCACCAGGATATCAATGCGCCCGTGCTTTTCAACAATACCGGTTACCAGCCCGGGGATGGCGGCAAAATCGTTCAGGTCGCAGGTAAGGGCTTCGCATAAAGGCCCAAGCTTTTCTTTTGCGGCAGTAAGCTTCTGGGGGTTCCTGCCTACAATAATGGTGTGGATGCCGTGCGCTACGAATTTCTCTGCGATGGCCAGGCCAATACCGGATCCGCCACCTGTTACAATTGCAATCTTTGATTGTGTATTCATGCTCATTTATGTGTTGTTTTAACGTGGAAGCTGCATCGCTTACCCATTTCCGGGTGCATATGGAAAACGCAGCCCCTTGTAGTAGTCCAGTGTTTTGCCGGGCTGCTCATACTGGCCGGGGATGGGCATTTTGGAAAAGGTCTGGAAGTACAGGAGGCAGGCATTGCGCCACCAGGTAGCTTCCTTTACCTGGATGGCCAATAACATCTGCACCTGTTTAAAACGTTCTTTATCCACCCGCCCTTCCAGCGTATTCCATTGCTGCTGCATTGTTTTTGCAGTGGCAACTCCTGAATAATAGCGGTAGCATAATTCATCCCACAGCGTTCTGCCGGACTGCATCTTAAAGTTCCAGGGAACATGATGGAACCACAGCAGGAAGGCTTCCGGGGTTGTATGCACATCCTGGAACCTTTGCTGCATGCCCGCTGCATATTGCGCCAGCGCATTGCTGCCGGTGGCTGTTCTGTCAAAGCCCAGCCCCACTGAATCGGCACGGTGATAATATACCGGGTTCCAGTCGGGCCTTCCGGCATTGGTGATCCAGGGCGCCGGGCCATAATGGTGCCCTGTGCCCATAATATGATGAAGGCCCAGCGGTGTCATATAATTCACCATGGCTTCATAGGAGGAGAGCATTATTTTTTTTGTAGTAGCTACCAGCAGGGTGTCACTGCTGAAGGTCTGTTTGATCCACTCATCTGCTATTTGTGCTGCGCTGAGCTCATAGTTCCAGGCCAGCCGGCCGAATGCATACCAGTTAGCCTGCCCGAACGGGTGCCCGGTCCAGTTACGGTCGTTGCCGATGTTTGCCACACCTGCAATGCCGGTTTGCGGGTAATGATGCAGATCGCCATCTATTATACGGGCCACGGTAGCGCCTTTGCCGCCATGGTAGGTATCTGTTTCCAGCACTTCTTTAAACAGGGGCGCTTCATATACCAGCTGGGTAGATTGTCCCAGGTACTCCTGCGTTATCTGAAACTCCATCATGAGCGGCGTTTTAGGCATAGCGCCAAAAAGCGGAGAAACAGGTTCCCTGGGTTGAAAATCAATAGGCCCGTTCTTTACCTGCAGCAGCACATTTGCGCGGAACTGCCCATCCAGCGGTTTAAATTCATTATAAGCTTGCTTAAACCGGTCTTCCGGCGATGCATTGCTGTATACGAACGCACGCCACATTACAATGCCGCCATAAGGCGCCACTGCATCTGCCAGCATATTAGCGCCGTCCGCGTGTGTTCGCTGATAGCTCTGCGGTCCTGGCTGCCCTTCAGAATTTGCTTTCACCAGGAAGCCGCCAAAGTCCGGTATCAGCTGGTATATCTCTTTTGCTTTTGCATTCCACCAGGCCTTTACCGTATCGTTCAGAGGATCGGCAGTGCTTAGCTTACCAATCTCAATAGGTGCGCTGAACCTGGCTGTGAGGTATACCTTAATTCCATAGGGGCGGAACACATCGGCCAGTGCTTTTACCTTTAATAAATAATCTTTCGTAAGCACCAGCGCATTTGCATTTACATTGGTCAGTACTGTTCCATTGATGCCAATGGAGGCATTGGCCCGGGCATAGTCAATATAACGTTGATCAATATACTCCGGCAGCGTATGCCAGTTCCAGATGGAGAAACCTGCATAACCTCTTTCCACGGTACGGTTAAGGTTATCCCAGTGGTTTAAAATGCGGTGCTGGATCCGCGGAGCGCTGGTAATGGCAAGGTGTTCAAGGCTTTGGCCGGTTTGCAGGAGCCGCAGAAAATGAAATACGCCATACAATATGCCTATATCCGTGTTGGCTGTTATAATAATACCCTGCTTTGTGCTGTTAATTGCAAAACCTTCTTTTCCAAGGTCTTCATATTTAACCTTTGGGGCAGAGAGGTTAAGCGGGGTATGCGCTTTTGTAAAAATGAGGAGGGAGCTGCCGGATGCATGATCACCGGCAGGTATCTTTTTATCCAGCAATCCTTCCAGGCCGCTGAAAAGTTCCTGCCTGGCAGCATCCAGTACAGGCGTGCCCGCCGGGAAATAAATAGTATTAACCTGGTTAAGGTAGCTGTGCAAGAGCGTTGAGTTAACGATCTTATCATAGCGTAACCAAAGCCTGTAGCCATCTTCAGCTATGGCGGCGCGGAAATACAGCAGCAGGAAAAAGAGAAGCGACCATCGTTTCATGTGGAATTTTTTATGGATCAATGACCTTTAAGGGACGATTGCCGTACAATCAGGTCAAACCGGAGGATAATAGTAGTTGTATTACCTATTTGCGAAGTGATGCTGATGGTCCTGCAGGGCACAGCTCTCCGTAGCCGGGGATGTCTTTAGTCTTTTGGCAATATCATAGATCGTTATTTCTTTATCTTCTTTCCCATTTGTCATATGATCTGTTATGAAAGTTACCAGGCTAATGTAGAAATAATTTGAAAAAGATGCGCAATCGGTTGCATGTTTTTTGAAAATGCCTGTGTTATTGGAGAATTTTCCGCTGATCTGATCTTGTGCAGCCAGCTCGTTTACCATGCTGCCGGCAGAAATTTCATTAACCGGCAAATAAACCGGTTGAGGTTCGTTTTTGTCCGCTTCAGGGTTAAACGCTTTAACCGTATAACCGTACACGTTTACCTTTGAGCCTATTAAGGTTTTACAGTAGTGTAACAGTTTGTAGGTTTAACAAATTCGCCCGGTAGTCTTACCGGGCATTGTTGTTCCAGGTATTATTGCTGCTATCCACATCCGCATCATAGGCATCTCCCAGCACCAGCTTACTGACCGCTTTTTTAGCAGTGAAGTCCAGGGTAATAGTGCGGTTGCCTTTTTCCCAGCAGGCAATATCCCGGCTAATGGTTTCCGTTGCGCCATCTTTATAAAAAATGGTGAGGTGCACCGGAATAATTCCTTGTCCCCTGCGTGTAATGACTACCGTATATTTATATTGCTGATGAGTAACTTTCTCTATAGCAAGATCAGGAACATTTTTTTCAAAGAACCAGTTTTGCCAGAACCAGTTAAGATCAACCCCGGCGCCTTTGTTCAGGCAGTAAAAAAGATCATAAGGTGTTGGATGTTTGCCCTGCCATTGGCTGATGTAGTGATTCATGGCTTTATAAAACAGCTGGTCGCCCAGCATTTCCTTTACATAATGAAAGCCCAGCGCGGGTTTAAGGTCTTTGTTTGAAAACCGCGCCTTGCCGTAAAGCTGCGGCGTAAGGGTCATGATGGGTACATCCTGGTCTGTACCGGCGCTGCTGTTCACAGGGCTCAGGTCATAAACGTCCACAACATCAGGCGTAATTTCTTTTTGCAGCGTAAATTCCGAAAAAGTAGCCCAGCCCTCATCCATAAAAGAATATTTGGTTTCGTTGGTTCCCACCAAAAAGGGGAAAAGGGTATGGTAAATTTCATGCGCTGTAAACGCAACCGCTTCCGTACCCTCAAATGGTAAATTATTCACCATCATAGGATATTCCATTGCATCCAGGCCTTCAAAAATAGTTTCATGCGGGTATGGAAAGGGGAGGCCCGGCACTTTAGTGCTGATCAGGTCAACGGTTTTCCGGGCATAATCAACAACCGGTTCAAAGCTTTTATGTTGGGGATTATAAACAGCATCCACCCGGGTCCTTCTCTTTGTTTTGGGGTCAACCACCAGGCTGGATGCTTTCCATACATAATGGTTACTGGCAGCAAAAGCAAAGTCTGTAACATTATCCGCCTCAAAGATCCAGGTGTTGGCAGGATGGTTAAGCGTGATATTATGTGCTGCAAGATCAGCGCTGGTGATAATATCTGTGAACCCATCACTTTGTGCTGCGGTTGCTATCCTTTCAATTATTTCAGGTTTATATACGGCTGCAGGGTTTTGCAATTCACCGGTGGCCCAAACCTGGTAGTCGCCGGGAAGAGTGATGCTGACCTTAAAATCACAATAGTCGTTATAAAACTCCTCCTTGCCGGCATACGGATATTCGTTCCAGCCATCTATGTCATCATAAACAGCAATGCGGGGGAAAAAATAGGCGATCATAAAAGCGCCTGTATCAACCTGGCCGGTGCGTACAAAGGAAGTTTTATTTACCTGGTAGCCATAGTCAATGTCAAAATGGGCACTTTGTCCGGGCAGTATTGTTACACCTTTCACATACATATTGGTGCCCCTGATCAGCAGCTTTTTGCTATCAACAAGGTTATTGTTAACAAGCATTTTTTTGATTTCAACACCTTTGGTCAGATCTTCAGGTAATACCGGGACATTGCGCATGGCCTGCGCCTGGTAGAGATTTGGATAAAGCTTAAAAATTACCTGCCTGAGCGTATCAGGACTATTATTCGTGTAGTTAGCATCCACATTCCCGGACAGCGCATTTGTATTCGGATCAAAGGTTACTTTGATAGTATAGCTGCCTTTGTTTTGCCAATAGGCTTTACCGGGAGATCCATTGGCATTCCGGGTCTGTTGCAGATAAGCCTTTTTGAAATTGACGGCAACCGGCAGCTGCTGCTGTCCCATTGCCATGGTAATACCCAGGATGGTAAAAAGAAAAGTAAAGCTGAAATAATGCATGGGGTTTAAAGATACGAATTACGGATTATCAATTACGAATGAGGTACTGCAAGCCTTCAGATTGCATAATCCGTAATTGATAATCCGTAATTCTCACTGTTATTCCTGGGTGCTGGTGGCGTCTTCTGTTTTAAACGCAGTATTCAATACAATCATTAACGATGTGCCTTGCTGGGCTTTCGGATTGCTGAATACAAGGTATATATCATGTACGCCTTCAGTGGGTGTAACTTCAAGCGATACCGGTTTTCCGCCAAAGCTCAGCGCGCCGCCGCCTGCGTCGCCAATAAAGGCCGTTTGGCCAAGCAGCTTCCCGTTTGGAGTATCTATATGTAATTCAATAATACCTCCGGCTGCATTTAGCTGCGCTTTGGGAGCCATGGCAGTTATATCAATGCGTTTAATAGCAGTAAGGTCAATTTGTTTTAAGCCTATATAGCTGCCGGATTTTGAAGGGATCACAAAGTTATTGCCTTCATAGCTCATTTTGGTAGCGTCTGTTACCACATCATACCTGGTAGGATTAATATTAGGGCTGCGCAACGTGAACGCCCCTTCCGCCGGGATCCCGGGCAGGCCGTTGGAACCTTTATCGGTATAGGCTGCACGGAAAAGGTACATACCCTGGCCTTTGTCATTGGGTTGCTGTTTGGTGGTATAAGTCCCTTCCACCGGCAGTGATCTCACTTTGGGTTTGGGCTGTGAAAGGCTCAGGATATACTTCACCATTTCTGCAGCATCTTCCGCTGCAAGCTGTGGGTGCGCCGCCATCGGCACATCGCCCCAAACGCCTTTCCCGCCGGAGATCACCTTCCTGGTTAGCTTTTCAACTGCATTTGTACTGCCTTTATATTTTGTGGAAACAGCGAAATAGGAGGGACCAATGGACTTTTTATAATCTCCGTGGCAGGTGCGGCAATCACTGGCCTGGATGAGCTTTAAGCCTTTTGTTACGTTCACGGCTTCATCTGCAGTGCGGTGCCCCTGTACAATTTCTGCTTTGTCAAAACCTTCTGCCAGGTAATCGATATTCACCGCTACCTGCGAGGGTTTTATTCTTGCATTGGCCAGGGAGCCATCTTCCTTATCTTTTACCTCCACCTGGTAGTGATAGGTTTTGTTGGGAACGTAAAAGGTCTTATTGCTCTTGCCAATATTGAAAGATACTACCGGCGGCTCATTGCCTGCGGTTAGCTCCATAGATTGGGATGACAGGCCGCCTTTATTGTCAGATACGGTTAGCGTAGCCTTATATACCCCCGGCTTTGTAAGCGTAAGCGTTGCATCCGGTTCACTGATGGTTTTCGTATAACCGTTCTTAGAGGTGATCTTCCAGGAGTATTGTAAGGGATCGCCGTCCGCATCTTTTGTTCCTTTGGAGGAGAGGTTTACGGTAAATGGAAGCGCGCCGCCCATCTTGTCGGCATTGATGATCGTTTCCGGCTTCCGGTTGCCTGCATTGTATTCAATGCGTATCAGCCTTGCATCGTCATTGGCAGTAAACCAGCCGGTGCCATATTCAAGCATGTACAGGTCCCCATTGTCTGCAAACTCCATATCCACCGGGTTGCTGAATTTATAGCTGGGCATTACTCTTTCCATAGAAACATAGCGTCCGTCCTTATCCATGGTTACGGCCATGATCCATCCGCGCATCCATTCATAGATCAGTAATTTTCCATTATAATAAGCCGGAAAAGCATGCACTGCATTTTTAAATGCAGCGCTGTAAAACACCGGGCCGGCCATAGCGCTTCTGCCTCCGGTACCTACCAGCGGAAACTCTTTGGACACGCCATAGGGATACCAGATAAAAGCGTTTTGCGCCGGCGGCAGCTCTTTTAAACCGGTGTTGTTAGGTGAATTATTGACCGGCTTAAGCGGGTTAAATATTTCGCCGGGTTTATTGGCCGCAAAATCAAAATGGTTATAGGGTTTGTTATCTCCTACAAAATAGGGCCAGCCATAATTGCCCGGTTTTTTTGCCTGCCCTATTTCATCCTGTCCTGCCGGGCCTTTCAGCGAATCGGGGTCATTTGCATCCGGGCCTACTTCCCCCCAGTATAGGGTGCCCGATGTTTGATCAACAGAGATCCTGAAGGGGTTCCTGTTGCCCATCACAAATATTTCCGGCCTTGTTTTATCGGTTCCTTTAGGAAAAAGATTGCCTTCCGGAATAGTGTAGGTGCCTTCCGGCTGCGGGGTGATGCGTAAGATCTTTCCACGCAGGTCGTTGGTATTGGCGGAGGATTTTTGTGCATCCCAGGGGCCGGCTCCCTGCCGTTCATCAATAGGGGCATAGGCCGTTGCCCGGGGGCTGGTATTATCGCCTGTGGATAAGTAAAGGTTTCCCTGCTTGTCCCAGGCAATAGAACCGCCGGTATGGCAGCATTGTTCCCGCTGGGTGGGCACTTCCAGCATTACCTTCTTTGACTGCATATCCAGCACATCGCCCTTCAGCGTGTACCGCGTTAAAATATTGGCACTTTTTACAGGGTCGGAGTAATACAGGTAGATCCAGTGGTTTTTAGAGAAATTGGGGTCTTTGTTTAATCCCAGCAAGCCGTCTTCCGCCTCTGACACCTTGCCTTCTTTGTCTTTATATTTTGTGCTTACAGCAATGGTAGCAATGGTTTTAAGCTGTTTGGTCTTTAAGTTATACAGCTTTACAGCGCCATGCCTTTCAATGAATAAAATGCGTCCGTCGTTTAACACGCTCAGCTCCATTGGTTCGTTCAGCTTTTCGGCAAGCACCACTTTTGAAAAGCGGTTTTCTTCCGGTTTTGCTTTTGAATAATCCAGTGCAGCCGGTTTGTCGCCACCCATTACGTAATGTAATCCTTCCCATACATGATCCAGGAACAGCGGCTCAGCATAGGTTTCATTGGTATGCCCCATATTGGTATAAAAAGAGCGGCCACCGTCAAAATCATGATACCAGCTCATGGGATGGTTAGCGCCGTTCTTGCCGCCGCGGTAAGATGTTTCATCGATCTTTACCAGCACATGGATGGAAGTGTCAATTTGTTTGAAGCTGTAAAACTCATCGCTGCGCTCAAACTGCTCGGGCATTCCTTTGGTAGCAAAGCTGTTCTTATCCACTACATAGTATTTCCCTTTTTGAACATTGTCCGGCATGGGGTGATTGAGGAAATAAGCACCCACCAGCTTTCCGTACCAGGGCCATTCATATTCGCAATCTGCCGCGGCATGGATGCCAAGGTAACCGCCACCAGCCTGTATGTACCGTTCAAATTCCAGCTGCTGGGCATCATTCAATACATCGCCGGTAGTGCTCAGGAACACTACGGCATTATACTTTTTCAGGGTTGCTGTAGTGAATTGCGCCGCATCTTCAGTAAAATCTACTGCAAAACCTTTTTCGGCTGCCATTTTTGAAAAAGCTGCTTTTCCTGCGTCAATGGATGGATGCCGGAACGCTTCTGTTTTGGAGAATACCAGCACACGCTGCGTTTGCGCATGGAGGGTGTTTGCAAGGAAAAGGAGTAATGACAGCGCAAGGGTAAAAGCGGGCACGGTCTTTTTTACTGCACCAGGTAGTTTCATAACTGTTATTTTGAACGTGGTAATCAGGCTGTTGTGGTTAGCGGGTTATTTTTAGCGCGATGTTATTTCCGGCGTTCGCCTTCCGCATCAAACATATTCATAAGGCTTCCGGTTACATGGTCTTCATCTTTACGCGTTAAAAGAAGGTTTACATTATAACCCTGTGCAGTAAAGTTAAAGGCAATCTCATTATCCTTCAGTGTAACGTCCGTGAGCTTTGATATTTCTACACCAGTGGTATCCTGTGCCACACCGGCAATAGAGTCGTTCTTTTGTTCCAGAAGAAAGAACACCCGGGCATCGCCATTGGGCGTGCCTTTGAAAAGCACACTCCATTTGCCGGCAAAATAATCAGCCCCGGCTTTAGATTGGGCGCCTGCATTTAAAACACCCAGGAGAAGGATCCCGGTTAAAATAGTTGCTGTCTTTTTCATTTGATTAATTTATGGTTTATCAGAAGGGTTTAGTTAATTATAAACAGGAAGGCCTGGCAGGGTAATCAGTGAATACAGGACTGGTACATTATTGTACGTGGAACTCAGGTGGCAATCTATGGCTGCAAAACAATAAAACAACCTATATTGTATCACTTTGATACAATAATAAGGATTTTATGTTTTTTTCAAAAAAATATTTTCACTTACCTTAATTTAGGGGCAGTTAAATGATGCTTGAATATGGGGAACCAGCATGAAGGGGACGTTCGTGGGTTAAAAGAAGGGATCCGGGAGTTTATGGAAACCGCTCCTGCTATTTATATGCCCGGACTCTCCGTGGACACGGTGATCTTTGGCTTTCACAACGATAAGCTGAAAGTGCTTTTGCTGCGATTTGCAAATACGCCCTACTTTGTATTGCCGGGAGGATTTATTAAGAAAGAAGAGAACCTGGACGATGCAGCCCTGCGCATCCTGCAGGAAAGAACCGGCCTGCAGGATATTTACCTGGAACAATTTTACACTTCCGGCAATACCAGCCGCTCAAAAGAAACCGTTGCAAAGGAAGAGCTGCAAAAGATCATCGGCAAAGCGCAATGGAGCAACTGGTTTGACCAGCGTTTTGTTTCCGTATGCTATTATGCCCTGATAGATGATACAAAAGTAAAGCCTGAAACAGAGATCTTCTTTACAGAGTTTAAATGGTTCGATGTAAATAAGCTGCCCAAGCTGTTGTATGATCATGATCTTATTATCAAAAAAGCATTAAGCCGCCTGCAGTCAGACCTGGATAAAAAGTTGGTAGGTTTTAACCTGATGAGTGAAACCTTTACCATGGGGCAATTGCAGAAGTTATATGAGGCCGTGTATCAGAAGAAATTTGTGCGTACCAATTTCCAGCGAAAGCTGCTTAGCCTGAATGTGCTGGAAAGGCTGGAAAAACAATATACTGGTAAAGCGCATAAAGCGCCTTTCCTGTATAGGTTTGTTACGGGGAGTAATGAATAATTAATAATTAAGAATGAATAATTAAAGGATTATGTATTATGAAAGGTATTTTTCCGGATCAAAAAGAATGGTGAACATCAATTCCTCTTTGCTGTTATTGGCTCCATAAAATGCATGCCAGCCTTGTGGCTCGCCAAAATGTTTTACAAAGTTACTGGTGCAAAAATCCTTAAATTTATCCATGGTATCTTTTAAAGCATTCTGTAATTCTTCAGCGGTCCTTAACAGGCGTTCATACAGGTAGTCGGCAACAGCTTTGGTTGGAGCATCCATGGTTGCTTTAAAGGGAAAATAGTCCGGATATAAGCAGGCCTGCTTATGAAGTAAAAGGGAAACCTTTAAAACGGTAGGTTGAAAGGTTTTGTTGTGACGATAATGTTCAACCAGCATTCGCCTTTTTGAATCAGCCAGGTACTTTTTAAATTCGGATCTCAGGAAATCTACTTTCTCTCTCACGTAAAAGAAATTGGAGCTGTATCTCCTCAGGTCGTTACGCAATGCCGGGATGAGTGTTTCCTGGTAATAAACCATCCTTTCTTCTACAGCGTTTAATTGAGATAAGTATTGCTGGTCGTAATCAATTAAACTTTTTTCAATTTGTTTTATACGGGCCGGCTTCCCTGATAGATAATCTGCAAATTGAGCAGGTGTTAAAATTTCCTGGAATTTATCCTGCTCATAGTCCAGCTCTTCCCAGGCTGAAAAGAAATACGAAGAAGAGCCTGAGCTTTTTTCTGCTTCATATGAAAGCACTTTTTCGGCTTGCTGGTCGGTGAGCTCAATGCCCATTTTTCCTTTGAATTGGGTCTGCAGAAATCTTATTTGCGATTCATAATATTGATGTGTCATAGTATATGTGCTAATGTTTGATTATTAGTAATGCTTTCCAACTTCTTTTTCCATTTAACCAGGCATAATGCACCCCTCTTTTCACAAACTATTCACCTTTAAACCCAGGCTGCGCAGATCCTGCTGTATGGACCGTATAGTGGCCTGCAGCTCGTTAAACATATTTGCCAGGGAATGCAGGTCGTCAGCGGTAGAAATACCCCCTTTATCAAAAAAAAGTGTTTGATCGGCAGGGTTTATTTTGCCATTAAACTCGTATTGCTGCCACCTGTTCTTAATCGTTTCAATTAAAGAACGGTCCCCTGAATTACTGAATGCTTTTTCATTCAGGATCTTCCAGATGGCAGGAGGGAAGGCCTGGTCGGCATTATCGTTGTTCCAGATGTTTTTCAGCAGGCTTCTTTTAAAGGCGATGGATACCCGTTTCCCTTTTGGATTAATAGTTAAAGCGCCCAGGCCTGCGCTGGTAAGGCCTCCGGCAACACCTGCCGCGGTGCTGGCATCATTTTTCAGGGCAACAGTAGCTACCGTTGTGAGTGCGCCTACTACAACAGAAGCCACGGTAAGCCTGGTATTCCTGTTACGGTTAATATCATCCACATAGCTGGCCAGTTGATCAATGCGTTCACCATTGCAGTCCAGTTCTGCTACGATGGCTTCCAGCTCGGTACCGGTTAACAAAAGCCGGTCCGTGATCTTTTGTTTGCACATCAGTAAAGTTAATGTGTCTTTCGCCTCATAATACGCCGCTAAATGCGGTGCAATACCGGTTATTTCGCTTAGCAGCAGATCATGTTTTGATAAGTGGGCGTTAAGGATGCTGTCCTGCCCCGGAAATTTTTGCACAGCTGCGTTTAACGCTGAATAATCATACTGAATATTCGGCTCACAATAATTTGCAGTAAGGCTTTTGATCTTTGCGCTTTTTAAAACAGGTGAGCAGGAAAATAATATGGTTGATATAATAAGTACAATGATCGTTTTTAAATGAACCATACCGGAAACATTGTTATGTTGCTAAAAGTATTTACTGTCTTTCCTGTAGATGATCAGGAAATCGTATAAAGCGCTACCTTTTCATCTCTGCCTCTTAATTCACTCTCCCCCAATGATCTAATTTGAAATTGGGAATGGAGGGTCAGCTTTTTTATCAAACTGTCAGAAATGAGTATGTCAACCTGGTAGGTATTGCAAAGCCCTTGTATCCGTGCCGTTGTATTTAGCACATCACCCGTAAAGATGATCTCCTTTTTTATAACCCCTATTTCTCCGGTCGTCACTTTTCCCAGGTGAAACCCTGCTTTGAACGCAGGCAGCAAGCCGAATTGCTGATGGTATTTCCCGCTTTGCCTGCTGATGGCCGCTTTCATGGCAAAAAAACATTGGATACAATTATTATTGCTAAGCCCATTTTTTAAATTCCAGGAAACAACCATTTCATCGCCAACATATTGATAGATCTCGCCTGAATACTGTACAACCGGATCGGACAGATCGGAG
>NZ_DATCRF010000308.1:0-4340 GCF_036569125.1 Chitinophaga sp. | reverse complement strand
ACATCTATCCAGGCAGGCCGGCGGTGTTGGTTCAGGATGTTAATGACCTGGTCTATCACCTGCATATCGGTTTCATCCATCAGCCCGGATATAGAGCGGCGCAGCAGCTGGTAGCCTTTGCGCAGGATCAGGATGCCCATGGCTACCGACACTACGGGATCCAGCCAGGTCCAGCCGGTGTAGTGAATAACTATGAGGGCGGCCACTAGTCCCAGGCTGCTGTACACATCCGTCATAATATGCTGCCCGTTGCCGGTAATGGTAATGGAAGGCAGCTTACGCCCTTCCCTTACCAGGTATTGACCCAGCAGCAGGTTTACCAAAGTAGTGGCGCCAATAAGCCAGATACCACTGGTAACATCCTCCAGCTGATAGGTACCAATAAAGTATTGTACTGCTTTAAAAAGGATCAGGCATCCGGCAATAAAGATCATAGCCCCCTCCGCTCCTATGGAGAAAAACTCCACTTTGCCATGCCCGTAGGGATGGTTGGCATCCCGCGGTTTGCCGGTGAGGTAAATGCTGTAACAGGCAAAAGCGCCGGCTACGACATTGATGATAGACTCCAGCGCATCCGACAAGATAGCTACCGAATGCGTGAGAAAGTACGCAGTAAACTTAGCCACCGTTAACAGGAAGCTGACCAGCAGTGAGATGAGTATAATGCGAAATTCTTTCCGGAGCAATGGTTTTGGTGTTGGTGGAAGCTACAAAAGAAGTAAAAAAGGCTTAAAGAGGGAATAAGTTTTATTGGAAGAATTTGTTTATAGGATGAAGTAACATGGCATAACAGTGATCGCATTGCATCAGGCAATATTGCTAACCTGTAATAACATAACAACGGGCCGGCCCTTTCCATGAGCGGCCCGTTGTTCCGGACATCTTATCTCCTAAACCGTCCAGCCCCTGCCGTTTTGTCGGCCCTAAACGCCCTGGCCTGTTTTATGCGTAGCCATCCTTAATAAAAAAAGGAGGTGCTATGGATGCATATTCTGAGATCATCCATAATGCGGTGGAAGCCGCAGGCAGATCAGTTGTTAAAATAGAACGGCTGGATGCCAACAGGAAAGTAACCGGGACCGGCTCAGGGTTCTTCTTTTCTTCCGACGGTTATCTCTTCACCAATTCCCATGTAGTACACCAGGGCCATTATTTTAACGTAATGCTGCATGACGGCAGCGTATACCCGGCTATTCTTTCAGGAGAAGATACAGATGCGGATATTGCCATCCTTAAAACATCTGCCTTTGACTTCCAGGTAGCACAGCTGGGCGATGCTACTGCTTTGCAGATAGGCCAGCTGGTAATTGCCATTGGCAACCCGCTGGGCTTTCAGCATACGGTTACGGCCGGGGTGGTGAGTGCGTTAGGCCGCTCTTTACACAGCGGGAATGGCCGTACCATGGACGACCTGGTGCAAACCGATGCTGCCCTGAACCCGGGTAATTCCGGCGGTCCGCTCATTAATTACAAGGGCGAGGTAGTAGGTGTGAACACTGCCATGATACAGGGCGCGCAGGGGCTTTGTTTTGCCATCAGCATTAACTCGGCCAAGATGATTGCGGCGGAATTAATGCAATATGGTAAAGTGGTGAAGGGTTACCTGGGTGTGTTGCTGCAGCAGATAACGCTGGTGCCCAAGCTGCGCACCGGGCTGCAGCTGCGGAATAAAACAGCGCTGTTTGTAACGGGTGTGGAAGGTAAAAGTCCTGCTGCCAGGGCGGGTTTGCAGGATGGTGACATCATCATTGCTTTCAACAACAAGGAAGTAGAAACCGCCGATGCCCTGTTCCGGCAACTGGGACGGGAAAAGATCGGGCAGTTCCAGCATATAAAAGTGATCCGGCAAAACCGGGTACTGGAGCTGAGAGTAACACCGGTAGAGAAAAAGGCTGCGTAGTTGATGTGCAGATGTGCAAATATGCAGGTGTGCAGATGGATTAGAGCGGATGGGTGCCGATGTGCTGATTAGAGGATGGAACGCGATCACCCGCTGTTTGTAATGCGGTTAATTGCTTGCCGGCTCTGGGGTTTTCCTGGAATGGAACGGGGCTGATCAAAGTATGTTGGTCAGCCCCGTTCTTATTATGTACAGGATAAGAAGTTAAAAAAGCAACATGATTTTTTTCATTGGGTTAAGAGATTTTTTAATAAATAAATTGTACGCTTGTGGAACTAAAAACCGGAATAAACATATTATATGTATCTGCGTACTGAGATCTTAAAGGACAACAGCCGTGATCATATTATCCATCTTACAGACTGGATCGGGGGAAATGCTTCGCGGGTAACTCAATTGATAGGTTTGTTCCTGCAGGATGAGTACCGCGTGGTGCAAAGGGCGGCCTGGATCATCAGTTATGTGGCGCAGGAACATCCGGAACTAATAGTGCCACACCTGCCGGCTATGGTACAGCGCATGGAGGATGCCGGTATACCGGTAGCGGTTAAACGAAATGTAATAAGGGTGCTGCAATTCCTGCCCATCCCTCCTGACCTGCATGGCCCGGTTATGAACCACTGTTTTAACTTCCTGGCCGATCCGGAGGAAACCGTTGCAGTAAGGGCTTTTTCCATGACCGTGCTGTCCCATCTTGCCCAGGAATACCCGGATATTAAACAGGAGCTTCGCCTGATACTGGAAGACCAGCTGGCGCAAAAAAATAGCCCCGGATTTACATCCAGGGCCAAAAAGGTATTAAAGCTATTGTAATATTACTCATTACTTTACCTCTACAGAGAATTTCTCTTTCACCAGGTCCATATCCGGTTTGGATTCGTCTGTCAGCTGTACTTTACCGCGGTCTTTTCTAACTACCCTGGAGAACAGAGAGATCTCCTGGTCAAACAGGAAACGGAAGAACAGCTTTGTCCAGGAAGTATGGTAATACAGAGAGTTATAGAAGCCGGAAGCGTTCTTACGGATCTGCGGCAGCTTATTCCAGGGAATGGAAGGAAAATCGTGATGCTCGTTATGGTAACCCACGTTAAAAGCTACGGTGTTCAATACGCCATAGTAGCTGTAGGTTTCCTGCTCGCCATGGGTAAGATAGTGCTCCTGGATCCAGCGGGCGCCCAGGGGGTGCAGGCCTACAGAAAAGAAGAAGCTCAGTACCAGGAAGCTAATGGCTTTAGGACCCCAGAAATAGGATACTGCTGCCACAAAAACGATCTGTACCAGCCAGTTCAGCGCTATCCAGCCATCAAAAGGCTTAATTTCTTTTAAGCGGGAAATGCGGAATACCTGGAACAGCGGATAAAACAGCAGCCAGAGCACTTTACCCACAAAATAGTTATTGATCAGCCGGGCTTCCCAACGGTTGGGCAGGTCAGCATCCAGCTCATGGATACCCTGGAAAGAGTGGTGTTTAATGTGATAGCGCTCAAACGACACAGAGCTGGGCACTACCTGGGGAATGTTTGCCAGGATGCCGGCCAGGCGGTTTGCCTCCGGTTTCTTGAACAGCAGGCGGTGCGCGCATTCATGGATCATTACAAACAGTGCATGATCTGCAAAGGCGCCCAGCAGGTATGCTGCACCGAAAACCAGCCACCATGACTGATCTCTGAGCAGCCATGCTCCTACAACCTGAAAGCTTACTAAACCAATAATTGCAAAGATTGTCAACGGATTTTTCCCAATGAGTTTACGGATATCGGGATGTTGCTTGAGAATTTCCTTGGTTCTTATACGGTGTGGCTCGCTTGCGGTTGAATACACGAAGTCTTTTCTCTTTGTCATAAACGGCAATATAGGGAGATAATGTTAAAATTACAATTTAGGAATAGTTAATATTTATTGTGTGCAAAGGTAAATATTTTGTTGATTGTTAAAAAGATAAAAATTTACTGTAATGTCTGCCGGACGGGGCTATAATACCGAAGGAAATAAACCATCAGACATATATACAGTAATGTCAAAACCAGGGCTGTTATTGAATCTATTTTAAGGTAGTGGTAAATGGGATATTCTTTTTCAAAGGTGGTCCAGGTGATAGCCGCTGTAACCTGTGGTTTAGTAAGCATTGCATGCTCAAATGAAAACACTTTTATTTCTTCAGATGAGGTACATTGAAAAATCACCTTGTCTTTCTGCAGGGAAAAAGCAGCAATATCACATTCATCCATTGCAGCTAAACCAGTTTCACTTCCATTTTTTAACAGGTATGTGCCGCTTTCAGTTTCCCGGATCTCATATGGATAACAAAGCGGAATGCGCCGGTATCCGATCCCTCCTTCATCCAGGTAAAATGAATTAAGTTTCAGGGTTATCAGTATCAACCAAATAAAAAGAGCGAATGTTCTGTTATGCCTTTTGGGTAAGAGCTGTGTTCTATCTT
>NZ_DATCRF010000307.1:0-9130 GCF_036569125.1 Chitinophaga sp. | reverse complement strand
GCTTATTATAGCGCTTTGCTCCCTGCCCTTGTTCCGTTCTGCAAGGGCGTAAGAAGCTTAGTTTTCCCTGGTATAAATAAATTCATTTCCCTGCAGCAGCGGATGGCTGCCTTTCAGCTGGGCGTCTGAAAGCTTAAGGCTGAAGTCACGGAAGAAATACTCAAATAACCAGGGTTCAAATTTGAACTCAAAATAGTTGTGGTCTGTGGATACCGGGAAGACGGTAACTTTTTCAGGACAGAACTGAAACAGCAGCTCAATGGAGTCAGGATGCGGCCCCTCGTATTTAAAAGAGCCGTCACTATCGGCAAAGTCGCCCCGGGTGTTTTGCCCCGACTTTACATTTATAAAAACGTATTTAAGAATATTGGCATTGGGATCCGTGATCTTAATGATGGTATTTTTTCCCGGCTGCTTGCTGCTGTTAACGAGTGTAAAGTCGTAGCTGTGAGTTATGTCGCTGGTGAATAGGATGCTGTCATTAATAATGCGGTACTTTCCTTTACCGTATCTGTCCAGCGCGCCCTGCGAGAAGAAGAAGGCGAAGGAGCTGTCGGCGTTTAATTTAAACCCGGATGCGGTTTCCATCACACCGTTCAGGTAATACTCGCCTGCAATACTTTTATTTGATGACTGGGCTGATATGTTTCCCATATAGAAAAGAAAAAATAATAAAACTGCTGATAGCTTCATACTGATCCGGGGTTATCTTTTTTGAAATAACAGTCTTACCCTGTTCCTTCACAAGGTAAGACTGTTTTACATTAAAAGCTCATTGATTATTTTTCAGATAGCCGAATTTCACCAGCATTCCGTTAGGCCGGAAAATATCTATGTATCCATTGCCTGGCCCTGGCTCGTCATCTTCCTTTTCCGGCAGTTGCTGTTTGGCATAGGTTACATCCAAATACCCGCCAATGCTTCTGATATTAAATGGCGCATAGCCTTGCGGTATGCTGCTGCAAAGGGTTATGTTATTGGTGGAACCTGTTCTTATGCCGGCAATAAAGTTGCTGCCGGCTGGATCTGTAAACGCTCACACCATCCTTTAAAATCGTTGTGGATCTGCTGCAGGATCTGTTTTTGTTCCGGCGTTAACTCCAGCGCATGCGCGCGGCTGATGGTGCGCACAGGAATGCCCCGCTGCTGCAGGAAATACTTTGCGCTCAGCGGATAGGCCACATGGATCAGCGGATCAACCCTTTGCAGCTCAGACTGGATCCAGCGTACATCCTCCTGCCGGCTTTCATCATTCACATGATTGCACAGCCATACCAGTATTTCGGGATAAAAGTTCCCGGAAATAGAGGACATGCCCGCCGCTCCCATTTGCATAGAAGCAACTGCATTGGGCGTATGCGCATCATAGAACTCCAGCCGGCTGCCGGCCGTAACAGCCAGCTTAGCGCGTACCTGCTCCACGTTGCAGGAAGTATCCTTGTGGTAGATAAGCCGGTTGGTGGCCAGCAGGGTTTTAAGTATCTCCGGTGTGATGATGCGTTTATAGGGCGCAGGGCATTCATACAATCCCAGCGGAATATTGCCGGTGAGGGAGAACAGCTCCTCAAAACGCTGCAGCAGCGTGCTGTCCGGCTCATCGATATTGGCAAAGTGCCCGGTGATCATGATCACGGAATCCACTCCCGTATCATAGATCTTTTGCGTGAACAGCGCTTTATCTTTTATGGTAAGGCCAAAGGAGCCGGTTGCCACCACAGGCACGCGGCCATTTACATAGCGCACCACATGGCTGGTGAGCGCCAGCCGCTCATCTTCACTAATGCTGTACATTTCGGACGACAAACAATTGGCAAAGAAACCTTTTACACCGGCAGCCAGGTAGAAATCTATTAAGTGTTCCACCATCTCCAGGTCGATCTGCGCTTTCAGGTTAAAGGGGGTGATCATCACCGGAACGAATTTCTTTTGCATAAGAAACGGTTTTTATACTCAGGAAGTTTTGATACGTTGCAATCGCGTGAGCAGCATACCTGCCAGGAAAATAGACAGGGTGCCCACCACGATGACCATGTTTGCATGTAAATGGCTGCGCATATGCACCCATTCTGCCGGCAGGTATTTTGACAAAGACATCCAGATAATGATCAGGATGCCGATAATAGTGGCTGCTGCTGCCGCTGCATTCTTGATCCCGGATACCATGCCCAGGAGAAATAATCCCAGCATTCCCCCGGCAAAGATGCCGGACAGCTCCCACCACATATCCAGGATACTGCCTACGCCTATCATTGAAATACCGGCTGCTATAGACAATACACCAGCCAGCGTGGAGGCGGCATACAGCACATTCATTTCCCTTTTTGGCGTAACGCCCGGATTAATATAGCGCTGGTAAATATCTTTCAGGAAAACAGTAGCGGTGCTGTTCATACCGCTGCTAACGGTGCTCATGGCGGCAGATAAAATGGCTGCAATGATCAGCCCCATCAACCCGGAAGGCACTTTATTAACCATAAACCAGGGCAATACCTTATCGCCATAATCCGCCGGCTGCAGCGCAGCTACCGGCACATGCCGCTCTGCTGCTGCCTGCTGCTTTACTGCCAGCAATACTTCGGGATGCTGCTGTGCATAGGCGTACAATGCGGTACCGATAAAAAAGAACACCATGCTCACCGGCACATACCAGTACACACATAACCAGATGCTGCGGGAAGCTTCCTTCTCCGACCGGGCCGTATGGTAACGCTGCACATAGTTCTGATCCATTCCGAAATTATTCAGGTTAATAAAGAACCCATAGAGCAATACCACCCAGAAAGTAGAATGGTTGAAATCACTGAGGTTGAAACTGCCCGGCGAGAACTTTCCATCGGCTATGCCGATCCGGAAAATATCCCCGGCCCCGTTATTCATGCCGCTAATCACCAGGCACAGGATCACAATAGCGCCGGTTGTTTTAACAATGCCCTGCAGCACCTCTGTCCAGATCACGGCTTCCATGCCGCCCAATACCGTGTAGATAATAATACAGGCGCCTGCCACACATATGATGGTACGCATATCCAGCCCGGTGAGCGCCTGCAGGGCCAGCGCTGCGCCAAAGAAAATGGAGCCCATCCGCGCCAGCTGCATCAGTATAAAACACACGGTAGCATAGGTCCGGGCCCAGGGGCCAAAGCGGCGTTCCAGGTGTGTATATGCGCTTACCACCCCGCTTCTGCGGTAGAACGGCACAAAATATTTTGCTGCAATAAATGCTGCCAGCGGCATGGATAAGCTGAAAACAAATGCATTCCAGTTGCTGCCAAAAGCCTTACCCGGCACTCCCAGGAAAGTATTGCTGCTTAAAAAAGTTGCGTATAAAGAGAGCCCCAGCGCCCAGCCGGGAATGGTTCCCGAGGCAGTGGTGAACTGTGCCGCATTCCTGTTCTTCCGCGAAAACCGCACGCCAATAAGGATCATTCCCAACAGGTAAACAGCAATTACGGCCAGGTCAATTAATGGCAATTGGTGCATATCAGTTTTCAGGTTTCATACGTGGAGGAGAGATCCAAAAGAATGTAAAATGTAAAATTTTAAATCATAAATGTAAAAGGAAAATGCAATCCTTTATTCGCTGCATTTCACTTTTACATTTATCTCGTTCATAAAGTCTTTTAAATGGTCTCTATGAACCTCCTTCGTCGGTTTGAAATTTTACATTTATGATTTTACATTCTTTCTGTCTTCTTTTGCGAAGGTTGCCAATTTTTACGGGTCAAACAATGTTTTCAATTATGAAAAGGATGGCTTAAATTACTGCCACATGAATCAACTGGCTGTCAGCGCTCCTATTACCCGGATCTTACCGGATCATCTGAAACGTAAGCTGGAAAAGCATCCGCTTGGGAAGAACCTTTTTATAACCGCGATGGGGTTCTATCCTGAGCATGTTGCAAAAGAGCTTAGCGAGCCTAAGGGTGCGCCGGTATATACCCTGATCTATGCTGCGCAGGGAAAGGGATGGCTGGAAACCGGCAAAAGAAAGAGCCGGGTACATTCCAGCCAGTACCTGGTGATCCCGAAAAATACGCGCTTCCGCTGCTGGCCTGATCCACAAGCGCCCTGGCGCATTTATACCGTACAATTCTCCGGTAAGCTGGCAGATGATATTTTCAGCTACCTGGGCAACAGTATGAAACCACGCACCATTCCGCCGCTGGTGGGCCGCAATGCGCAATTTGATGATATACTGCATCACCTTGACCTGATGAACAATATTGAAAACCTGCTGTACGCCAACTTCCGTTTTTACAGCTTCCTGGGCACTTTCCGGCTCAGCGTGTTCAATTACATGAAAAAAGGGGCTGATAATATTATAGAGCAATGCATACAGCTGATGAAGCAGCGGCTGGATCAGCCGTTGACGCTGGCAGAGCTGTCCAAGGAAATGCACCTCTCCCCTTCTTACCTGTCGGCCCTGTTCAAAGAAAAAACGCGGTATTCGCCTATACAGCTGTTCACCTCCCTGCGTATACAGCAAGCCAGCCAGCTGCTGAAGGAAACACAGCTTACTATAAAAGAGATTGCCGGGGAAATGGGCTACGCCGACGCCTATACTTTTTCAAGAGCATTTAAGCTGGTGATGGGCACCTCTCCGAAAAACTTCAGAGATAGGTTATAAATTAATAATGAAGAATGAATAATTAATAATCGGGATGCATGCAGTTCAATAACAAAATTCCCTCCACGTACAACTATTAATTCAGGAATAGCATTCCGGTGAAATAAAATTTCTGCAACCAGCAAAATGAAGAGGGCGATATTTCAAATTGAAGTATCGCCCTCTTTATTATTAATTATTAATTCTTCATTATTAATTATTCAGCGCTCTGATTATTTTTTGCGTGAAAGAAACCGCAGTATATTGCTCACGATCTTATCATTCGAGCCCAGCCAGCCTTTGATCTCCGTGTAGGTGGCTACCATGGCGTTATCCAGCTTTACCATGAATTTCTTTTTGCCTTCGCCGGGGCGGGCCATATAATGGGTAGCCCTGCGGAAAGGTTTATCTTCCACAGAATAATAATACAAAGCTATGGAACGGCGGAACTGATCTTCCGGGCAGGTCATAGGTTCCGGGTGGCCGTGATAGGAATCTGCATCTGTATTAAAGATCACGCAGCGGTTAAAAACGGGCAGCACCTTTTTTTCGCAGGCTTTCATTTCCGTATCCCACAGCTCCAGCTTACCGCCCCACTCCTCCTGCCAGTCTTTATTCAGGTATACCAGCACATTTACCCGGCGCTGCCAGTTACGGTGGTGCGGGTGCACGGTAAAATCCGCATGAATGTTCAGGTAGCCGCCGCGGCCGGACTGGTGAATACCGCCACCTTCCAGGTGATCGTCCTTTTGCAGGTTATCAATGCCTGTAAGGGTGCTTAAGAACTGCAGGAACGCCGGAGAGTTCAGCTCGTTAATAGTATGTTTAATGGTGGCCGGCAGCATATCCAGCTTGTTCAGCCCTTTCTTTTTCTCGTTGTAGTGTACGTAATTGATCCAGCCATCTGCTTTATTCAGCTCATTGAATTCCTTAATGCAGGCATCCAGCACAGCGGGGTTCAGGAAATTTTCCAGCACTATATGCGGGTAAGGGCTGGCTTCCTGGTATTGCTTACCCAGGATGGGTAATTCACTGTTCCATTTTTGCAGATCTATTACTTCCTTAGTATCAGTGTATGTTGTTTCCAAGGCTCGAACATTTTAATTATGTAACAAATATAGCCGCTGTGGCTATGCGGTCAAAAAAAGGTTTAGCACCCAAGATATACAAAGAAATTTTTAGATGTAAGTTGTATTTATGTTAAAAAAAACGCCGGCGCGGGCAATTGTGGTATAATAATTTCTGCTTTTTTTAAAATTCCCATTATGCATAAGATATATCCGCTGCTGCTGGGCTGGATGTTAGCATCCCTCCCCGCTTTTGCCCAGCATGAACATCATATGACGAATAGTGATACGAGTATGCAGCACATGCCCGGTATGCATGACGGCCCGCCCATGAGCCATGCCTTTTCCCTGCAGCTGCCCATGAACCGCAACGGATCCGGTACAGGCTGGCTTCCGGATGCATCGCCCATGTATGGTTACATGCTGCACAGCAATAAGTGGATGTATATGATCCACGGCAACATTTTTCTGCGTTATACCAAACAAGACCTTACGAATAAAGGCAGCCGGGGCGCTGACCAGTTTGATGCGCCCAACTGGCTGATGTTAATGGCGCAAAGGAAAGTGGGTAAGAACGGCTTGTTCCATTACGAGGTAATGCTGTCGCTGGACCGCATCACGGAGAACGGCAACGGCTACCCGCTGCTGTTCCAGTCCGGCGAAAGCTGGCAGGGCAAGGCCCTGGTAGACCGGCAGCACCCGCACGACCTGTTCTCCGGTTTATCCGTAGGGTATACGCAGGCATTATCCAAAAGATCGGATGTGTTTATTTACCTGGGATACCCGGGCGAGCCCTCCATAGGTTCCGTAGCTTTTATGCACCGCCCTTCTTCCCTGAATGGGCCGGATGCGCCTATTACCCACCATTGGAATGATGGTACACATATTACTTTTGGCGTAGTAACAATAGGCTACCGTTATGATAATTTTAAGCTGGAAGCCGCTGCCTTTAACGGCCGGGAGCCCAATGAGAACCGCTACAGCTTTGACAAACCACGGTTTGATTCCTGGAGCGGCCGTTTCTCCTATAACCCCACTGCCAACTGGGCCTTACAGGTATCGCATGCTTATGTAAAAAGCCCCGAAGCGCTGCACCCGGATGAAAATGTGCACCGTACCACCGCATCGGCCATTGCCAGCTATCCTTTAAGTAAGCACAGCACTTTTAATGCTACTGCCTTGTGGGGTTTAAACAAAAGCAAAGGGCATGATGGTGAGAACGCTGCGCTGGCAGAAGCATCTGTTAACTGCAAGCGGGCGGCGTTTTATATGCGGTATGAATGGGTACAGAAATCCGTTGAGGAATTGGATCTTGACAAAGACAAATACGGGGAGCATACCTTGTTCCCGGTGAATGAAATAGTTGCGGGCGTAAGCTACGACCTGCTGCATGTAAAACCGGTAAATGTAGCTGTTGGCGGGCAGTTCAGCGTTTACCATGCGGATGAGCGCCTGAATAGTTTGTATGGTAAAAACCCTTTGGCGCTGGAAGTGTTCCTGCGCATTTACCCGGCACGCATGGTAATGGGCGGTATGTAATTATTCTGTTTTCAGGCTTTGCACTGGATTCATGAGTGCTGCCTTTATGCTTTGATAGCTTACCGTTAAAATGGTTATGAGCAAAGCGCCGGCAGCTGCTGCAGAAAAGATCCACCATGACAGATCTGCCCGGTACTGGTAATGCTGCAGCCATTGATGCATAAAATAATAAGCAAGCGGCGTTGCAATCAGCAGGGCTATCCCCACAAGCATTACAAACTCCCTGGATAACAATCCCCATACATTCAATACAGAAGCCCCTAATACTTTGCGGATGCCGATCTCTTTTGTGCGCTGCTCTGCCATAAAAGAGGCCATGCCAAACAAGCCCAGGCAGGAAATGAAAATGGCCAGGATGGCAAAGAAGGTTGTGAGCTTACCTACACGCTCTTCCACATCAAATTTCCGTGCATATTCATCACTGGCAAACTTGTATTCAAAAGGCTGGCCGGGATTATATTGTTTGTATACCTGCTCAATTTTTTTCAGCGCATCAGCTGCATTGGCTGCAGGGTTTATTCTTATGTTCAATATATTCACCGTCCAGGGAGCCATATAAAAAATGGTGGGTAAAGCGGCATCAAACGGCGACTGCATCACCATATCTTTTGTTACGCCGATAATATGAAAAGTATAGCCCATCCAGCGTACCGTTTCCCCAACAGGGTTTTTAAACCCCATGAGCTTTGCCGCTGATTCGTTCACTACAAAAGCCAGCGCATCTGCGCCCTCGGGGCCTGTCTGGTAATCCCGGCCATCCACAAAATGCCAGCCTATTGTTTTCCCATATTCTTTGGATACGCCTACGGTTGCAAAGCCCTGCGTATTATTGTTTACATCCCTGCCCTGCCAGTCGAAATTTGATTGTTCATTATTTGATTCCGTAACCGGTGCAGATGATTCTGCTGCTTCGGCTACAGCGCCGGTCCTGATAAGGTCTTCCCGGAACGCGGCAAAATGCTTGTAGATATCCGGGGTAAGGTTCTTTATGTTGATCAATCCATCCCGGCTATAACCCACCGGCCTGCTCCTGGCGTACTGGATCTGGCGGAAAACCACGATGGTGCCAATGATCAGTATAACCGATACTGCAAACTGCAGCACTACCAGCACCCTGCGCGGAATGGCGGCCTGGCGGCCGGCTTTGAACGTACCCTTTAATACTTTAACCGGCTGAAAAGCGGATAGATAAAGGGCCGGGTAACTGCCTGCAATAATGCCTGCGATAAGACTGAAGCCGATCCCTGCCATCCAGAAAACAGGATTGGCCCAGAGGATAGATAATTTTTTCCCTGCTACCTCATTAAAGAAGGGTAGTAATAAAAATACCAGCAACAAAGAGAGCACAAATGAGATGCAGGCAACCAGCAATGATTCACTGAAGAACTGATAGATCAGCTGGTTGCGCTGTGATCCGATTGCTTTCCGTATACCTACTTCCTTTGCACGCTTTTCGCTGCGGGCGGTGCTCAGGTTCATGAAATTAATGCAGGCCAGCAGCAATACAAAAAGGCCAATAATGCCAAACAGCCAAACATACCGGATCCTTCCGCCTGTATTCACACCGTTCTTAAATTCTGAATATAAATGCCAGCGGCTCATGGGATGGAGGAAAATGACGGGCTTAGATCTTTGCTCACCATTATCCTTATTAGTTTTAGCGTCCCTGATCTTTAAGGAAGCTTTATCCACGTCAACATTATCCGCCAGCTGCACATAACACTGCCACCCGTTATTGCCCCAGTTCTGAAGGTTCTTTTCCAGCTTTGGCTGCAGCTTCCAGGGTACAATAAATAAAAGATTATTCAGGGTGGTATTACGCGGCAGATCTTCATAAACACCGGTAACCGTAAGGCTTTTCTCATCATCAAATTTCAGGGTCTTATTTATAGGGTCTGTATTGCCGAACAGCAGCGCT
>NZ_DATCRF010000306.1:0-4507 GCF_036569125.1 Chitinophaga sp. | reverse complement strand
ATCTAAAATAAAGCTTATTACAATTTAGATTTTAACATTTCAATGGTAAATCCGCCACCGGAAAATCGTAAATCTAAAATCAAAAGTGTGCTTAACATCAGCTATGAAGCTTTTTACGAAACAGCCCGCCTGCTTAGCTTTTCCAAAGCGGCAGAAGTGCTGTTTATGACGCAGCCCTCTGTGAGCAAGCATATCCGGCTGCTGGAAAACCAGTTTAAGCTCAGCTTTTTTGAAAGAAAAGGCAGCACCGTCCAGCTCACTGCCGCGGGAAAGATCCTTTTTGATCATATAAAACAGGCGAAGGAGCTGCAGCGCAACATGCAGTTCAATTTAAGCAGCCTCTCAGGCCGGCAGCAGGCCAAGGGCTCGCTGGTAGTGGGCGCCAGCACCACGGTAGCATTGTATGTGATACCGGGTATCCTCTCCAGCTTTCACCAGCAATACCCTAACATACAACTGCGGCTGCTTAACAGTAATTCGGAAAATATACTGCGCGCCCTGCTGGAACAGGAAATAGACCTGGGTATTACTGAAAGCAGGAATAAACATACCACGGTGCAGTATAAATTTTTCATGAAGGACGAGGTGATACCGGTATGCCATCACAAAAGCCCGCTGGCTAAAAAGAAACGGGTAACGGTAGAGGAGCTGAAGAACATTCCTGTGGCGCTGCGGGAAAGAGGCAGCGGCACGCTGGCAGCCGTGGCAGAGGCATTGGCGCCTTTCGGACTATCCATCCAGGATATTAATAACCGCATTATTTTAGGCGGTACAGAAGCCCTCAAAAATTTCCTGCTCAGCGATACCTGCCTGGGCTTTTTACCGCAGCGTTCCGTAGAACATCTTATAGATAACGGTCAACTGGTACGCATTGATATTCCGGGTTTAAGGATCCACCGCTCCTTCTTTTTCATGCAGCGGCAGGGCACCAATAATGACCAGATCAACAACATCTTTATACGCCTCGCCAAAAAACAGTATAACCCCAGGTAATAGTATATGCCTATTTAGTATAACCTCCGAATGAAGGAGCTGAGTACATTTGTTGTGAGAACAAATAATGACAACAGTAATAACCGGCTGTTGACATTATACATCTGACTTCATTTTTATTTACACTTCATTTTATGAGGACCATTGAAACATTGTCGTTGCTGTCGTCCCTGCAATGCAGCAGCTGCGGCCAATATCACGACCCACACCGTTTACATCAGACATCCGTATGTTGTAATGCCCCTTTAGTTGCGGAGTATAGCACCGATGATGTATTTCCGCTTTCAAAAGAAGTATTGCCTGCCCAATCAGATAATATGTGGCGATACCTGGAAATGCTGCCTGTTTTTGATGTGAATAATATTGTAACCCTGGGCGAAGGCATGACGCCGCTGTTAACACTGCACAATATTCCCCGTCAGCTGGGGTTCGATAAACTTTTCTGGAAAGATGAATCGCTGAACCCTACCGGCTCTTTTAAAGCCCGCGGTTTGAGCGCTGCTATTTCCAAGGCTAAGGAATTTGGCGTGGAAAGCTGCATTGTTCCCACAGCAGGCAATGCCGGCGGCGCCATGGCGGCCTATTGCGCTGCTGCGGGTATGCAGGCGGTAGTGGTAATGCCACGGCATACTCCTAAGATCTTTAAGGAAGAGTGCTGGATGTACGGCGCTGAAGTAGTGCTGGTAGATGGCCTCATTAACGACTGCGCTGCAGAAGCAGCCCGTATACGGGAGGAACGCGGCTGTTTTGATGTATCCACCTTCAAGGAGCCCTACCGTTTGGAAGGCAAGAAAACCATGGGTTACGAAATTGCAGAACAGCTGCACTGGAACCTGCCGGATGTGATCCTGTATCCCACCGGCGGCGGTACCGGGTTAATTGGTTTATGGAAAGCATTCCGGGAAATGCTGGCCCTGGGCTGGATCCCGGATAAAATGCCCCGCCTGATAGCGGTACAGGCCGCCAACTGCCAGCCTGTAGTGGCCACCTGGCAAGGTTTGCAGCCCAATGCTAAAAAGTACAACGGACAGCCCTCTATTGCTAATGGCCTGGCCGTGCCCCGCCCCTTTGCGGAGCCGCTGATCATGGATGCGTTAAACCAGTCGCATGGTCATGCGCTGGCCATCAGCGAAGAGGAGCTTAAAAAATACATGCAGTTATTATCGCGGAGGGAGGGATTACTGGCCGCACCTGAAGGTGCGGCCTTACTTGCAGCCCTGCCCAAGCTGCTGGACGAAGGCCTGATACTGCACGATGAAAACATTTTACTGCTGAACACCGGCTCCGGCTATAAATACCTGGAGAACCTGCAGATAAATGTTTAATGCTAAAGGCTTAACGCCTAACGCTGAAGCCCTTTTATGCTAAAGGCCAAAAGCTAAATGCTAAAAGCTAAATGCTAATCGCTAATCTTTAAATGCCACATACATATACCTGAAGCTGATCACCATTTCACGGTACTGCTTCATAATATCCTGGCCCAGGTTGCCATAGTAATACCTGTCCTCTTCCATTACCGGCGCGGTAATAACGGGTATATGCGGCAGCCTGGGTTGCTTATCGGCAATGCCCAATATTATTTCAGGCAGCTTATATGCATTCACGGTATTAACACCTCCTGCCCCGCCCTGCGGCAGCCGGAACGGCTTGCCCCTGCGCATTACCTCTTTCCGGTATTTTTTAAAAAAGGGTGCATTCAACGCAGTAGCGGTGGCGCCGGTATCAAATATAAAAGGCAGGCTGTCTTTTTTGTACGCTACATTGATCACCGGGCGCAGGTTACTTAAACCAAAGTTGGCGTAATTACCGGGCAACGGTTGCTGCGGCACTTCCAGCACGCCCTCTTTACTGTTAATGCGGATCTCGCCCATTTGCTCGATCACCGGGAAACCAATGATCCCTTTAATGCCATACTTTGCCTCCGGCCAGGTAAGGGCGCTGTCGGGGAATACCATGAACACGGCGTTCTTTACCCGGATGCCGCCTATCTGCAGCTCCTTCACTACCGCGATACGCGCTTTCACAATGCCGCCGGTAGCAGCTTCCACGTCAAAATATTTATTCATGGGCGTAAGATGGTTACGTGCGGCGCTGCTTTCTGTAATGGTAGAGATACCGGCGCCGGTGTCAAACACAAATTCATTGCTGGTATCCCCGATGCTCACCGGTATATTCACCAGCCCTACTGCATCCCGCTTAAAAGGAATATGCGTGTCCTGCAGCACGGTTAGCTCCTGGGGTGCTATCTCCTGTAAGCCCTCCCATATTACCGCTGCATTGCGTACGGCTTCCTGGTCTTTTTCCGGCAGCGTAGTTTTAAAGCTGTCCAGCAGATACATGGAGCAGGTATAAGCTGCTTTGTACTGGTAGGCTTTTACCAGGTTATCTATTTTTACCTGTAATAATTCCGTCACCTGCCTGGCAGTAAAGTCAGCGCGGTACTTTTGCAGCAGCAGGTCTATGCTGGTGTTGGATGTTTGGCCTTTGTTAAAGAAATTATCCAGGTAAGCCTGATAATACAGGCGTTCCCGTTCGGAGAGCTGCGCTCCTTTGGCTGCTATTACATTGCGTAAAACAAAGAGCTGCCGGCGCAGCAGCAGGCTATCGGGATGATCATTGTTCTGGGCAAGCGCCAGCGCGCTGCTGCAGCAAAAAACCAGCAGCCATATACATTTTTTCATTGATCGTTTTTTATACAGTACAGAGAGCGCAAAGTTACACGGTATCAAACAGGCGAAGAATATACGACAGCTCGTACAAGATAAACAGGATAACTAAAGTTCCGTTAAAAATGCGGTTATTGATCCGGATGGCCATCAGGCATAAAACAATATGCACGGCATTACGGATGGGGTATTCTATGGACAGGCTTTTGAGATAGTCCTGCCCTTTAATGAGGGTATCGCCAATATCCAGCACATAGCTGAAGGCCAGGATGGCAAAGAACCATTTTTTACGGGAAAAGAAATAATCCTCAAATCCCTTGTAGTCTTTAATATCGTCGGGGAACAGCAGGGCGCATAAAGAGTAAAAGGTCATGATGAAGCAGATGATAAAAAAGTAGCTGGTAAAGCTCCAATGCTGCACATGCGTTAAACGATACTCCCACCACCAGAAGTGCACCAGCAGCATAAAAATATAGAATACCCAGGCCATGTGCAACCAATACGGCTTCTCGCGGTGCGGATGCTGTATAAATTTAGCCACGCCTTTCAGCAAATGCGTAATGCTTAAACCCAGAATAATGGTGATCAGGGTTTTGATGTGGTTGAAGGTGTCCATGTAGCTAATTTAAGCAGAAAGGATAAAGCATAAAGCCTGAAGCCCTTATGTTCTATCCCCCCTTTTATTCTTTATGCTTTATCCTTTTCGCTTTATGCTTTATGCTTTGTGCTTTACGCTTTTGGCTTTTAGCTTTTAGCGTTTAGCGTTTAGCCGGACCATATAACGGTGTACCGCTGCGCAGGCCTGTATGGCGGCCGTTTTCCAGCTCCAGCTGACCATTTACCAATAC
>NZ_DATCRF010000305.1:0-13724 GCF_036569125.1 Chitinophaga sp. | reverse complement strand
TATCGAGTCCTCCGCTAAATCCCAGTACTACTTTTTTACTCATTATTATGGTTCTGATGGTTAGGTGGTAAAATTGCTAAATTATCGTTGAAACAGCACCATTAAAACAGGTTGAACAAAAAGAATTTCTTTTTGTTGTTGCTGGCTGCGCTGGTGTTACCGCCTTTCAGCAGCACATATCTTTTATACCGCAGCCAACGTTCAAACAGGCGGAAGTTCTCTTTGAACGCCCGTTGTTTCTTTGGATGCAGCATATCAATATTACCATTGGCGGCTACCATCATTTGCGGCTGCACGCTTACGGTCTTATGCTCAGCGGCGGCTCTGTCGCGCATGGCTTTCTCTTCCGCTTCCTTCAGCTTCTGCGCAGGATCGTAGAGCATGCCGGTACACAGGCAGTTCTTACGTTCTTTGGCCGTGAGAATGTCGAAGTTCACACAGCTGCGGCAGCCTTTCCAGAACTCCTCATCATCTGTAAGCTCAGAGTAAGTAACGGGCTCGTAACCTAATTCTGAGTTGATCTTCATTACGGCCAGGCCGGTGGTAAGACCAAATATTTTGGCATCCGGGTATTTTTCCCTGGACAATTCAAAGATGCGGTGCTTAATTGATTTAGCCACACCATGGCCACGGAAGGCGGGATTAACGATCAGGCCGGAGTTGGCAACAAATTTCCCATGGCTCCAGGCTTCAATGTAACAAAAGCCTACCCATTCGCCCTTTGCCGTTAGTGCTATTACAGCCTTTCCTTCATCCATCTTCAACTCCACGTATTCAGGTGAGCGTTTGGCAATACCGGTGCCGCGCGCTTTGGCGGAGGATTCCATCTCGTCGGTGATGGTTTTTGCATAAATTTTATCGTCGGGAGTGGCTACCCTAACGATGATATCTGTATTTTCCAACTTTCGTAAATTGAAAAAAGTGAACCAATAGTATTAAATGAGCTGCCTTATGTGGTCAGGAAAAATAGAAATCACAAATGATGGGGTAGATCATTGTGCGATAGCATGCCAATATGTTAGACGAATGCTATCAAATGCGAGGTCGTCGGGAGAGATATTTAAAGACATTACACCCAATAGAGTACATGCCTTCCATCAGAGAAGGATGATACGCAGAGATGTTGGTATGGGTCGCAAAGTTTTCCAACTTCAGTTCAGCATTAAATTGTGAAACAAGTGTCTTTAATTAATTCTCCGCAAAATTATAACATATTCTATTATTATCAGACTTTTTTTTTGCTATGACAATACTTTAACATAATTGAAAAACGGACTGCCTTCGGGGATAACTCCCAAGACAATCCGTTTATAATGAATTAATTATTTTCCTACTTTGTTAACACCTCCAGTTCGGCTACGCTAGCATCGTGGTCCGTTTCAAAAGCCGGTTCCAGGGCTACCAGTTTAATATAGCGGGCTGTAACGGCCTGCGGGAAGCGGATGGTTTGCTGAACAGGGTTGTTGCGGATGTTGTCGAAACTGCCGGTGCTTACCGGCTGACCCCACTCCTTCCCATCATTACTCACATAAAAAGCATACTTATAAATAATACCGCTGAAAGTGGTGTGCGGATCCCGGTGTGGCAGGTAGCTGAACCCTTTGAGGCTCAGGCTTTCGCCCAGGTCAATGGCCAGCTCATACGGATAATGGCCAAAGGCGCCTTTGCCGGAGGTCCAGTAAGTTTCCGGGTTGGCATCTATGGCATTGACTGCAGTTCCGGCCTTACCGTCTGCTGCCAGCACTTTCCATTTGGACTGGGCCATATTAAAGCTGGCGCTGATGGTGGAGCTGGCTGTTTTGCCTTTGTGAATGAAGGCCTTAGCTTTTACCACGCCGCCCTCAACCAGGGCAAACGGCTGGCTGTAACGCGGGGAAGTAAAGGTGGGCTCACTGCCATCAAGCGTATAGTGCAGCTCCGGATCGGGTGAGGCGCAGGTAATGGACAGCACACCTTCTTTATCGCGTTTGATCTCAGGATCGGCCAGCAGGTCCGGGGCATTATATAATTGTACCTCGCTGATAACCGGGCAGGCTTTGGCATCCTTTATATTAATGCGTACCTGGGTGGTGGTAGTAGTGGGCACCCGCAGCAGGCGTTTATGCCCGATGGTGGTTTCATTGGCTACCTCTTTGAAAGCGCCATCCTCCAATACCTCTACAGTAAAGGCTTTTACGCGCTGGCCCAGGGCAATATATTCCTGCAGTACCACCCGGTTAAAGGTAACCGGTTTGGCAAAGGTGAGCGTAATGCCGGCATTGTGCACCTCATCAGGCGTAGCCCAGTAGGTTTTGTTATTACCATCTACCAGGTAATTAGCCTTAACAGCGGTATTGTTCTTACGTATATCGGTTACAGTTACTTTGGCGCTGCGGGCAAGGTTATTTTTAAACGTGGTTTCCAGCAGGCGTTTGAACTCCATGAGGCGGGTTGAGTCATTTGCGTTGATAAGCCCGCGGCGGTCAACCGGTACATTCAGCAGCAGGTTACCATTGCGGCCTACGGATGCGTTGTAAATGTCCAGCAGCTTTGCTACGCTTTTTACCTTGTCGTTGGTAGCCTCGCTGTAAAACCATCCCGGGCGGATGGATACATCACATTCTGTGGGCACCCATTTTTCGCCGTCTTCATCTCCTTTATTAAGGGTGGCCTGTGAGGGCGCATTTTTACCGGGCTCGTAACCTGTTACATTCAGGGTGCTCCAGTTGGTAGTGCCTGCATAGCCATCTTCATTACCAACCCAGCGGCAGCCGGGGCCCACATCACTGAAAATTACTGCATTGGGCTGTTCACGGTATACTACGCTGTGAAACAGCTGCCAGTTATATTCCTGTTTTTTGCCGTTGGGCCCTTCCCCGTTGGCGCCATCAAACCACTGCTCAAACACGGGACCGTAGCTGGATAATACTTCATTCAGCGTTTTGGCAAAGATCTGGTTATACTGCGGGGTGCCGTAAGCCGGGTGGTTACGGTCCCAGGGTGACAGGTACACACCGAACTTAAGGCCATACTCTTTACAGGCGGCGGAAAGCTCTTTCAGCACATCGCCCTTGCCATTTTTCCAGGCGCTTTCCCGTACAGTATGGGTGCTGTATTTACTGGGCCACAGGCAAAAGCCATCGTGATGCTTGGCAGTGATGATAATGCCTTTCATACCGGCCAGCTTGGCCGTACGCGCCCATTGGCGGGCATCCAGCTGGGTAGGGTTAAAGATGCGGGGATCTTCATCGCCATGCCCCCATTCCCGGTCGGTAAAGGTGTTGGGCCCAAAGTGAATGAACATATAATACTCCATATCCTGCCAGTTCTCCTGGGCTTTGGTAGGGAGGGCACCGTAAGGTTTGATGGTGGATTGCGCTACTGCTGCGTTGTAGCATAACAGTGCGCCTGCTAGGAATGTTGCTGCTTTTTTCATCATACACTGACTGTCGTAGTAAGGAGTAAATGTAATATAAAAAGGCGCAAAGCTAAAAGCATAAAGCATAAAGCTGAAGGCCGGATACTGAAGCCCCTGAGAGATTACCGGATTAGTTTGTCTTATCCTTTATGCTTTGTGCTTTATGCTTTTTGCTTTATGCTTTCCGCTTTATGCTTACTGCACCTGCACGCCTTCCTCAATACTGGTTACATAAATTTCAGGCGCCTTGCCGAATTTCTGTTGATAACGGTCGCGGATATACGTTGTGTACGCTTCAACCTGATCTTCCTGCACCAGGTTAATGGTGCAGCCGCCAAAACCGCCGCCCATTACGCGCGCGCCGGCTACTTCAGGGCGTTGCTGCGCCAGATCTACCAGGTAGTCCAGCTCAGGGCAGCTTACTTCGTACAGGCGGCTAAGACCGTCGTGCGTAGCATACATCAGCTTACCAAACTCCTGCAGGTTGCCCTGCTGCAGGTAATCACAGGCCAGCTGCACACGGGCTATTTCCGCTATTACATAAGCGCAGCGTTTATATACAATATCGTCCAGTTTATCTTTTACGGCTTCCAGCATATCCATGCTGGCATCGCGCAGGGACTGCACCTGCGGGTAGGCAGCCTGTAATATTTTTACGCCGGCTTCACATTGCTGGCGCCGTACATTATATTCAGAAGAGGCCAGGGAATGGTGCACCATGGAGTTACAGAGCACAATCTTCTGGTTAGGGAAGTTAAAGGGATAATAAGTGTAGGTAAGATCGCGGCAGTCCAGCAGCATCACCTGGTCTTTTTTACCATGCAGGTTCGCAAACTGGTCCATGATACCGCATTTTACACCGGGGAAAGTATGTTCTGCCTTTTGCCCTATCAGCGCCATATCCATACGGGATAACGCATAACTCATTAAATGATCCAGCGCTGCTACCAGCCCGCCTTCTACAGCTGCGGAAGATGAAAGGCCTGCGCCTACCGGCACATCGCCTGCTATTACACAATCAAAGCCCGGTACTTTATAACCGCGCTTTTGCAGCTGATCTACCACGCCCAGGAGATAGTTGATCCACCCCGGTGTAGGTTTTACAGCATCCAGGTCAAAACTTACCTGCTCTTTATTAAAGGCGGCATATGCGTTGCATTTGTTGGTGCCGTTCAATGCTACTGCATAAATAATACGTTTGTCAATAGCGGCGGGTAATACAAAACCGTCGTTATAATCCGTATGCTCACCGATTAAATTGATCCTGCCGGGAGAGCTTACCAGCACGGGCGTGTTGTTAAATAATTGAATGAACTGATCCCTGGTTTGTTGTAGCATCTTAATTAGATAGATGATATTAAATGTATAAAGTACGCCTAAAAATAAGGCACCGCGGTTAATTACCCAACTGTAATAAGGGATTGCGGCGAAAAGAGAGAGATGAAAGGATTGCAGCAGGACCTGACAGGCAATGGAGTGCAATCATATATGAGTATTAGTACAATTGTAGTAAGATCATTCTCACATGCCTTGTGGACTTGACGTGGACTTGATGTGGACTTGATGCGGGGATGAGGTGGAAAATGGCAGGCAAATACTAAAAGAAAAAGCCCGCAGATCAGTGATCCACGGGCTTCGGCAGTTGAATAACAAGTCAAAAAATACTTAGGCCTTCGGTTTTCCTACCTTATGGCCTGCTACTGCAAAATACAGAATGTAAGCGTAACAGGGCAGCATGCAGTATAAAAATGCCTGGCGGAAATTAATACTTTCGGAATGCAGGAAACCCAGCATACCATCCTTATTAAACAGGCCGCCATACACCTGCGGCAGCACGCCGCCGCCAACAATGCCCATTACTAAAAGGCCCGCGCCCAGCTGGGTGTATTTGCCCAGTTTATCAATAGCCAGGGGCCATATGGCAGGCCACATGAGGGCATTGGCTAAACCTAATAATGCAATGAAAGTTACGGCGGTATAACCATCTGTAAGGTAAGCGCAGGTGGTAAATATTAAGCCCAGTATAGCCGAGATCCGTAAGCTCATACTCTGCGAAATGATCTTAGGGATGGTAATGATACCTATTATATACCCTACCAGCATAGCGGCCAGTGTAAAGGAGGTGAAGTATTTGGTCTTATCCAGGCTCATACCCATCTGGTTACCGTAGGTACCGATCACATCTCCGGCCATTACCTCTACCCCTACATATAAGAAGATACACAGCACACCTAACAACAGGTAAGGGTATTGCAAAATGCTGGTCTTTTCTGTACCGGTGGAACCTGCGTCGTTCCCGGATGTATCTATTTCCGGTAAGGAGGAGCGTTTAATGAAGAAGGCAACTATCACCAGCACAACGGCCATTACAATATAGGGGCCTATTACGCGGGAAGCCAGGCTATCCAGCAGCAGCGATTTTTGTGCGGCATCGGTAGCGGTATTGATCTGCTCTTCCAGCGCGGTGGCATTCTTTAATACAATGGTGCTTAGTACCAGCGGCGCAATAATGCCGGCTATCTTATTACAGATACCCATAATGCTTATTCGCTTAGCAGCGCTTTCAATAGGGCCTATAATACTGATATATGGGTTGGAAGCGGCCTGCAGCAAGGTAAGGCCGGCGCCCTGTACAAATAAGCCGGTGAGGAACATTCCAAAGCTACGGGTATTGGCGGCGGGCAGAAAAATAACCGACCCAACGGCCATTACCACCAGGCCCAGTGCCATACCGTTCTTGAAGCCTACCTTTTTAAGGATGAATGAAGAAGGCAAGCCCAGGAAAAAGTAAGCTAAAAAGAAGGCGAACGTTACCAGCAAAGCCTGGCCTATACTGAGTTCGCAGGCTATCCTCAAAAATGGGATCAGCGTACCGTTCAACCAGGTAACGAATCCAAATACAAAGAATAGGATACCAATGATGGTAATCGATTGCACATAGCTGGCTTTCTTCTCCGGCAATGCAGCAACGGGCGAGTTTGACGACATAGATATAACTTAAAATGATGAAAAATATATAGATTTTGGTTCACTGTAACACGAACTTAAACAACTATTCCGGTATTTTATAACCCCGGAAGTGGTATTTTTCCGTTTTTTTCATTCACTACCATTTTTAGATAATTTTCTATAATCTGCGCGCTAAAACGTTTTTGCATAATATAAAATTTCAAGAATTTATTTTTATTTTAGAAAATCTTAAAAAATAATTTATACATTTATCGGGTAATAATCCATAGTAATTAAACACGTTTATGGCTGAACAATCAAAGCAAGGTACACATCCCTCCTTTTCAGTACTTGTTCTCGTTTTTTTCTTCTGGGGGTTTGTGGCCGCATCTAACAGCATCTTTATCCCGTTTTGTAAAGCGCATTTTGATCTAACCCAACTGGAATCCCAGTTAATTGACTTTGCTTTTTACGGCGCGTATTTCATCGGTTCCCTATTGCTCTATCTCTTTTCTGTTATCCGTGGTGTTGATATTCTCAACAAGATCGGTTATCAGAAAGGGATCATTTACGGTTTGCTGATATCCGTTGTAGGCGCGGCTGCGCTGATAGGTGCAGTAAACCTTGGTAACGGCATGGCTAACAAGTCCGGCGCGTTTTACCTGATCTTAGGAGCCTTTTTTATTGTAGCACTTGGGTTCTCATTGCAGCAAACTGCCGCTAACCCTTTTGCCATTTTATTAGGTGACCCTTCCAAGGGCACACACCGTTTAAACCTGGCTGGTGGTGTAAACTCTTTTGGTACTACCATCGGACCTATTATTGTAAGCATGCTGCTGTTTGGCAGCGCACAGGGTGGCGATGCTTCCAAAACAGACATCAGCAAGATCAATACGCTGTACATCCTGCTCATTGTATTGTTCCTGGTAGCAGCCGGTATTTTTGCATTGGTAAAAATGCCTAAAACCACCGGTGATGAACATTTTGAAAAATCCAGCAAAGCCAGTGGCGCACTGATAGGCATTACTGCCATGTTTGTGCTGATCATGGTGGGCATTACTACACAGAATGCATTACCGTTCTTTATTGCCGGTATTGTTGGTATCCTCGCTGTGCTGTTCTATGCTAAAACAGCTTCACAGAAAAATGGTGAAGGCTGGGGCGCTATGAAGTACCCGCAGCTGGTGCTGGGCATGATCGCCATTTTTGTGTATGTAGGGGTAGAAGTTTCTGTGGCCAGTAACATGGGCGCATTGCTGAAACACCCGGGGTTCCTTACTCCTGAAGGTTTAGCTGAATCACAGATCGATCCTTACATTTCCCTGTTCTGGGGTAGCTTAATGATCGGCCGCTGGACGGGCGCCATCACGGTGTTCAACGTTTCCAAGGCAACGCGTCAGCTGTTATTTGTGATCGTACCGTTTATTGCTTACGGTGTTATCTTAGGCGCCAATGCCTGGAAAGGCAACGACATCAGCGCACTGTATCCTTATGCCGGTGTGATCGTAATACAGATCATCGGTTTCTTTGCCGGACAGGAAAAACCCGCCAAAACCTTAATGATCTTTGGCTTACTGGGTGTAGCCGGCATGGTGGTAGGTTTATTAACCACCGGTGCAGTTGCTACCTTTGCTTTTGTAAGCGGCGGCTTATTCTGTTCCGTAATGTGGCCTTCTATCTTCTCCCTGTCTATTGCAGGTTTGGGTAAATATACCAGCCAGGCTTCTTCTTTCCTGGTGATGATGATCTTAGGCGGTTCCCTGGTACCTCCGGTACAGGGCGGATTAGCAGATACCTCTCTGGGCATTCATGCCTCTTATATTATACCAGCCTTATGCTTTGCATACCTGGCTTTCTTTGCATTTAGAGTTAAAACTATTTTAAAATCTCAGGGAATCGATTATGAGTCAGCAATTAGTAGTGGGCATTGATATTGGTGGAACCAATACAAAATTCGGCGTTGTAGACCGCAGAGGCAATATTCTGTGCGATGGCCGTATGTTAACCAATCAACATGAAAATGTAGCTGGTTTTTTAGACGAGCTGCATGAGCACCTGTCTAAACTGATAGACCAGGCAGGCGGCATCGATAATATCAGGGGTATAGGTGTGGGCGCGCCCAACGGAAACTATTACACCGGTAATATTGAGTATGCACCAAACCTTCGCTGGAAAGGCGTTATACCACTGGCTAATTTGCTGGGAGAAAAATTTGGTTTGCCTACTGTATTAACCAATGATGCCAATGCAGCTGCATTGGGAGAGCTGATGTATGGCGCTGCCCGCAGCATGAAAGATTTTATCGTGATCACCTTAGGTACGGGCGTAGGCAGCGGTATTGTTGCCAACGGACAGCTGATATATGGTCATGATGGTTTTGCAGGTGAGCTGGGCCACTGTATAGTGATCCCCGGCGGCAGGTACCACCCCGGCACCGGTGCGCACGGATCCCTGGAAGCCTATGCTTCCGCTACCGGCGTAACCAACACGGCGCTGGAATTCCTGGCTACCCGCCCGGAAACCAAGAGCACACTGCGTGATCTGAAGAAAGAGGATATCAACTCCAAAACCGTGTTTGACGCGGCTATGGCAGGCGATCCGCTGGCCAGGGAAGTATATGAGTTCACCGGTAAGATACTGGGTGAGGCATTGGCCAACTTCGTGATGTTCAGCAGCCCGGAAGCCATTATATTATTTGGCGGCTTAACCAAAGCCGGTGACCTTATCATGAAACCGGTACGGGAACATATGGAGCTGAACCTGTTGCCTATTTTCCAGAATAAAGTGAAGCTGGTGTTCTCTGAGCTGAAGGAAAGCGATGCGGCTATCCTGGGCGCAAGTGCGCTGGCTTGGGAGATGAAGGATTAAGTGGTCCATAGTCGATAGTCCATGGTCCATGGCCTGGTGCGGGAGGAGAGTGTGAGTGGAATGGCTGGAAAAGCCTGCAGTCCACGGACGACGGTCGATGGCCTGGTGCAAGGAGGAAGGTGTAAAAGGATGGCTGGTGGCGACGATGATTCCAAGGCTTAGTGCGGGGAAAAGCAGAGAGTGGAAGGCCTATGGAGGATTGTAACGGAAGTGGGATTGAACGAATAAAATAAATACAGTATCTTTCGATCCATATTATCTTATATGCAAGATCGTAGAAACTTTTTAAAAGCAGCGGCCCTTGGCGCCGCTGCTTTCTCTTTGGATGGAGTAAGCGCAGCATCTGCCAGCGCAGCAGGTAAAACCGTAAAGGGGAAACCTATCGTGATCTCTACCTGGGACTTCGGCATTCCTTCCAACAAGGCTGCCTGGGAAGTGTTGAAAAAAGGCGGCCGTGCACTGGACGCCGTAGAAGCCGGCGTGCAGGTACCGGAAGCTGATCCGGCAGTAACTACCGTAGGTTATGGCGGTTATCCCGACCGGGATGGCCATGTAACCCTGGACTCCTGTATCATGGACGAGCTGGGGAACTGCGGTTCTGTAGCCGCGCTGGAACATATTGTACACCCTGTTTCCGTGGCCCGTGCCGTAATGGAAAAAACACCGCACGTAATGCTGGTAGGCGAAGGCGCGCTGCAGTTTGCGCTGGCCAACGGTTTCAAAAAAGAGAACCTGCTAACGCCGGAATCAGAAAAAGCCTGGAAAGAGTGGCTGAAAAAATCTGAGTACAAGCCGCAGATGAATATAGAGAACAAGTCTTATAACGCTAACGGCACTACGGCATTTAGCCCGCTGCAGCTGCCGGGCAACGTATATAACCACGATACTATTGGCATGCTGGCGATGGATGCACAGGGCAACCTGTCCGGCGCCTGCACCACCAGCGGTATGGCGTTTAAAATGCGGGGCCGTGTGGGCGATTCTCCCATTATTGGCGCCGGTTTGTATGTGGATAATGAAGTAGGCGGCGCAACCTCTACCGGTGTGGGTGAAGAGGTGATCCGTATTGTAGGCAGCCACCTGGTGGTAGAGCTGATGCGGCAGGGCTATTCGCCTGAAGCAGCTTGTAAAGAAGCCGTAAAACGTATTGTGAAAAAGAGCCCGCAGAAATCGAAAGAGATCCAGGTAGGCTTCCTGGCCCTGAATAAAAAGGGTGAGTTTGGCGCTTACTGCCTGCAGGAAGGGTTCAGCTATGCCGTGTGTACAAGCGATACGCGGAATGAGCTGATAAAAGGGAAACATTTTTATTAATTGACAGGAAAATAGTTGGCAGTTGCCAGTGGGCAGTGGGCAGTCTGGAAGCACTTCTTATTGCAAACTACCAACTTGTAACAGCTAACTTGAAGCAGGGAATGGTTATTGTGTAATTGTTAATACGCAGTAACTCCTGACTGCCAACTGCCCACTGCCAACTGCAAACTATTTAAAACCGGCACTACGCAGTACTTTTTACTGCCAACTGCCCACTGGCAACTGCCAACTAAAACAGGCAACTGCCAACTAAAAACGATGAGCATTACCTTAGAAATATGCGCCGGTTCCGTAGGTTCCTGCATAGCTGCCCAGGAAGGGGGTGCACAACGCATTGAGCTGTGCGATAACCTGCTGGAAGGCGGCACCACCCCCAGCTACGCTACCATAGCAGTGGCGCGGGAAAAAGTGCAGATCGCCCTGTACCCTATTATACGCCCGCGCGGGGGCGATTTTTTATATGATGACCTTGAGTTTGAAGTAATGCAGCGGGATATAACCATGTGTAAACAGCTGGGCTGTGACGGCGTTGTAATAGGCATTCTCACCCCCGACGGACAGGTAGATAAAGAAAGATGTAAAAAACTGGTTGACCTGGCCTGGCCCATGGGCGTTACGTTTCACCGTGCCTTTGATATGACGGCAGACCCGCTGCAGGCCCTGGAAGATATTATTGAAACAGGCTGTGAGCGCATCCTTACTTCCGGGCAGCGTAATACAGCAACGGAAGGTGCTGCCCTGCTGAAAACGCTGGTGCAGCAGTCACAGGAACGTATAGCCATTATGGTAGGCTCCGGTGTACGGGCCCATAACATTGCCGCTCTTGTAAAGGAAACGGGCGCAGTGGAATATCATACCACTGCCAAAGCCTATGTAGAAAGCGGTATGACCTACCGTAACCCCAATGTAAGCATGGGCGGCATTCCCGGAGTGCCGGAATACGGTATTTCCCTTACCCAGGCTGCGGAGGTTAAAAAGATCAGGGAGGAAGCGGAGAAGGCTTATCAGGAAATGTTGTAACTTAAAACAATTAATAATTAAGAATTAATAATTAATAGACGTAGCGCCGGTATTGCGCGTAAAACCTGCTTTGCGATTATTAATTCTTAATTATTCATTATTCTGATAAACTATGAACCGTTACCTTATTATCCTGGCACTCTGTTGCTGCAGCTGGCCGTTACTACTACCTGCGCAAAATCTGAAAGTGCTCACCTACAACATTCATCACGGCCAGAACAACCAGGGCGCCGTAGACCTGCAAGGCATTGCCAACGTTATACTGGCCACTAATCCTGACCTGGTAGCCCTGCAGGAAGTAGACAGCGCCACTACCCGCACGCAAGGCAGCGATCAGCTTAAAGAACTGGCTTCCCTTACCGGCATGTACACCTATTTTGCAAAAGCAATGGACTATGAAGGCGGCGCCTATGGCACCGGCATCCTGTCCAGAATGCCTATTACCGCTACGGAACGTATAGCCTTACCTGGTAATAAGGACCGGGAGCCGCGCATAGCCGGCATTATTACCCTGCAGCTGCCCGGCGACAGCCTGCTGCAATTTGTAAGCGCGCACCTGGATGCCAGCGATGAGCCCAGCGACCGTATAAACCAGGCCACGGCCCTGGTGCAGCGTTTTACCAATGCCAAAACACCTGTAATACTGGCCGGGGATCTGAATGCAGCTCCTGCCTCCAAAGAAACCGGTATTTTAAAGCAGCTGTTCACCGATGCCACCCAGGCAGCCGGCCCTACCTACCCGGCAGATACGCCTACCGTAAAGCTGGACTATATACTGCTGTATCCCAAACACCGTTTTAACGTAACGGCCACCCGCGTAATACAGGAAACTGTTGCCTCCGACCACCGGCCCCTGGTAGCTGAGCTGGAAATAAAAGAATAAACCGTTATACTGAAAGTTGTATCTTCGGAACCGTCTTTTATACCACCCATCAACCTGGCTGAAATAACATTTATGAACAGAACAATGAACCGTAAACGGGCCCTGTTACCCTGTGTAATAGCACTCGCCCTGGCAGGCCTGACCGCCTGTACCAACAATCAACAGGGAGCAGCACCCAAAGGCAAGGTAAGCATCATACCTATGCCGGTAAGCGTGCAGGAAACGCCCGATTCTTTTCTATTGGATAAACAAACCGTGCTGGTAGCCACTACCCCGGAGGATAAGCAATCCGCAGGCCTGTTCAATGCCTGGCTGAAAGAGCTTACCGGCTATGAGCTGAGCGTGGCAGAACAGGGCGATAAGAACGCCATTGTGCTGCATACCGGTACTGATAGCAGCAAACATGCAGAAGGTTATACCTTAAAAGTGGGCAAAGACCGGATCGATATTAACGGCAACGACGGCAGCGGCACCTTTTACGGCATCCAAACCCTTATTCAGTTATTACCGGTTGAAAAAGGCAGCAGCTTATGGATACCGGGCGCCGATATCAATGATTATCCCCGCTTCCCTTACCGCGGGCTGCACCTGGATGTAGGCCGCCACTTCTTTTCCGCCGACTTTGTAAAGAAATATATTGACCTGCTGGCCATGCATAAGATGAATACTTTTCACTGGCATCTTACAGAAGACCAGGGCTGGCGTATAGAGATCAAAAAATATCCGCGCCTGCAGGAAGTAGCTTCCAAGCGCAAAGAGTCCATGGTAGGGCATTACAACGATCAGAAATTTGACGGTAAACCTTACGGCGGTTATTACACCCAGGAAGAAATTAAGGACGTAGTAGCCTATGCCACTGCGCGCCATGTAACCGTGATACCTGAAATAGAAATGCCCGGCCACTCCCTGGCAGCATTAACCGCTTACCCTTACCTGGGCTGCACCGGCGGCCCTTATGAAGTAGGCACCAAATGGGGTGTTTTTGAAGATATTTACTGCGCCGGCAACGACAGCACCTTCCTGTTCCTGCAGGATGTGCTGGATGAAGTAATGGCGCTGTTCCCCAGCAAATACATACATATTGGCGGCGATGAAGCCCCTAAAACACGCTGGGAAAAATGTCCCAAATGCCAGAAACGCATGAAGGACGAAGGGTTGAAAGATGTGCATGCGTTACAGAGCTACTTTATCCAGCGCATGGAAAAATACCTGAACAGCAAAGGACGCCGTATTATTGGCTGGGACGAGATCCTGGAAGGCGGCCTGGCCCCTGATGCCACTGTAATGAGCTGGCGC
>NZ_DATCRF010000304.1:0-10587 GCF_036569125.1 Chitinophaga sp. | reverse complement strand
CCGCCATTATAAACAACTGCTTCCACGATCTGCTGTGTACGAAGATGCTCCCAATAGGTTTGTGCCGAGGCCACCGCCTCGTTCGGATTGCCGCTGGCATCCACTCCCTTACCTTTCACTCCGGATTCACGGCCTTCCAGCGTCATTTTGTGCAGGCCGTGCCGCACGGCGTTGAAGTTAGTGCCTGACAGTACTTTATTTCCCAGCTTATAATCAACGAGCACATTTAGCGTAATGCCGTTGTAATTAAAGGAATTAAGGAAACCACCTACCCATTTGGGCAGGGCGCTGCCAAACAATACAAAGTCGGGTGTGCGCTGGGGCAAACCGTTCGACTGAAAGATCATTTGTCCTTTTTCATTCCGCGCATACCCGTAACCGGCTATCTGGCCTATCTCCTGCCCCACCACCTGCCGGGTTTCACCATTAAATACATGCGTGCCCGTAGTAATGCGCTCACCTGGTTTGTCGGTAACAATGCTCAGCACTTTAGTAATGTTGTACGATGTATTGGCCGTAAATTCCCAATTGAACTTTCCGCTTCTTACGGGCACCAGGTTTAACAGGGCCTCAAACCCTTTATTGCGGCTTTTGCCGCTGTTGATGGGTGTATTGAAATAACCGGATGCATCTGAGATCTGCACCAGTACTATCTGATCGCTCGTGATCTTCCGGTAAGCTGCCAGGTCCAGGTTTACACGGCTGTCGAACATACGTAATTCCAGCCCCACCTCTGTTTCCGCCACACGGCTGGGTCTTAGCCGGGGATTGGGCAAGGTGGTGCCGGTAACACCGTTACTGATAGTGCTGGTGCCTACCGGTACCGGTACCCCATTGGGATTGGTAATAAAATTGGGGTTCGGCAGATAGAACAGCCGGTCCGAATAAGGCGCTACGTCACCGTCGCTGCCTACCTCCGCATAACCCAGCCGCACTTTACCGAAGTTCAGCCAGCTTAATGCAGGCAAGTGTTCTGAGAACACATAGCTGCCGGAAACGGATGGATATAAAATGCTTCTGTTGTCCGGAGACAGTGTAGAGAACCAGTCGTTACGCACGGTGCCGGTTAAATAAAACGTTTGTTTCCAGTTCAGCTCCGCGGAGCTATAAAGCGAGTTCACACCCTGTTCCGTGAGCGTATACACCGGATCTTTTCCGCGCCCGTTCTGCACCGTATACAAACCCCTGATGATAAAATCGGTTACTACCACTCTATTGATGTCGGCCCTTTTGCGCATGCGGTTGCCCCCGGCATTCAGGTTCAATCCAAGATCACCGAACTGCCGGTTTGCATTCACCAGGAAATCCATGTTGGTTTCCCGGAAGCGGCGTGATTCCTGTGTATATATACCGTTCACGAAACCGGGAGGCGCTGCCGCCCTGGAAGCCTGACCGGTTGGGAAGTTATTTACATCTTCATCGCGCGACCAGTAATCCTGCCCAACGCGGCCCTGTACACTTAACCATGGCAGAACGTTATATTTCAACGCTACATTGCCAAAGATGCGGTCGCGTTTAATGTTGTGGAACTGCTCCGCCAGCACCCAATACGGGTTGGTGCGGTTCGTGAACCTGGACCACGGATATTCATTGCCTGCCGCGTTGTATTTGTTCTCATTGAGCACACTTAGCGGCATGGAGGTCGACATCGCCATTAAAGAAGTAGGAATGGAATTATCCTGGTTAGCAATATTCGGCGGGTTCTTATTTACTTCCCTGGAATAGTTGATATTACCGGATAGCACAAGCTGCTCAACCAGGTTGTAGCTGAAGCCCAGGTTCATGGACTTACGGTTGAAGGTATTATTGGGCATGATGCCCCTGTTATCCGTATTGTTCAGCGACAGGCGCAGGCCGCCTTTATCATTGCTGGTTTCAAAGGCTACCGTGTTGGCAACATTCTGGCCATGACGGTAAAACTCTTTAATGCGGCTGCCCTGCGGCTCGTATGGAACCGTTAAATTATTGAACAGCACCTGCGTCATGCCGGGTGCAAATTTTTCTCCGAACGACCACTGCCCCGAAGTAGGATTGGGCGTAGTAGGGCGAACGCCGCCCTCCCCCTGGCCATATTCGCGCTGGTAATCGGTAAAGTCCAATGGGGTATCATTGGTATAGTTCAGGTTATAGGTAACGCCAATACCTTTTGTTTTTCCTTTTGTTTTAGTGGTGATCATGATCACGCCATCTTTAGCGCGTGAGCCGTACAGCGCCGATGCCGGCGCGCCTTTTAAAACGGTCATGCTTTCTATATCATCCGGGTTTATGCTCGATAAACCATCTCCCCCATCTGCAAACACCCCGCCCTCTTTTACATTTCCTGAAATAATATTGTCGTTGAAGTTAGTATTATCAATAGGTACGCCGTTGATAACGATCAGCGGGTTGTTTTGCCCTGAAAGGGATGACTGGCCACGGATACGGATCTTGGAGGTACCACCGGGGCCTGTGCCCAGCGATGAAATATTCAGGCCCGCCACTTTACCCTGTAAGGTATTCATTACGTTGCTGGTGCGGTTCACCGTCAGCTCTTCGGGCTTAACGCTGGTGGCGGAATATCCCAGGCTACGGGCCTGCTTTCTGATGCCCAGGGCGGTGACCACCACCTCGCCCAGGCTCTGGTTCTCCTCCATCAGGGTTACATCCAGCGCCGTACGCCCCGCAACCCCCATTTCAATTGTTTTATATCCCACTGAGCTGAATACCAGCGTGGCATTGCCGGCAGCCGGAATGCTGTATTTGCCATCGGTATCAGTGGTGGTTCCGTGTGTGGTTCCTTTTACGCCCACAGAAACACGGTAAAGTTTTACACCTTTTTCATCTGTCACTGTACCCGTAACTGTTTGTGCATAGGCGGCGGACCGCAATAAAAGAAGAATTAAAAGCAGCCGCAGGCTGGTCAGGCAGGGACGCCTGGCGTTGATGTGTATTTTCATAACGGGATGTTGTTAAGGTAAGTTCGCACAACAAATTATCCGGTATTACACTGAAAAACTTCCAAAATAGAACAGTGTTGAATTTTGTACATCTCTGATGAATAAATTTCTTTTCTTTATACAGTATTCCACGAATGAAACTGATTCCCCGCATTTAGATAAAACCATATGCATCAATTTGTACTACAACGCGGCAAATCGGCAGAATTGAGGTTGTTCCCGCATATTTCTGAACTGGGCATAAAAAAGAATGGCGCTATTCAGCTCAACACGTTCCTTAGCACAGCCACAGACGATATACGCCTGTATTATATAACAGAAGGCAAGTTCGGATGGCGCATCGATCATCAGCCGTATGTGCTATACCCGGGCGATGTGGCGCTGATATTACCCGGCGTACTGTTTGGCAGTGATGACGGTGTATTGGAGATCGGCTCCTTTTCCTGGCTGCATATCAGCATGCAAAAGCTGGGGAACGGCCATTTGCTGCCTGGCAAGTGGAGCGGCCTGTCGGAAAGCGAAGGCGCCGCTATCGGTAAAATATTATTATTAAACTACACGCCCGTGCTATCCCGGTTCAATGAAGCAGGTAAAATACTCAAATGCATACACGCAGAATTGTCCGGTCATGAAATAGGCTATCAAACGCGGGTCAATCACCAGCTTGACGAGCTGTTGATACAGATCACCCGGCACATGACCACGCAAAACAATCCCTGCCGCGACTTTCCAAAAACATTCATGCACCTTGAAGAGGCCCTGCGGCGGGACCTGAGCTATCAATGGACGGTAGAAGAAATGGCGGCGCTGGTTGGGATGGGCACTACCCTGTTTACAGAGCGTGTAAAAAGCTATTCCGGTTTTTCACCCATCAATTACCTGATCAACATCCGCATTTCAGAAGCCATCAAGCTGTTAAAGCGGCCGGATATCAGCGTAACGGATATAGCGCTGGATACCGGCTTCTATTCGTCGCAACATTTTTCCACCACCTTTAAAAAACTGACCGGTTACCGGCCCAGTGACTTCAGAAAAAATCATTTACAGAACAAATAATTACGATAGACATGGAATGTATCATTACCATTGAGCTGGGAACAAACGGGGTAAGGGTTTTTGCCTTTGACCTCAACGGCCACGTCCTCCATTCGATGAAAGGCCATTATCCTACATTTCATACTGATCCCGATCATAGTGAGCAGGATCCTGAGCAGATCTTTATTACCACCCTGTATGTGATAAAGAACCTGCTGAACCAATACATTTACCCGAAAAAATATAAAGTAGCCTGCATTTGTTTCAGCGCCGCCATGCATAGCTTACTGGCGGTGGACAAAAATGGCAACCCGCTTGGCAATGCCATTACCTGGGCCGATAACCGCGCCAAGAAAGAAGCGCTGGAGCTGCGCCGCTCAGCGTCCGGCGCCGCCCTGTATGCAGCCACAGGCACCCCCATTCACCCCATGTCGCCCCTGCTGAAAATAGCGTGGCTAAAGAACCGGGATAAAGAACGGTTCAAACAAACCAGTAAATTCCTTTCCATAAAAAGTTATATCATTCACCAGCTAACAGGTAAGTACCTGATAGATTATAGTATTGCATCTGCTACCGGCTTGCTGAACATACATACTGTTGCATGGGAAGCAGATGCTTTGCAGTATGCGGGCATTACAGCGGCCCAGCTGCCTGAGCTGGCGCCTATATTTACTACAGCCGGCAAGCTGAAAATGGCTTACCAGCAATCACTGGGCCTGCCTGCCGACGTAAAAATACTTATCGGTTCCAGTGATGGCTGCCTGGCCACACTGGGCGACGGTGTAAAAGGAGAAGGCCAAGCCACCATTACCATTGAAGACAGCGGGGCGGTACGGGTAATGGGCCCCACCGTATTGAAAGATGATCAAATGCGCTTCTTCAATTACCTGCTTACCGACGATTGTTATGTAAGCGGCGGGCCTACTAATAACGGCGGAAATATCTTTGACTGGTTTGCCCGGCAGTTCGGCGATTTCACGAAGCCCTTTGATATAGCAGACAGCATGCAGCTGCTGCTGGAAGAAGCATCAAAAGTACCGGCAGGCTCGGACGGATTGTTGTTCCTGCCCTATTTGCTGGGTGAACGCGCCCCCATCTGGAATGCTAATGCCAGGGGCACCTATTTTGGGCTGAACATTAAACATGAACGCAAACATTTTATACGCGCTACCATTGAAGGTATATTGTATGAGATCTACAGCATTGGTAAAAGCCTTGGTGAGCAACGCACCATCAAAAGCCTTTCGGTGAACGGCAGCTTCGGTACTATTCCTTTCTGCACCCAGATCATTGCCGATATGTTCAATAAACCCGTACACCTGCGGCGGGAATTTCACAGCGTAAGCTTTGGCGCCTGGCTACTGAGCGCTACTGAAATGGGCCTTTACAGATCGCTGGATGAAGCGGCCCGCATTGTGGAGCTGCCCGATATGTATGAACCGGATCAACAGCATCATGCCATGTATGCCGACTACTTCGGCATCTTTGAAAAGCTGAGCACTAAATTGTTTGATGAATTTGAGGCCATTGGAAACCTGCAGCAGAAATATGCTGCCATTAAACCTGTTACCGTATGAAGCGTTCCACGGTCTATTATCTGGCATCCGCTGTTTGCTTAATTATTTACATTGTGCTGGCCCTGCTGCAGCAACATCAATGGGGCGGCTGGATCTTATTGTTGTTCTTTCTGAGCCTGGCGCTGGCTTTCCGGCAACATGCGCTGCTCAAAGGCCTTTCTTTTACCTTAATGGTTATAGCGGTGGTGAGCCTGGCCATGTATTATCCCTGGCATTTTAAAACCATCGGCAGCTTCAAGCTATCGGGATTGATCATTCCCCTTTTGCAGATCATCATGTTTGGCATGGGCACGGAATTAAGCCTGAAAGATTTTGCCAATGTTATCCGCATGCCCAAAGGCATTATTGTAGGAGTGGTATGTCATTACATGATCATGCCGCTGATAGGGTTTGCCCTGGCCAGCCTGTTCAAATTTCCCAATGAAATTGCTGCGGGCATCATACTCGTAGGCTGCTGCCCCAGCGGGCTGGCCTCCAATGTAATGTGTTACCTGGCCAAAGGCAACCTGGCCTTATCCGTATCCGTTACTACTATTTCTACTGTAGTGGCGCCCTTTTTAACGCCCCTGCTTATGCAATTGCTGGGTGGCAGCTTTGTGAACATTAACTTCTGGGATATGGCCTGGGATATTACCAAGATCGTGATCATTCCCATAACAGCAGGCCTGGCTTTTCATTACCTGGTGCATGGTAAATTCAAATGGCTCGATAAGGCCATGCCCCTGTTATCCATGGCCGGCATTGCCATTATCCTGGTTATCATTACTGCAGCCGGCAGGGATAACCTGTTACAGGTAGGCGTTCTATTGCTGGTAGCTACCATTTTCCATAACGTGCTGGGATACTGCATGGGGTACTGGTCGGGCAGGCTGCTGCGTTTTCATGAACGGGATTGCCGCACCATTGCCCTGGAAGTAGGCATGCAGAATGCAGGACTGGCTTCCGGGCTGGCGTTAACCATGGGCAAGATGGCTACTGCCGGACTGGCGCCTGCCATTTTTGGACCTGTAATGAATATCACCGGCTCTTCCCTCGCCAGCTGGTGGCATAATCATCCACCTGAAAAAGATACACAACAATCATCTTCACCATTATAAACCCATTAATATGCACAGATCAAAATATTGGCTGACAGCCGTATTACTGTTTTGGGTATACGGCTCATTAAAAGCGCAGCAGATCAGCCGCGAGCAGCTTATTGCACTTACACCTGAATGGAAAGGCGAACGCTTTGCCGATGGCAGGCCCAAAGTACCTGACAGCCTGCTGGACCGTATGAAGCTGGTAACCCTGGAAGAAGCATGGGCCGTGCTCCGCAACGAAAATTACAAGCACCAGTATGAAGGCGAATGGCAAACCATTAACCCCGACAGTGTGCTGGTAGGCCGCGCCGTTACCGCCACCTTTGTGCCGGGCCGCCCGGACCTGCACCGCGTCATAGACCAGTTTGGCGTGCGTGATAAAAGAGTGAAATCGCAAAACTCCTGGCCTATTGACCTGCTGGTGAAGCGCGATGTATATGTGGTGGACCAGTTTGATGCTTATGAAGATGGTCCCACAGTAGGAGATAATCTCGGCAATTCCATTTATGCCAAAACCGGCAACGGTATCATATACGATGGCGCTATCCGTGATATCAAAGGATTAAAAGAGATCGGCTCCTTTACTTCTTTTTTCCGCAGCTACCATCCATCGCACCACCTGAATAATCCTGCGGGCGAATTAAATACCACGCTTGCCGGCATTAACCAGCCCACACGCATAGGCAAGGCAACTGTAATGCCCGGCGATGTGGTGCTGGGGCGGGATGGCGGCGTGATCTTCATTCCTCCGCAGCTGGTACAAAAAGTGGTGGTAACCTCCGAGATCGTGCGCCTGCGCGATATGTTCGGCCACGAGCGGCTGCGCGCGGGAAAATATACACCCGGACAGATAGACTCACGCTGGAGCGATGAGATAGAAAGGGATTTTTCTAAATGGCTCAACGAACATATCAACGAGCTGCCTGTATCCAGCAGCCAGATACAGGAATTTTTGAAAGGAAGAACATGGTAAACCCAAAAAACACGCTATAATGACCAATCCAACATCAAGAAGATCTTTCATAACCAAAGCTGCCATCGCAGCTGCTATGGCCCCCCTGACCGCTTTGCCTGCTTTTGGACATGGATATGAACAAGCCATAAACCGCGCGCCCAAAGCCTCCGCTCCTTCCAACCTTAAGATCACGGATGTGAAATGCGGTTACATCAGGGGCAGCCTGTTTGTAAAAATATATACCGACCAGGGTATCTGGGGATGCGGCGAAGGTGTGGATGCCATTCCCGGCACCTATTACCTGGTAAAGAATTTTGGTGAGCGCATCAAAGGACAAAGCCCTTTGAATGTAAACCGCCTGTTTGAAGACATCCGCAAATCGGGTTTCTTCCAGGGAGCACAATCAGGCATGTATGTAGCCGTATTATCAGCTATAGAAGCAGCTTTGTGGGACCTGGCCGGCAAGGCGCTGCAATTGCCCGTGTACCAGCTGCTGGGCGGCAAGTTCCGTGATAAGGTGCGTGTATACTGTGATACTGCCTTGTACCAGCAACGCCTGCCTAAACCTTCGGATTTTGCGGAAGCAGCCACGAAAGCAAAAAGTATGGGCTTCAATGCTATTAAGTTCGACCTGGACCAGGCCAATGATCCAAACAAATACGACCGGTACAACTGGACTGCCAGCCCGGCCGAACTGCAACGCATGTACGACCAGCTAAGTGCCGCCCGCCAGGCCGTAGGCCCTGAAATTGATATCTGCGCCGACATGCATGGGCGGTATGATGCAGTGACCGCACAGGCTATTGCAAAAAGACTGGAGCCCCTGAACCTGATGTGGCTGGAGGAACCGATACCGGCTGAGAATGTAGAGGCCTATAAGCTCATCACGGAATCGACCAGCACACCTATTTGCGCCGGTGAAAACCATTACCTGGCCTATGGTTTCCGGAGAATGCTGGAAACAGGCGCCGTGGATATTGTAATGCCGGATCTGCAAAAATGCGGCGGGCTGGGAGAAGGACAGCGCATTGCCAACCTGGCCAATTTATATTATGTACCTTTTGCACCCCACATGGTAGCCTCTTTCCTGGGGGCCATGGCCTGTGCGCATGTTTGTGCATCCGTACCCAATTTCATGATCATGGAATGGCAATCTTATTTTCATACACAGCCTATGTTTAAAGAGATCGTTACCTATGATGGCGAATGGGTGAAAGATAGCTTTATAACAGTATCGGATAAACCGGGTATTGGTGTGGAGATCAATGAAGCCGGTATGAAAAAATATGCTATACCGGGAGTACCATTTTTTGAGTAGGCAGCACACTGGAACATTACTAACATGACTATTAAGAATGCTCCTGATTGCGGGCTGGTATTCCAGTATGGCGGTTATAACTACGTGTATAACGTTACTACTTCCGGCAATCACGATTCCGGTTTGCAGATCTACAACCAGTCGCATCACAACAACGTGAGCTACTGTAAGTCCAATGACAATTACGATACGCAGAACGGTGGTGAAAATGCAGATGGTTTTGCCTGCAAATTATCAGCAGGTGCAGGCAACAAGTTTGATCACTGCACAGCCAACCACAATTCAGATGACGGCTGGGACCTGTACGGACAGCCCTCTACCGTTACGATCACGAATTGTACTGCTACCAACAACGGGTATGGCGGCAACGGTGATGGCAACGGCTTTAAGCTGGGCAGCTCCGGACAGAATGTGCCGCATACTGTAACGAACTGCACATCCAGCTATAACATGGCCTCCGGCTATGATGGGAACGGGAATACCGGTCATATTACTATTACCGGCAGCACCGGCGCCGGTAATGGCAAAACACTGTTTTACAGGTTGTATTAATTGTAGTTTGCAGTGCCCTCTGTAATCTGGGGGCACTGCATCTATGATGATTTTAGTGCCGGCATATGCTTTTTAGAATTTCCACGCTTTTAACTAATTCTTCTTTTGAAGATGAGGCAAAACCAAGCCGGATGGCATTTGCATTATAGTCAGGGTATTGATGTGCTTTTCCATCTGAAATGTACAAGCCTTGCGCATAGGCTGCTTTCGACAATTTTTCCAGGTTAACCGGTCTTGCAAATGTTGTCCAAACGGTCATTCCACCTTCAGGAACGGTAAAATTAACTGCATCGTTCAGCTCACTTTTCAGTAGTGAACAAAAAAGGTCCCTCCTTTCGTGGTAAACAGCCAGGGTTTTTCTGAGATAGCGCTGTATAGTACCATCATGCAGCAACCCGGCCATTGCATTATCCATAATATGATCGCCCTGCCGGTCTAACAGCACACGTACCTGCGCAAGATGTTCAATTACATTCTCCGATGCTACCAAATAGCCCATCCGGAAGGCAGGGGAAAAACTTTTGCTAAAGGAACCGCAGTAAATTACCATCCCGTTTTCATCGGCGCTGGCAAGGGGTTGCAAGGGCCGGTGTTTGTAGTGAAAGTCGTAATCATAATCATCTTCCAGGATAATAAATCCGTATTCATTGGCCAGCCGCACCAACTCTAAACGCCTGTCAATACGCAGGGATACCGTGGTGGGATAATGGTGGTGGGGGGTTACATATACCATTCTTACTTTCGTTTTGCGGCATATTTTCTTTAATGCGTCTACGACCAAACCATTTTCATCAACAGGTATGGTTAGGTGTTTAGCTTTGGCGTGGGCAAAATTAAGCTCGGCCCTCTTCCAGCCCGGAATACCTGAAACCACCACATCTCCCGGGTTTATCAACCCGTTGCAAACGAGATTGATGCCCATTAAGGTGCCTCTTACTGACAGGATATTTTTGGCAGTAGTTCTCAGTCCTCTGGTATCATTCAGGTAAGCGGACAACGCTTCTCTATAATAATCCGGCCCATCGGGATAACTGTAACGGCCAAACTTATTATATAGCCCGCTTCTTGTTAACTGGCCGCGGTAAGCCCTGCAAAATTCTTTTATGGGGGCCAGTTTAGGGTCGGGAAATCC
>NZ_DATCRF010000303.1:0-2611 GCF_036569125.1 Chitinophaga sp. | reverse complement strand
CGGTAGCGGGCCCAGAACGACCAGTGATCCAGCGGTTTTTGCGGCAGCTCTTTCAGCTGGTACTTAAAATACCTGGTCATTAAAGTGATCACGCGCGGGTCCTGCGTGGCCATGTAGTATTGCTTCAGCACTTTCAGCATCACCATTTTTGGCCACCAGTCGCGGCTGTTATCGCGGTTCAAACCGGCTTCGTAAGGGTAGTCTTTGGAAGGGCCGAAATAACCATCGGGCTGCTGGCTTTTGATAGCCCATTCCACCCAGGGTTTTACTTTTGCTATCAGCTGCTGATCGTTCAGGATGTAGGCCAGCGGCAGCAATCCATCTATCCAGTAAGGGCCCCGCTCCCACTGGTCGCCATCGCCGCCCAGCCAGCCGTTACGTTCATTCATTACCAGCGGGTACAGCTCATCCAGCTTACCCGTCATGCCATTTTTCTGGCGCACCAGCATTTCCTTTAACCAGCCCTGTGGTTTAATGGCGCCCAAAGGCAGCTCTATATATGGGTTGGGGCGCAGGGGTGCGCGGTTAGTAATGTAACCTTTATCCTGTGCATGGCTATGCACAGCTATGAACATGAGTACCAGTGGAATCAGCCTTCTTATTTTCATCCTGTTCAAGCATTTTGAGGATGAACAAGATAGAAAAATTCCCTAAATACTTATACTGCGTTCCGCTACCAGCGCTTTGCCGGTGTACAATGCCAGCCCGGTTAACAGCCCGCCTATGATGCCGGAGAGCAGCACTATTACAATGGCGGGTACGGATAATAAAAGACCCAGCTTATCCAGCACAGCGCCCTGCAAAGCTGCATCAAAGTACAGGTTAGCGCCGGCCCAGGTGAGGAAACCTGCCAGGAAGCCCAATCCAAAACCGGCCCTGCTCCATTTCTTTATAGTCATAACAATGCCCAATGCCACTACGGGTATAATAAAGCTCCACCAGGGCAGTATGCCTATCAGGCGGGTGAGTATAATAAGTATAATGGTGAGCGCAAGGATCTTTATATTGTTCAGCATATTCTTTTTCATACGGTCTGTTATTTGGCGGTGTTGAATGTCCAGGTACTGCTGGCTGCTGCTTTTGCTTCTGCGCTGTTCATGAAGAACAGCAGCGGATAGTATTTGCCTTTATTCCAGTCTTTCGTAAAGTTGTTGTAATACTCGCTGGCCGGGTTGCCGGACTGGCCGCCGGGGTAAATACCGTATGCTTTTGGCCGGTCGCCCAGCTCCACGATCATGCGCCAGGATGGGCCCCAGTTGCGGGAGGTAGCGTTAATAGCTTCCGACTGGCCGCCGGCAGAAAGGCTCATTTCACTAAACGCCGGCAGGTTGGTGGGGTGCATTAAATTCACTTTGTGATAATCGCCCCATTGCTCCCGTCCTTCTTTACGGGTTTTAGTGAAATCGTTCGAGGAGGTGATGAAGGCATCTGTAATAATATCCGATGCATTCTCCTGCTGCGCAGTGCTTTGCAGGTCAAAATACTTGTTATCCGGGTCTTTGCGGATGAGGTCCAGCAGCACCACCTTATCCGGCGGCCGCAGGTAAAAACGGTAGTTCTTAAACTCATCCCAGGTATAAAAAACGGTGTTGGCCCACCAAATTTCGTACAGGCGTGCTATTTTATCTTCGTAATCATAATTGCCTTTCCATTGGCTTACGGCATCCAGATCCTTCAGCTGCTGCGGGTTTAAACGGCTCCTGTTAATTTTGCTTAACAGCACCGGTAATGCTTCTGCTGAAAAAGAGTTGGTGTTATCCAGCTGAATGGCTTCCATACCTGCAATATCCAGCTTGTCGCTTTTAGACAGGAGCTGCTCTATGCGGTTAGCCCTGGTTTCACTGTAATAGCCATTATAGTAATAAGGGTAGTTGTCGTACGTAGGGTGCTGGTTGGCTGACTGCACATAATTACAATCCGGATTATACCGCTGTGGCAAGCTATCTACCGGAATATATTTCGTGTACAGGTGCGCGCTGCGGGTGCCATCCAGTATAAATTTCCCCTGCCCGGCCCATTTAACGGGCATGCTGCCCTGGTGGTTAATGGCAATAACATTATCCTTGCCGGCATAAGTAAAGTTCTGCAGCGGGGTGCTGTAATTGCGGATAGCGGCTTTATAATCATTATAATCTGCAGCCGTGTTCAGCTTAATGAAAGTATAAAACTCGTTGGAAGGGCGGTGCAGCTCCCAGCGTAATGCCATATCCATCATATCCGGATCCTTACCGGGAAAGCTGCGGTTGTTTACAATAGGCCCATGCACGCTGCTGTATACCGTATCATAAAAAGCGGCTTCCCCTCTTCTTTTTATTTCCTCAACGCGGTAGGTCAGCTTACGCCATTGCCCATCCAGCTCATATTGTTTATAGTCGTTGGTTATTTTTAGCTTGTACCAGTCCCTTACATCATCACTGCCATTGGTAATGCCCCAGGCTACTTTTTCATTAAACCCTATGATGATAGCCGGTGCACCCGGAATGGACACACCATATACATTCATGCCCGGCGTTGTAAGCTGCATCTCTATCCAGATGTTGGGCAGGCTAAGGCCCAGGTGCGGATCATTGGCCAGGATGGGAAAACCGGATTTTGTTCTTTTACCGGATAC
>NZ_DATCRF010000302.1:0-27303 GCF_036569125.1 Chitinophaga sp. | reverse complement strand
CTGGTGTTTGCCGGGGCAATGTGCACCTTCTCTACCGGGGCATGGGTAGTTTTTGGCGTGCTTTTTTCTGTTAACTGTGCAAAATACATTATGAAGAACCTATCGTTCCGTGAACAAACTATAAAACGAACGATCAGGGTTTCTCTGGTAGTGATGGTGGTGGTGGCCCTTTTTATACCATCGGACCTCATCGGGGACAAATTAGGAACATCTTCCCTGGGTGACCGTGAAAAGAGAACAGAGGCCAGCCTGTTGTTTATGGCCACTGCTAATATAGTAGAGCTGGCTGTAGGGAGGGCGCCGGGGTTTATTGAGAATAACTCGGAAATAGCAGAATCTAATCAATATATCAAGCTATTAGTGGAGGAGGGGGTAATAGGAGCAATATTAGTCATAGGCTTTGTCATTTTTTGTACAAGGAATAATGATAATTATATGCTGGCAACCCTATTATTTCTGAATAGTGTAGTAATACTATGGACACCACTTTTTATGCTGAATATATTGGTCTGTAAATTCGGATGGGGAAATGATACGTTGGAAGATCAAAGGGAAGCCTTGATGAAGGGAGCTTACACAAAAGTATAACTTACTTAATCTGGAAAAGATGAAAAAGTATTTTGGTACCATGCTTGTTGCTTCAGCAGTGATCACTGCTGTATTATTACTAACTGATTCCTGTGACACTTACGGACAGCTGCCGCTGGTTAAAAATGGCCAGAGCAATTACTCTATTGTAATATCGGTCGATGCAGGCCCGCTGGTAGTAAAGGCTGCTTCGGAGATGGATAAATACATAAAGGCGGTATCCGGAGCAGACCTTCCGGTTATGAGAGATAATGCGGCTGCATCCGGCAAAGAAATACTGGTGGGGAACAGTGCGCACCTTAAACAGCTGGGTATTAATGTTTCTACTTCAGGTTTGGGCGATGATGGTTTTTTGATTCAAACCGTTAATAACCACCTGGTGATTATTGCCAATAAGGATAAAGGGGTGCTCTATGGTGTTTATACTTTCCTGGAATCATATTTAGGATGCAGGATGTATAGCTCAGATGTTGTGACGATCCCCAAAAAAAACTCTATCACCCTGGCTAATATCAAAGACCGTGAAGTACCGGGTGTTCAATATCGTGATCTCTACTACTCGGATACCTATGATGAGACCTATATGAACTGGCAAAAGCTGGATCACTTTGATGCGCCTGATAAAATAGCCGGTACCAGCCGCCTGTGGGGAGAAATATGGTCCTCGTCCTTTTCTTATGTACTTCCCGCCAAAACGTATTTTCAAAGCCACCCGGAGTACTTTTCACTAAATAATGGTAAAAGAACGCCGGACCAATTGTGCCTCACGGATGATAATATGTTTGAAGAATATGTGAAGAACTTTGCTGCGCTTATGAAACGTTATCCGGATAGTAAGGTATGGTCTGTGGCCGCCAATGATAACCTGAAGGAGAACTATTGCCACTGCGACCGCTGTGAAGCTATTAATAAAAAAGCAGGTTCTCCAATGGGCACCTTATTAACTTTTGTAAACAAGATAGCCGCCCGCTTCCCCGATAAAACTATTGCTACGCAGGCATACCTGCATTATGAGGAACCGCCTCAGGGAATTACGCCGGCCCGTAATGTAATGATTGTTGAATGTGGGCCCTATTATTTAAGCAGGGCTGAGTCTTATGCTACCGCGCAATCCAATGAAGCAAAGACCTTCCGCAGAAGGCTGGACGAATGGCTGACCCTGACTAAGAACATAAGGATATGGGATTATGTAACGGACTTTCCCTATTTAATGTGCCCGTTCCCCAATTTTCATACCCTGCAGCCAAATATTAAATACTTTGCAGAAAATAAGAATATTAATAATCTTTTTGAGCAGGGGAATATTGCGCCGGGCGGCGAGTTCCCTGAACTGCGCGCTTACTTGTTAGCCAAACTTTTATGGAACCCGGATGCCGATGTAGATAAAATTATGAACGATTTCCTGAATGGTTATTATGGCCAGGCAGGGCCTTACATACGGCAGTATATTGACCTGATGGCCACCTCAGTGGTCAAGTCCAATATTCCCTTATTATCGCAGGACCATCCGCATAAACACTATAAAGGATATCTGGCCCCGGCCTTGTTAAAGTCATATAACGATTTCTTTGATAAAGCGGAAAGTGCGGTAGCAAACCAACCGGATGTGCTGGAACGGGTAAAAGTGGCCCGGCTGCCTTTAATGTACGCAATGCTGGAAATGTCGAAAATGGTACAGATCTCCCAAAAAACACTGGCTGCTAATAACAGCGGTAATAATAATGCCCGGGCTTTAGGTTTTAGCAGCGCTGGCGGAGGCCAGGTAAACTTCAACGCCCGGTCGGTAGGTTACAATTCAGATGAGAGTATAATGAAATTATTGGATTATTTTGTAGGAATGTGTAAGAAGCATGGCATACAAAAAATGGCGGAATACCCTACCACGGTAGATTCTTTTAATAAAGACTTCACCAAATATGCGAATGAAAAGTTTAAATAGATACTTGTCGGTTATGAGGGATATGACTGGTATCAGGAAATTATATATTTAATGCTATGACACCAGTTTTAACAATCGGATTACCTTTTTATAATAACAGATCAACCTTAGAATTAGCATTAAAATCAATCTTTGCACAAACCTACCAGGACTGGGAGTTGATCCTGCTGGATGATGGTTCCACGGACGGATCATCCGCGTTGGCGGCAGCCATTAATGATCCCCGGGTGCGCCTGGTAGCCGATGGCACCAACAAAGGGTTAATATACCGGCTAAACCAGATCGCACAGCTGGCAGAAGGTAAATATCTTGCACGTATGGATGCCGATGACCTGATGGACCCTGAACGGCTGGAAAAACAGGTGAGCTATCTGCTGACACACCCGGATGTAGACCTGGTAGATACCGGCACCTGGTCTATTGACGAAGAAGGAAAACCCAGGGGTAAGCGGGGACTGGAACCTATTAATACCAATCCCGAACATATTTTACGGCATGCCATGTTACTGCATGCCAGCGTAGTAGGCAAACGTTCCTGGTTTTTAAATAATCCCTATAATAAGGATTTTATACGGGCAGAGGACTACGAGCTTTGGTGCCGGACCTATGCCCATTCCAAGTTTGCGAGGATAGCAGAACCATTATATATTGTACGTGAAGGCAAAGTAAATGTGAAGAACTACGCTAAAAGCTCTGCCACCATCCGTAAAATATTCCGGCAATATGGCCCAGCTGTTCTTTCACCCACAGCGCTGCAGCTGGAATTGCTTAAATCAAGGCTAAAGGTGCTTTTATACAATACCTTTTCATTAATAAATAAGCATGATTATTTATCAAGAAAAAGGAACCAGCCTTTAACTGCCGCAGAGCAGGCAATGGTAAACCAGATCATGGAAAAAATCAATAGCGTAAGACTAATAATGAATATTCAATAATGAAGAGTGTAATACTTGTATCCAATACTTCCTGGTATCTGTATAATTTCCGGTTAAGCATCATTCATCTGCTGCAGGACAAAGGTTTTAAAGTGTACTGCATTGCTAATTATGACGATTATACTGCCCGGCTGGTTGAACACGGAGTTACCTACATACGGTCAGAGTTAAGTAATAAAGGTACAAACCCCATTAGTGACCTGCAGTACCAGGCATTCCTAAAGAATGAATACATCCGGATAGATCCCGATTTCATCTTTCATTATACCGTTAAGCCTAATATTTATGGCAGCCTGGCAGCGGGAAAGCTGTCAAAACGTTCTATAGCCGTTGTTTCTGGTGCCGGCTATGCTTTTCTGAAAAAGGGCGTCCTGAATGGGATTGTAAAACGACTTTATAAACAGGCAGCTAAGAACAGCCAGGAGCTGTGGTTTGTAAACAAAGACGATCAGTTACTGTTTGTACAGGAAAACATAGTACCAGAGAATAAGACCAAGGTATTACCGGGTGAAGGTATTAATACCGCACACTTTAAACGGGATGCCCCTTATCCCTCCCTGGATAATGGGTTCACATTTATTCTTTCTGCAAGAATGTTGTGGGACAAGGGTGTAGGTGTGTATATAGATGCGGCAAGAAAGGTAAAGGAAAAGCATCCTCATGTAAAGTTTCAGCTGCTGGGATTTATTGATGATCTGAATCCTTCATCCATCAGCCGGGAGCAGATCGAAAGCTGGGTGAAAGAAGGAGTGGTGGAATACCTGGGGGTTACAGATAATGTAAAGAGCTTTTTAGTAAAGGCCCATTGTTTTGCGCTGCCATCCTATTACCGGGAAGGCGTACCCAGGGCCCTGCTGGAAGCTGCCAGCCTGGAAATGCCTATTATAACCACCGATAATGTGGGATGCAGGGAAGTAGTAACAGATGGTTATAACGGTTATATCTGTGCTTCAAAGAACAGTGACAGCCTGGCGGAGCAAATGGAGAAAATATTGTCTAAGACTTACGATGAATTAAAACAAATGGGCATGAACGGCCGCGAAAAAGTTACGGCCGAATTTCATGAAAAATTAGTATTGCAATATTATGAGGATCTGATAGCTGTGTCTCTGTGATCTGCTACTTACGATCATAGAGATAGCTGAGTTTTACACGGGCAATACAGGTAACGGAAAGAGGTGTTCGCTGAGAGTAACTGCCTGCGCAATAACTAAGCAATACATACCGGCCTACATAATGAATAGCCGTATAACAGTAACTTCCATCCGGATTGTTCTCAATGGTTTTAGGCGGCATCCAGGTAGCGCCTTCATCTTTTGAAAGTGCAATATTAAAAGGGGTGCGCCGGGTTTTTGTAGCAGGGGTGGTGCCATTATTATCATTCCAAACCAGCATCAGGTCACCGGTTAACGGTATCCTGGAAATAGATGCCGGTGATAAGGGAGAGCTGATAGTAGTAGGCGCTATCGGCGTCCAGGTCATGCCACTATCTTTAGAAAATGACATATACTGTACATTCTCCTCCGTACGCATCAGCATCATTATGTTACCATTTTTCAGAGCGATCACCCCTGGTTCCTGCGTTAAAACATTATTAGGATTGGGCACTGTTTTGCTGGATTTCCAGGTTACACCATTATCATCAGAGATGTAGCACATGGAAACCCCCTTATAACTAAATGGCTCATTATTCCTTTGATGCCGTGATACGGGCATTAATAAGCGGCCGTTATTCAATGCAATAATGCGATTGTTATTAATGGTGAAATAACCCTTCTGATCGCTGATGCAGGGAGTAGCTTCTCCCCATGTCTGGGCTTCATCTTTTGATATACGGACCATTGGAATACAGTCGGATAGCGAGTTTTTTCTAAGATAGAATAAAGCGATATTACCATTATTCAATCTTACCAGTGATACGGACATTACATTCATTCCGCCATCATTTGAAACGATCGTCTGATCCTCTTTGGTCCAGGTTTTCCCGCTGTCTGAAGAAAACCGTCCGGCAAGATAAGCGGGAGCATGATCTTCAAAAGAATCACCGGTAAAATGGGTATAAACAAAAAGTATGCGGCCGTCCTTTAAGGTAATAAAATCACCCTCACTATTTCGTGGATTATTAATACCGGGTGTAAGCATCAGCACAACTTCTCTTGCATTTTCAATTGCTTTGTCGCTTTTTCCACTGCAACCAAAACCTGCTATGATCAGCAGGAGGAAAACGGGAACAATTATACGTTTCATTTTATAAGACAGGACAGGGCTTTGTTTGACGGAAGATTTTTTTCTAAAGTTATTTCAAAATTACCTTTTCCCAAACGGGAAAAAGCACCGTAATATTAAATAACTTGGTCATACAAAATATAACATTTTGATGTTAGTAGCTGTTAATTCTATATTTCCTGCCGTTTAAACGAAAAAAGTATGAAAACTGCTCTCATAACCGGTATAACCGGCCAGGACGGCGCCTACCTGGCCGATCTGTTGCTGCACAAAAACTACCAGGTGCACGGCATCAAACGCCGCAGCTCTTTGTTCAATACAGATCGTATAGATTACCTGTACCAGGACCCGCATGAAACCAATGTGCACTTTAAGCTGCACTATGGCGACCTTACGGATTCCACGAACCTGATACGTATTATACAGGAAGTACAGCCGGATGAGATCTATAACCTGGGCGCCATGAGCCATGTGAAAGTAAGCTTTGAAACGCCGGAGTATACGGCCAATGCAGATGGTATTGGCACCTTGCGCATACTGGAAGCCGTTCGGCTGCTGGGGCTTATGCAAAAAACAAAGATCTACCAGGCATCTACCTCTGAGCTGTATGGCCTGGTACAGGAAGTGCCGCAGTCGGAGAAAACACCTTTTTACCCCCGTTCCCCCTACGGCGTAGCCAAGCTATACGCTTACTGGATCACCGTAAACTACCGGGAGGCATATAACATGTACGCCTGCAACGGCATCCTGTTCAACCATGAAAGCCCGCTGCGGGGCGAAACTTTTGTGACCCGTAAAATTACCCGGGCCGTAGCCAAAATAGCAGCCGGCATGCAGGATAAGCTGTTTATGGGTAACCTGGATGCACGCCGCGACTGGGGCCATGCCAAAGACTATGTGGAAGCCATGTACCTGATATTGCAGCAGGAGCAGCCGGAAGATTATGTAATAGCTACCGGTATCACCACTACGGTGCGGGATTTTATTAAAATGGCCTTTGCAGAAGCGGGGGTGGAAGTGGACTTTAAAGGTGCTGCGGAAAGCGAAACCGGCATTGTTAAAAGTGTAGCCGCGCACGTAACCGCGTTAAAACCCGGCCAGGAAATAGTAGCCATTGATCCGCGGTATTACCGCCCCACGGAGGTGGACCTGCTGATAGGCGATCCCACCAAAGCACAAACGAAGCTGGGCTGGAAACCAAAATACGACCTGCCTGCGTTAGTAAAGGAAATGGTAGCGGCGGACATTGAATTATTCCAGCGGGAAAAAGTGCTGAAAGATGCCGGTTATAAAGTATTGAACCAATTTGAATAATATGCACCCGTCCGACAAAATATATGTAGCCGGTCACCGCGGCATGGTGGGTTCAGCCATTATCCGCAGGTTACAGCAGGCGGGTTTTTATAATATTATTACCCGCAGCTCGCAGGAGCTGGACCTGCGTAACCAGCAGGCGGTGGCTGACTTCTTTACACAGGAAAGGCCGGATCATGTATTCCTGGCGGCAGCCAAAGTAGGTGGTATTATGGCCAATAACACTTACCGTGCAGAATTCCTGTATGATAACCTGATGATCCAGAGCAATGTGATACACCACGCCTATGTGAGTGGAACAAGGAAGCTGATGTTCCTGGGCTCGTCCTGCATTTATCCCAAACTGGCCCCGCAGCCGCTGAAAGAGGATTATTTGCTTACCGGCCTGCTGGAGCCTACCAATGAGCCTTATGCGATAGCTAAAATAGCCGGCATCAAAATGTGCGATGCGTACCGGGCGCAATACGGCTGTAACTTTATTTCCGTAATGCCTACGAACCTTTACGGCCCTAATGATAACTACGATCTGCAAAGCTCGCATGTATTACCGGCGCTGCTGCGCAAGTTCCATGAAGCAAAGGAGCAGCAGGCGCCCTCGGTGGTTATCTGGGGAACGGGCACCCCTAAACGCGAGCTCCTCCATGCCGATGATATGGCAGATGCCTGTTTTTACCTGATGCAGCATTATGACCAGGAAGGGCTGGTGAATATAGGGGTGGGGGAAGATATCAGCATCGCAGACCTGGCCCGGTTAATAAAGGATATTGTAGGTTATACCGGCGCCCTGCAGTTTGATGCCTCCAAACCGGATGGCACGCCCCGTAAATTAATGGATGTAAGTAAATTGCATAGCCTGGGATGGCAGGCCAAAATAGATCTGGATCACGGTATTCGCCGGGTATACGAAGCAATATTGCAAACCGGCTGGGACAAAAACTAAAAGGGAGGAAGCACCTATTACTTTTGTATTATACATATCTTTGCCCCCATTGCACAATTAAATATTATGCTAAAAAAACTCCAAGCATTATCCCTGCTGCTACCCTGCTGCCTGGCGGTGGCTCATAATGTACAGGCACAAAGCGCCGGCCGCCAGTATTCAGTAGGCTTTTACAAACCGGTAGCAGATACCGGGGGATACAGCTACCATTCTTCCATGCGGGACTATATGGTACAGCCCACCTTTACCTTACCGGAAGATAGTACCCGCAAGAGAAGCTGGTTCCACCGTAAGCTATTCCAGGAACACCTGCTGGAATATAAAGGGGACGATTATGATTTTTACGCCAGCTTCCTGCCGGATTTCCAGGTAGGACACAGTAACTGGAATGGCACTACCTGGCTGAATACCCGTGGAGTTATTGCCGGAGGCCGCATTGGGAATAATCTTACTTTTTATACAGAGTTTTATGAGAACCAGGGAAAGTTTCCCCGGTACGTGGAAAATTTTAGCGGCCCAACCAGGGTGGTGCCTGGTCAGGGGGAATTCAAATACTTTGACGGTGACGCCTATGATTTTGCGTATGCCTCTGCGCTGATCAATTATAAAGCCAGCCGGCATTTCGATTTTCAGCTGGGATATGATAAGAACTTTATTGGCGACGGTTACCGCTCTATGCTATTATCAGACGTACCGTTTAATTATCCGTTCCTGAAAATAATCGCTAACGTAGGCCGCATACAATACACCACCATGTGGGCCCAGTTCATAGATATGCAATATCCCAAGGCTTCTTACGATAACGGCTATAGGAAAAAATGGGGGGTATTTAATTACCTGGACTGGAATGTAAGCAAAAAGTTGTCGCTGGGCTTATATGGAGCGGTAATATGGCAGGATTCCGATTCAACCGGCAAGCGGGGATTTGATGTAAGCTACCTGAACCCCATTATATTCCTGCGCCCTGTGGAATTTTCCGTAGGCTCTTCTGATAATGCGGTGATGGGTTTAAATGTTAAATACGCCGCAACCAGGAACAGCACTTTTTACGGACAGTTTATCCTGGATGAATTTAAGCTCAGCGAAATGACCAAAGGCCGCGGATGGTGGGGAAATAAATTTGGTGGGCAGGTAGGCTTCCGGTCCAATAACATTTTTGATGTAGAAAAACTGAATGTGCTCACAGAAGTAAATGCAGCGCGTCCGTTCACTTACTCCCAGCGTACATCATTAAATAACTACGGCCATTATAACCAGCCGCTGGCCCATCCCATGGGAGCCAATTTTGTTGAATGGGTGAGCATTGCAGATTACCAATACCGGCGCTGGTTTTTGCGTGGTGAAGTAATGCTGGCCAAATATGGCCTTGATACGGCGAACACTAACTTCGGCAAGAACATTTTCAAATCATACTATACCCGTACACTTGAATATGATAATCATATCGGGCAGGGATTGTCTACCAACTTATTATATCTGCAGGGAACCATTGCATTCTTATTGAATCCAAAGAATAACATGCGTTTAGAGGTTTCCGTGATAGGCCGCAAAGAGAAAAATGATGCATGGAAGTTCAATGAATATGTTTTCCAGGTTGGTTTGCGCAGCACCTTCCGGCAGCTCTACTATGACTTTTAGCAGCGCACAATAATCACACGAAATGGGGGCATTTTAAGTATCCAAATGATTTATCTTAGTAGAGTAGCACATACACAACGTTACTCAAAATTATGCCGATACTCGTCTTACATTGCATCGTTATGGTGGAGATCACTGCACTGTACATGCTGGTGAACAATGTTTTAAGAAAAGCAGGAAAATAAAGCTGGAAAGCCGGATACTCATTAACCATCCACTTTATTCAAAGCACTTAGCATCTCCGCATTAAAATGGTGAAAAGCGTTTTAGCCCTCCCGTGTGTAACGGGAGGGTTTTTTTACGCCCTCAGGGTACATGCTCTGTAATTGGAAAATGAAAAATAAACCAATGGATAAAGGCCGATCTCGTATAGCAGCCTTTTAGGATGTAAAAAAACCTGGTAAGCATACACTATACTACAGTCAGAACCTGTGACTTGCTGTTGAATGTAGTGGAGCAGTGGTTAACAGCACTCCATACAGATCAGGAGACAGAAAAATAAACAAAAGCATTTGTAACCAACATAAAAGGTATCAAACGTTTTTTGATATAATTCCTAAATGAATGTACGAAAATTTTCCGGATGGTGCAATATAATGCCCGCCCACTGGTGAGCCCGCCTAATTTGCCGCTTATTAGCGGCCCAATTACTATCTTCGCCCCATGCATTACGTAACGGTTGAAGGGATCACAAAATCATACGGCGAAAAGCCGCTGTTCAATAATATTTCTTTTCACATTGAGGAAGGCGATAAAATAGCGCTGGTGGCCCTGAACGGCACCGGCAAATCTACCCTGCTGCGCATACTTTGCGGCAAGGAAACGGTAGATGAAGGAAAAGTATGGGTACACAAAGAGGTGACCGTGGTAATGCTGGAACAGCAGAACGCTTTTGACCTGAAGAAAACCATCCTGGCTAATATTTTTGCACAGGACCATCCCATCTTAAACGCCATCCGGGAATATGAGCACCTTACCGACCAGGACGGTGATCCGGATCCTGCCCTGTTAGCAAACGCCATTGCCAAAATGGATGAGCTGGGTGCATGGCACTTTGATGCCAAGGTGAAGCAGATCCTGGGAAAGCTGAATATTCATCACCTGGACCAGCACATGGGCACCCTTTCCGGCGGGCAGCTAAAGCGCGTGGCACTGGCCAAAGTACTGATAGATATTGGTTTTGAGCACAAGCATACCCTGCTTATCATGGACGAACCTACCAACCACCTCGATGTATCTATGATCGAGTGGCTGGAAAGTTTTCTGAACCAGGAAAATGTAACCCTGCTGCTGGTTACCCACGACCGCTACTTCCTGGACAGCGTATGTAATGAGATCATAGAGCTGGACCAGCAACAGCTGTTCATTTATAAAGGCGATTACGAAAACTACCTGGAAAAAAAGGCTGCCCGTGAAGAGAGTGATAAGGCCAGCGTGGAAAAAGCCCGTAACCAGTACCGCAAAGAGCTGGAATGGATGCGCCGCCAGCCTAAAGCCCGCACTACCAAGGCTAAATCGCGCATAGATGCGTTTTATGATGTAAAGGAAAAAGCCAGCGTACGCATTGAGCGGCAGCAGCTGGAGCTGAACGTAAAAATGACCCGCCTGGGCGGAAAGATCCTGGAGTTAAAGAAAGTGTATAAAGCTTACGGCGATCTTACCATACTCAAGGGCTTTGACTATACCTTTAAAAAAGGAGAGCGTATAGGCGTGGTAGGTAAGAACGGGGTAGGTAAGTCCACCTTCCTGAATATGCTGCTGGGGCAGGAGCCGGCAGATTCCGGTAAAATTAATATAGGCGATACCGTAGTATTCGGCAACTATAATCAACAGGGCCTGGTGCTGAAGGAGGATGTGCGCATTATTGAGTTTGTGAAGAACATTGCCGAACATTTTCCTCTGGCAGATGGTACAAAGGTAAGCGCCGCGCAGTTCCTGCAGCTGTTCCTGTTTCCGCCGGAAAAACAATATACCTATGTATCAAAGTTAAGCGGCGGCGAAAAAAGGCGTTTGCACCTGTTAAGCATTTTGTTCCGCAACCCTAACTTCCTGGTGCTGGATGAACCTACCAACGACCTGGATCTGCCCACACTCAGCATCCTGGAAGATTTTTTACAGGAATACCAGGGCTGTATTATCATTGTTAGCCACGACCGTTATTTTATGGACAAGCTGGTAGATCACCTGTTTGTATTTGAGGGCGGTGGCGAGGTGCGTGACTTCCCGGGTAACTATACCCAGTTCCGGGAATGGGAAAAAGAAGAAAGCCGCAGCCAGAAGCAGGAAGCTGCTGCGCCCGCTACAAGTGCCATAAAAGAAACGCCGGTAACAGAAGCGCCCAAAGCGCGTAAATTATCTTATAAGGAAAAACGTGAGCTGGAGCTGCTGGAGCAGGAAATAGCAAAACTGGAAACAGAAAAGAAAACGATTGATGAAAAGCTGTCCGGCGGCAGCCTGCCCTATGAAGAGCTGGAACCCCTTACCCGACGGGTAGGAGAGGTGATACAGCTGCTGGATGAAAAGGGTATGCGCTGGCTGGAGCTGAGTGAAATGGAACAATAAAATAATATAGTTTGAACTAATGTGCAGCTGGTTTGCAGGGGCTTATCCCGGCAAACCAGCTGTTTTATTTAATACAGAAGAATCCGGCATGAAAAATGCTAAGCTTAATCCCGGAAAACCGGACCTTTTTTCGTAAATTAAAAGAGAGAATGCTAGAGGACCATACAACCAAATGATTATACAACCAGACCATAAATACACCGTACTTTATTTAAACAGAACATGGAAAACGGGAGGAACCTGCGAAGGTTTATCCGCTTGCTGCAAGTATTAACTGGCTTTACTTTTCTTTTCTTTTTTATCCATTGTCCAACCACGATATCTCCTCATAATAACCGCAAAGTATTTATTCAGAAAGAAGGGAAGCAGTATGTGCTTTACCGCAATGGCAAGCCATTCGTGGTAAGAGGAGCATCCGGATACACTAATCTCGAAAAGTTAAGTCAGATCGGGGGCAATACTATCAGAACCTGGGATACAGTAAACCTGGGGAATATACTGGATGAAGCGCAGCGTAATAACCTGGCGGTTATTGTAGGCCTGCCAATGCCTGGCAGCGCCTACCTGGATTATTTCTATAAAGATACTGCCAAAGTACAGGCGCTATTTCTTGCATTGCAGCATACCGTAAAGCAATATAAAGGCCATCCGGCCCTGTTAATGTGGTGCCTGGGCAATGAGTTGGGCTTTAATGCAGGTATTGGCTACAGCCCCTTTTATAAGGCATTTAATAACCTGTTGGATATGATCCACACCGTTGATCCTGATCACCCGGTAACCAGCACGATGGCTAATTTTAATGTGCTGCAAACCATGTTGATCCAGTTACGCGTAAATAACCTGGATCTTATTTCCTTTAACACATTTGGGAAGCTGAAAATATTAAACAGCAAGCTGCGGTTATACCGGTGGTGCTGGAACGGTCCTTACCTGATAACCGAATGGGGCGCATATGGCCCCTGGGAGGTAAGTAATACTGCCTGGGGCGCACCCATTGAAAATACCAGTACAAAAAAGGCGGAGCATTACCGGAACATGTACGGTATGTTGCCATTGAAGGATCCACGGTTCCTTGGTGCGCTGGTATTTTACTGGGGGCAAAAGCAGGAGACCACGCCTACCTGGTTCAGTATGTTTGATGAGCAGGGCGCCGGTTCGCAGGCAGTAAGTGTGATACAGGAGCTATGGGGCGGCCGCCCGGTAAATGCAAAGCCACCTTTGATCAGATACATGTTGCTGAACAGTAAAGGCGCGGCAGATAATATCATGGTTATGCCAAACAGCCCGCAGGCGGCAGAAGTGCTGATGGAGGGCGCCGTGCCGGATAGCCTGGTATACCATTGGGAAGTAATGCAGGAAGATTGGTTTCATGAGCTGGGAAAAAATACCCAGCGCGTGCTGGATACCGTTACCACGGGCCGTAATACAAAATGTGTATTCCGGGCGCCTCTAAAGGAGGGCCCTTACCGTATATATGTAAAAGTGCTGGATGGCCATGGGCATTTTGCAACGGCCAATACACCCTTTTATGTAGTTGAGTAAAAGTGAAAAGTGAAGCGTAATTATGCAAACAGCCAAGTATGCAACGGCGCCTACCCGTATAGAAATATGGACCCTGCGGATCATGATCTTCATGGGGATTATTGGGATGGGCCATTTTTTATATTGCCTGCTTGATCCGCAACAGATAGGCTATGCACCTTTCTATTGGTTGTTGATGGCGGCTACTATTTTTAATTGTTTACGGGTATTGCATGAATGGTATCATTACATGTTTATAACCGTACCTCCCACGCCACCCCTTACTAAAAAATTTACGGTAGATATTTTAACTACCTTCTGCGCCGGGGAACCCTATGAAATGATCGTTGAAACCCTGGAAGCTATTCAGGCCATACACTACCCGCATGAGACCTATTTGTGCGATGAAGCAGATGATCCCTATCTGAAAAGTGTATGCCGGCGTTTGGGCGTGCATCATGTAACACGCATTGATAAGAAAGATGCCAAAGCAGGTAATATTAACAATGCATTGCAGCAGGCTACCGGCGAGCTGTGTGTGGTGCTGGATCCTGATCATGTGCCGCTGCCTGATTTCCTGGACCCCATAATACCGCATTTTAGTGATGATGCTGTAGGCTTTGTGCAGGTGGTGCAGGCATATGGCAACCTGGGAGATAGCCTGATCGCTAAAGGCGCTGCACAGCAAACTTTCCAGTTCTATGGCCCCATGATGATGACCATGAACCGCTATGGGACTGTGCTGGCTATTGGCGCTAACTGCACTTTTCGCCGGCAGGCGCTGGATTCTATTGGCGGGCATGCTGCCGGCCTTTCGGAAGATATGCATACCGCCATGCAGCTGCACGCCAAAGGCTGGAGATCGGTGTATGTGCCTGCAGTGCTTACCTATGGGCTGGTGCCATCTACTTTATCTGCTTACTACAAACAGCAGTTAAAATGGGCAAGGGGAACCTTTGAATTGCTGGTTACCACTTTTCCCCGCTTATTTAAGCAGTTCACCTGGGCGCAGCGCCTGCATTACGGCACTATTCCATTTCATTATTTTTCCGGTGTTATATTCTTCCTTAATTTTTTAATTCCTATCCTGTCCCTGTCGCTGGGCCTCATTCCCTTCCGAATGGACCTGTTATCTTTTGCATTAACAGGGCTGCCTTTTATCAGCGCTACCCTTGTGATACGGCATTTTGTGCAGCGCTGGGTAATGGGTGAGAATGAAAGGGGGAATCATGTGGTGGGCGGCCTGCTGCTGATAGGTACCTGGTGGATCTATATATTAGGGCTCTTTTATACCATTATCCGAAAGAAGGTGCCTTATATACCTACTCCCAAGGATGATAATGAATCAGATAACTGGCCCCTTAATATTCCCAATGCTGTTATTGCACTGGCTTCCCTGGGCGCTATTTTTTATGGGCTGCATGCAGACTGGAACCCTTATGCCTGGGTAATGGCTGGTATTGCGGGCATGAACTTTTGTATCATGTTGTTTAACATCATCATCAGCCGCCGCAATGATCAGAAACGTTTTAAGGAAAGGTTTGCTTTCATAAAGCCTATGTTCCTTTACTGGTTGTCATTCAAAAGGCAATTATGGTATTTCCGGCATGGGGTGTATACGGGTATCCGCAAGTTTGCGCTGGTATTTATGATGCTGATCACATTTACGGCCTTACATTTTCTGACCGGCGCCTCCCGCTACCCGCAGCCGGTTAATATGCGCGTTCTTAAACAATACGTTTTCTATTCAGGTATATTCAGCCCGTCGGCTGCGGATGGTCTCACAGCCATGCAGCAGGTAAACCGTTACCAGCAAAACTATAATACACATTTTGGGATTGTTTCATTATACATTCCCTGGGGCGACGAGGAACGGTGTTATATACCGCAACCGCTGATAGATTCAATATACAACAACGGCTCTTACCCGCTCATCACCTGGGAGCCCTGGACCCACCTGTTCAAATACGCCGCAGATAATGAAGAGCTGCGCGGGGAGAAAAAAGTATTCCATTACCTGGTTAAAGGCACCTTTGACCGTTACCTTGAAAAATTTGCAGCACAGCTGAAAGCCCTTAACCGGCCGGTATACCTGCGGTTTGCACATGAGGCGGATAATCCTTTTTATCCGTGGTCGCCAAGCGGGGATAACACTCCGCAGGAGTTTATTAATGCCTGGCAGTATGTGCACGATTTTTTTGTACGGAAACAGGTGAATAATGTGGTATGGGTGTGGAATCCCTGGAAGGCGGAGGCCGTACCTGCTTACTTCCCGGGCTCCGGCTATGTGGATTGGTTAGGTGTAACCAGCCTTAATTACGGCAGCTATAACGGAGATGGTAAATGGTATGGCTTTAAAGAGCTGTATGCACCCTTTCACCGGCAACCGGTCTTTCGTTCGGGCTTCCCTGTTATGCTAACGGAAACCGGCTCACTGGGCGCGGCAGGTAACCAGCGGCTATGGTTTGCCGAACTTTTTGAAGGCATCAGCAACTCATATAAAGAAATAAAAGCGGTCGTGCTGTTTAATTCAGCAATGGATAGTAATGTACCGGCCGACAGCGGCGCAAAGGTACTTAACTGGCGGCTGAATAACCCCGGCGCTTATTTTACGGATCTGGCCAATTATCAATCTACCAAAGGGTATCATGCAGTAGGCGCTTATGAACCCATTCCGGGCCTTTCTGTATATAAAACGCCCATCAAAGAAAAACGCAGGCTCCCGGATACAATACGGGGCATCAATTATCAGAAAGGCCAGCACTGGTATAAGAATTTTTATACCCTTACCCGGCGGGAAATAAGCAGGGATTTTAAATTGATGCGGCACCTGGGTATTAACACCATTAAACGAACCGGCCCCGGTGTATACGACAGGAATATACTGGCGGTAGCAGGCAAGTATAATATGCGGGTGCATTATACATTCTGGGTACCGGCGGTATCAGATGTGCTGAGTAATAAAAAAGAGCTGGACCGTACTGCCGATGAGGTTATTGCCACGGTAAAGGAGCTGAAGGATAACAAAACAATTATTGCCTGGAACATAGGAGATACGCTGTGGCAGCGGCTGGCCGGGCAATTTTATAAACCCACGTTGTTATACCATCAGCAGGCATATACTACCTGGCTTAAAAAGCTGGTGAACCGTATCAAAGCTATTGACCCCGTAAGGCCGGTAACTATGGACGTAAGCGCAAACAAACAGGTTGCAACTGTACTACAGTTTTTACAGCAGCAGCTGCCGGAAATAGACGCTTTTGGATTGATCGTTACACAGGATACCGCTGGTATAAGCCAGTTAAACAGCTTAGCGGTTCCTTATTTTCTGAGCCAGGTGCCGGTGGCGCAATACCAGCAGCTCAGCAACCACCATACCGGCACATTTATAACCAACTGGCAGGACGTAGGTGAACGGGATTACATGACCTTTGATGGTTTAGTGGATCATTTTGGCCGTTACAGGCCTGCTTTTTACCAGCTGGGAAACCAATGGGCGGGCTTAGGCGCCAAAACGGCATTTCCGGACCTGCATATCCTGCGGCCGTCTAGGCTAACCAAGGCAGATGATGTATTGAATTACCAGGTTATTATAAAGAATGGGAAAAACTGGGTGCTGGCTTCGCCTGCTTCATCACTATGGCATTTTGAATGGCACCTGGTAAAAACAGATCATTGGGGGAATGCGCTGTATATGAAAAAACTGGGGCAGGGTACAAATATTGAGATCAGCATGCCACGGGATGCTGCTACTTATCGTTTATACCTTGCCGCCAGTAAAGGAAATGATGTATTGGCGGTACAATCACCTTTAAATATTCCGCTATGATATGAGACCTCTTTCTTTCAGGACCTGCTGTTCATCGCCGGTGCTGCATAAGCGGTCATTTAATTATTCCGGCTTATCACTGATCTCTGATTTTTTCAGGTATACTTTTTTGCCCTTGTCGTCCACAATGTACTTGCGGTCCATTTTATCAATATACACGGTTTCGCCATTGGGGCCTTGTTTGCCCTTGTAGGTTTTATCGGTGATCTTGGAGGCGCCTTTCACCGCAACTGAAGCAGTTTTGTGGCCTACCTTTTTACCGGTGTTGCCTACTTTTTTGATAACCGTATCTACCTGCGCATATGTATTGGATGTAATAAGGGTGCCGGCTATGCCGATAGCTGCGGCAAACAAAAGGGTCCGGATGTTTTTAATCGTGTTCATAATTGTGTTGATTTTTAATAGAGGGTTTCAAGAAGTATGCCAGTGCAGTTTCAATTATATTTACATATTTGATCATATAAATTCATTCATATAAAAAATGATAATCAACTGCCTTTTTTTGATTAACTTAAGAACATAGATTATTTAATAATGTAATTGGGAGATGCCAATTTCAAGAAGGGAATTTTTAACAACAGCCGGTAAATCGGCCATTGCCGCTTACCCGGCCATGATGGCTTTGGGATTATTAAAACCAGCCCCTGCACATGCTTTTGAGCTCACAGGTAGCGGTAAGAACAAACACATCATTATTTTAGGCGCGGGCCTGTCGGGCATGACAGCTGCCTATGAATTAGGTAAGCTGGGTTACCGCTGCACCATACTGGAAGCACGTAACCGCGCCGGTGGCCGTTGCTGGAGCATTCGCAAAGGTGCTACCTTACAGGAAACCGGGCAACCGCTGCAAACGGCTCAATTTGATGAAGGACTGTATTTCAATGCAGGGCCATCCCGCATTCCGCACCACCATGCGCTTACACTGCACTATTGCAAAGAGCTGGGTGTGCCCATACAGGTGTACAATAACGTAAACGAAGCAGCCTATTATTTCAGCGAAGGCAAAGGCCCGCTGTCCAACAAAAAGATCCGCATACGGGAAATACATAATGATGTGCGCGGCTACATTACCGAAATGCTGGCCAAAGCTATTGACCAGCACCAGGTAGATGCCGGTCTTACCAAAGAAGATGCACAAAAGATCATTGAATACCTGCGCGCAGAAGGCGGGCTGGATATAGATAAGCTCTACAAAGCCTCTAACCGCCGTGGTTACATTGAGGATGCCGGCGCAGGCGACAAGGCCGGTAAAATAGCCGACCCCTACAAGCTGGCTGATATTATCCAGTCGGGCTTAATGGACCCTGACTTTTACAATGTGGCGGAATATACCTATGAGCTGCAGATGACCATGTTCCAGGCCATTGGTGGTAATGACATGATCGCTAAAGCGCTGGAGAAAAAAGTGGCGCCGCTGATCCGTTTTGGCTGTGAGGTAAGCGCCATACAAAACCAGGAGCAAGGGGTAAAGATCACCTATAAGGACAAATTTGGTGAAAAGCAGCTGGAAGGCGATCTTTGCATATGCACCCTTCCTTTGCCGGTGCTGAGCAATATACAACACAACTTTTCATCGGATGTTAGCCGGGCTATAGATTATATCCCTTACATGATCACCGGCAAAATGGGACTGCAGTTCAAACGTCGTTTCTGGGAAGAAGATGAGCATATTTACGGCGGCATTACACATACGAACAATGAATTGACCCAGATCTTCTATCCATCCAACGATTATTTAGGAAAGAAAGGCATCCTGATCGGCTACTATAATTTTCATGAAACTGCAGATAAGGTAAGCGCTTTATCATTACAGCAACGGCAGCAGCTGGCGCTGGAAAAAGGCAGCTTAATACATCCGCAGTACGCGAAGGAATTTGAAACCGGGTTTTCCATCAGCTGGCATAAAACACCATATAGCATGGGCGGCTGGGCGCTGTATAATGCAGAAACACGGCAAACTTTATACAAGGCCATGCTGCAGCCGGATAAACAGGTATACTTTGCCGGTGAGCATATGACCTACCTGAATGCCTGGATGGCAGGGGCCTTTGAATCTGCGAGGAGCGTAGTAACGGCTGTGCATGCGCGGGTAACGGATCAGCGGCTGGCGTATCCGAAAGCATAAAGCGTAAAGCAAAAAGCAGAAAGCTTTTTGTAGTGCCAGTGCAAAAGCCCACCGCTTGAACAAACGTGATTAACTATCGGATCTATATAACTGAACAAGCTTAGGTAAACCACCGGTGCAAAATATAACTGGCTTTATCCCTGGGGTTGTTGCACCTGGCTTTATAAAAACAATAAAAGTTTAAGCAAAACACCTGGAAGCAAAACACAATCAGCTTTATGCTTTATGCTTTGCGCTTTCAGCTCACATTACCAACCTGTAATTCTAAACGCTTATGTCAACCATGAATCGCCGTCACTGGTTAAAGACCAGTGCACTGTTTACGGGAAGCCTGCCTTTCCTGACAGGAACATTGAATGGTGTGGCAGCTGTTGCTGCCCCTGCCGTCAAACATGCCTCCCCGGGCCAGCTAACAGATGCTGAATTTGCACGCCGCATACCGGTGGAAATAAAGGCCCGACTTTTTGCCAATGAAAATCCTTTTGGTCCTTCCGATAAAGCCAAGCAGGCTATTATTGACAGCCTGGCCAGCAGCTATCAATATCCCTTCATGCACCTCACAGAGCTGGAAGATAAAATAACCAGCTATGAAGGAGTTGGAAAAGATATGATCTTACTAAGCGCAGGCTCATCGCCCTTATTAATGGCCACGGCTCTTTATTGTTGTAAAGACGGGGGCAACGTGGTAACCGGCGATCCTACCTATGATGACCTGCCTAAAAGCGCAGAGAAGATAGGCGCGCAATGGGTTAAAGTGCCGCTTACGGCAGAATACAAGCTCGACCTGGATGCCATGGAAAAGGCCGTGAATGCCAATACTAAGCTGGTATACGTTTGCAATCCCAACAATCCTACCGCCACTGCCGTGGATACGGAAAAGCTGAAGGCTTTTTGCGAACGCGTATCCAAAAAAGTAACCGTGTTTGTGGATGAGGCTTATATAGATTATTTACCTGATCCGCAGGCAGCTACCATGGTTGATTGTTTGAAGAAAGGCCAGAATATAATAGTAGCCCGCACCTTCTCCAAGCTCTATGGATTTGCAGGTTTGCGGGTTGGTTATGTAATGGCGCACCCGGAAATGCTGGAAAAGATAGAAATGTACACCAAAGATAAATACGCCATTTCTGCACCTGCATTGCATGCTGCCATTGCATCTTACCAGGATAAACCCTTCCTGGCCGATGCCCTGAAGAAAACGCTGGCCAGCAAAGATTTCCTGTATAAAACATTAAAGGAGGAAGGGTATGAATACATTCCTTCTGTTACCAATTTTGCTATGTTCCCTTTAAAGATGGAGGGGACGCGCTTTGTAGATGAAATGATGAAACGTGGCGTAGCCCTGCGCAACTGGATGGTGAACGGGAAGGACTGGTGCCGCATCAGCATTGGCCGCATGGATGAAATGGAAGTTTTTGCCGCCGCATTTAAAGAGTTATCATAATTTATTTATTACTGAAGATTATGCAAAAGATTATTATCGCCATATTACTGCTGTGCAGTTATTATAACATCTACGCCCAGGGAGGCGCCGCTGCACCTGCTGCCCGTGCGCTTACCATGGAAGAATATACAAAGGCAAAAACATTTAAGGTAAAAGACCTGGATAATGATACCTATGTAAAGTTTGATAATACCTATGTGCTGGACCGCTATGAAATGCGCAAGCCCTATTTTATTACCGGCGATGACGGCCTGAAGAAACGGATCGATCTTTACAAGCTGGTTGCCAAAGAGGGTATGCAGGAGCTGGGCACTATGATCTATTATACCAATGAAAAAGGAACGCTGTACACCGCCGTGCTGCCGGGTTTCCGCGCAGCAGGAGAAATATGGGAAAAGTATTTTGAAGATATTCACAGCATCGACAAAGAAGAGAAGAATTTTGTGCTAAAGCTCTCTTACGTATTATCCAAAGAGTTTGGCTTTCAGCAATACAAAGCTGCCAGCGGTGGTAAGAACCTGAAAGAAGAATCGGCCACTTACAGCAATAACATCTGCTTCCCGGGTAACCAGGAAGTAGCTATGGCCAATGGCGCTAAAAAGGAATTGAAGAACATTCAGCCCGGTGATGAGGTGATCACCATTGATCCCCTTACGCACCAGCCCAATACGGTGAAAGTGAAGGAGCTGGTAGTGCACGATGCGGAAAACTATGCTATTACCAGCCTGCTGGTGATAGCTGCACATGAGCAGCAAACTGCAGCCGGTAACCTGGTAACGCTGCACAGTAAAGTGTTGCAGGCTACGCCCAATCATCCTATGCTAACGGCTACCGGTAAAAAACCGATCGGGGAAATTGCGGAAGGTGAGCAGGTGCTTTGCCTGGATGAAGCCACTCACACGTATGAAACCTTTACCGTATTCAATAGATCAGAAGCAGCCGGCGGCGTGCAAAAAGTGTATAACATGGTTACCAGCGGCGGCAGCACTTTTATGATGAACAATGTAATGGTATTACAAAAATGAGGTAAGCCGTACTGCAATCTTATTTCAGGCGGGAGGGGGTATCTTGGTGAAAACCAGAAACTATGGAACCCCCTCTCCCTGTTGGAAATACAACCACTGTTGCCCACTCCTTTGAGGTGTTGCTGGCTGCCTTTGAAAACCAGTTCAATAACCGGCTTTTTCCCCAAACACCTGTTAACCTGTATAACGCCATTAACTACCTGTTAAAGAGCGGAGGCAAACGTATCCATCCTGTTTTATGCCTGATGGGGAATGTGCTCATTGGCCCCCTGCAAATGGATGCATTCCTGGCCGCCAATGCCCTGGAGCTGTTTCATAATTTTACGCTGGCGCATGATGATGTGATGGAAGCCGCTCCCCTGCGCAGGGGCAAGCCCGCCCTGCATATTAAGTACAGCGCACCCACCGCCATTCTCACCGGCGATACCTTGCTGCTGTATGCCTACGATCACCTGAACCGTATACAGGGCCGGCACAAGCAAAAGGTCATTCACCTGTTCAATGAAGCGGCAAGGGCCGTGTGTGAAGGGCAGCAAATGGACCTTGACCAGGAAGCGCAACCATTGAACGTGCTTACTTATAGTGATCACCTGCATAAAGTTATCCTGAAAAATGCCGCCCTGCTGGCCGTAAGCCTGCAAATGGGCGCTATCATCGGCGGCGCCGGTATTACCGACCAGGAACATATTTACATTTTTGGGAAGAACATAGGTATTGCCCTGCAGCTGCAGGATGATTACCAGGAGGCTTTTAGCGGGCCGCCTGAAAATATAACCCGGCACAGAAAAACCAGCCTTTTATTAAAAACCTATGAATGGAGCACACCCGAACAACGCAGCCAGTTACAGGCATTGCTTAGCTTACCGGTTACGGATGCCATGCCAGGCCTGGCGCAGCTGTATAAAAATTGTAAAGCCGGTGAATGGGTGCTCAGGGAAAAAGAGCGTTTACAGCAAATAGCGCTGCAGCACCTGGCTAATATTTCCGTACCTACTGTGAACAAAAGGCCCTTGCAGGAGCTAACGGCGCTTTTGCTGAGTAAATAACAGCTTGTTGATTTTCAATTGTTTGTGCCCTTGCATCAACTTGCGCTTAACTTGCACTGGTTTTGAAACGGACTTTTTAGCTTTTGCTTTCACCTTTAGGGCGTTCAATTTTTATTCATTTAAACAGAAAAAAATAACGCTATGGGAAAAGCCTTTCTCCTCCTGTTATGCCTGCATGTTCAATTACTGGCGCTTGCTCAAAAGAAACCTGCCGCTGTAAAGATCCCCCTGACCGCCAACCGCTGGACCTTTACACCCGGAACCGTCAGCTTTGCTGAATACAATGGCGTGCCCGCGCTGCAAATCCTCGCCAATAAACCCCCGGTAGTATTAAATGACTTCAATTTTACCAATGGCACCATTGAGTTTGATATGGCGCCAACGGATAGCAGCCGGTTCACCGGTATTTATTTCAGAAGGCAGGACGATAAGGAAAGTGAATACTTTTATTTGCGGGTAGACGGCGGCGTAAAGCCCGGTGTGTTATGGTCCATTCAATATGCACCCATTATACAGGGCGTGAACCTGTGGGATATGCTGCCGCAATACCAGGGACCTGCCGCCTACAAAAAAAAGGAGTGGAACCATATAAAGCTGGTGGTATCCGGCCTGCAAATGCTCATCTATATTAATGATATGAGCCGCCCGGTAATGGAAGTACCCCGGCTGGAAGGTAATACTACGCAGGGCGGGCTGGCATTTGACGGTAAAACAGCTATTGCCAACCTGGTAGTTACCCCCAATGAGGTAGCAGGGCTGTTACCGGCAGAAGGTATAGACCCTGTTGCCCATGATCCCCGTTATTTGCGGGAATGGTCCATAAGTCAGCCGCAGCCCCTGCCTAACGGACAGGAATTATTTGCCGGCGCCTTGCCGCCCAAGGAAACGGTTTGGGAAAACATTACAGCAGAGCGCCGCGGTTTGGTGAACCTGACCCGCCGTTTTGGACTTAGTGAAAGCCGCCGGGTGGTTTGGTTAAAGGTAAAGCTGAAAGCTGCTACCGAACAAAAGCGTGTGGTAAGCCTGGGCTTCAGTGATGAGATCTGGGTATTTATTAATGGCCAGCCCCTTTTTGTTGATAAGAACCTGTATGCACGGCCCATTATGAAAGCGCCGGAAGGCCGCTGCTCCATAGAAAATGCGTCCTTTACACTGCCGTTGAAAGCCGGGGAAAATGAGCTGCTGGTAGGCTTATCCAATGATTTTTACGGATGGGGCATTATTGCCCGGCTGGATGATATGGAATATGTGGAAGTGGTGAAATGAAAATGAAAAATGTAAAATCATAAATGTAAAATGTAAAAGTGAATGCAGCGGATGTTTATGCATTCACTTTTACATTTAAGATTTTGCATTTATGATCTTACATTCCTAATTCTCTTCCACCAGCTTCTTAATCTCCACCAGTATAGATCCCCAGCCGCCGCCGGCTACGGTATCCTTATATCTTTTTTGTCCGTCGGCAACTTTAGAGTAATCGCCCTGGGTAACGCTAAAGTTGGTAACGCCGTTATTTTCGCTCAGTGTATAGGTTACCGTTAAATAGTTTTCCGGCACATCGGCATAGCTGCCATTGGGATCAATGGTGGTGTAAACCAGGCGCTTTTCCGGCTGCAGGTCAACGATCTTACCTTTTACAGCCACTATTTCAATGCCGTCAAAAACGCCTTTCCATAACAGCTCGCTGCCAATTTTCCAGTCGGAAACAGTTTCGCAGCCGAACATGTATTTTTTAGTTTGTGCGGGGTTTACCAGCGCGTCCCATACTTTGGCGGCCGGGGCCTTAATATCAATGGTATTTTGTACGATTAATGGCGTGCTCATTGTTTGTAATTTTTAAATGATGATTGATCGGGTTTCCGGAACCGTTAACGCCACAATATTAGCAACATTACCTTTGGGGGTGATTGCGTTTTATGGATTATTTCTAACAGAAAAAGGAGTGAAGCCGAATTTCTTTTTGAATGCATTGTTGAAATGCTGCGGGGTGGCGTATCCCAGCTCAAAGGATATTTCTGCGGCGGTTTTCTGTGTATCGCGCAGGTATTGGTGCGCCAGCTGCAGGCGCTGTTCTGTAAGGTAGCCGAATACGGTAGTATTAAAGGTTTCCTTGAAACCGCGTTTCAGCTTATACTCATTCAGCCCTACGGTTCTGGCAATTTCCGACAGGTTGGGCGGACAGTGCACCCGTTCATTGATCAGGTCACGCACAGCAATGATCTTTTCCTGGTCGGCCTTATTTTTCAGGAAAATATCTTTTTGCTGATTGGCAGTAATATAAGATTCCGCGCATAATACCAGCAGCTCTATGCTTTTGGAAAGCAGGAACAGCTTTTTAAGATCGCCCCCGTATTTGCAGTGAATGATCTGCTGTAACACCTGCTGGATGGGCGCATCAATGGCGCCCCAGTTGTTGGACAGCATTACATTCTTATCTTCCATAATGCTGGCGGCAAAACGTTGCAGCGGTTCGTTGGCGTTTTGCGTGAACTGTACAAACAGGGCTTTGGGGAACTGTATGCCAAAGGTTTCCAGCACCAGGCTTTTATTCTTTACTTCAATATCAAATCCTTTGGAGTACATAATATTATGATGCCCGCCAATAAGGTCATAGGTCTGATCTAATTGTTTATAGGTAAAGCTGTAATCACCCTTCAGCCCAAAATGAAAGCGCACTACATCCGCATCGCTGGCGCCCTGGAAGCTGGTGAGGCAGTTGAATTTAGACACAGCATGCCCTATACGAATATCGTCAAACGTCCAGGTAATGCTATCCCTGGTACCGTGTTCTGATGTGTGTTGTTGTTTTTCCTCCTGCATAAGACCTTTCAAAATTACAAAATGTTCCCTGCCCATCTGATCTGGTCAAAATTTACAAAACTGCATCTGTTATGGTAACGGGATTTTACTGAATTTTGCAGTGTTAAAAATACCGCCATGAATATTCCTTTTTACCAGGTAGATGCTTTTACAGCGAAGCCCTTCAGGGGAAACCCGGCTGCTGTATGTATTGTAGATGATACGGTTACCGCGGAGCTGATGCAGCAGATAGCAGCGGAGAACAACCTGTCGGAAACGGCTTTTGTAACCCCTGAGAATGGGCAGTTCAACCTGCGCTGGTTTACCCCGGTGGTAGAAGTTCCCTTGTGCGGCCATGCCACGCTGGCTACTGCGCATACGCTGTTCCGGGAAGGGCTGGCATCCGCCGCTGATACCATTACATTTAACACCGCAAGTGGCATATTAACAGCGCGGCAGCAGGATGGCTGGATTGAGCTCAACTTTCCTGCTTTAAGAGGAGAACCCGTGCAGCTGCCGGAAGAGATCCTGGATATTTTGCAGGTGAGCCCTGTACAGACGATATTTGTGGATAACCGCTACCTGGTGGAACTGGCTACAGAAGCGGAAGTGCTGGGCCTTAAGCCTGATTTTTCACGGTTGGCTAAATATCCCAAAGTGATCGTTACTGCAAAGGCCCGCAACACCTCTGAATTTGATTTTATATCCCGTTTTTTTGCACCGGTTATAGGCATCAATGAAGACCCGGTTACCGGCGCCGCACATTGCTGCCTGGCGCCTTACTGGGCGCAAAAGCTGGGCAAAAACAGCATGCTGGCCTACCAGGCATCTGCCAGGGGCGGGGTGCTGAAAATAAAGCTGGAAGGCGATCGTACCATACTGGCCGGCGAGGCCGTAACCGTAATTAAAGGCACTTATGCCATAAACCAATAACATGCAGTTACCACTTTACCAGATAGACGCTTTTACCGATCAGCTGTTTGGCGGCAATCCCGCTTGTGTAGTGCCTTTGGCGGCCTGGCGGGATGATGAGCTGTTGTTAAAGATCGCCAAAGAAAATGCAGTATCTGAAACCGCTTACTTTGTACCCAATGGTAAACAGTTTGAGCTGCGCTGGTTTACACCGGATATAGAAATGGACCTTTGCGGACACGCTACGCTGGCCAGCGCGCATGCGCTTAAAACCATCCTGAATTATGCGGAGGATACGATCGTGTTCACCTCTAAAAGCGGCATACTGCAGGTGCGGGTAGAAAAAGACCTGTACACGCTGGACTTCCCCTCCCGCAAACCTGTACCGGCGCCGTTACCGGAGATTATTGCACAATCACTCAGCCAGCAGCCACGTGCAGTATTAAAAGCCAGGGACTAT
>NZ_DATCRF010000301.1:0-7830 GCF_036569125.1 Chitinophaga sp. | reverse complement strand
AAGGCCTGGATGGCGGGGTTGCAGGAATCTACTCCTCTTTCCGCAGTCATTGGGGCACGCAGATCTTTACACAATTATTCAATGGTGGAACCGACGAAATGATCAGGGGCGGTGCGGCTGATGTGCAGCACAACTTTACCTACTCATCCCTGATGAAGAGTAATACCAACGACTATAGCGGCTTTTGGAACAGTATGTATATAGACATTAACACTGCTAACGGGGTGCTGCAATATGGCCCCGATGCGCAGATGGATGAAGGCAAGAAAGCGCAGCTATTGGCCCAGGCAAAATTCCTTCGCGCATTTTGTTATTTCCAGCTGGTGACCACCTTTGGAGATGTGCCGTTGCATCTTACTTTCAGTACCGAAGTAACAGCAGCCGATGCCAGGTCGCCAATGGCCGAAGTGTATGATGCGATCATAAAGGATCTGCAGGATGCTGCAGCACAGCTGCCTGACCAGCCGGCTCCCGGGTTGGGCAAACCAGCCTATAAAGCCACTGCGCTGTACCTGCTGTCAAAAACGTATTTATGGCGTGGATGGTCTGCTGCCGCCAAGGGAACTGACTTTACCGATGCCTTTAATACTGCTAAAAGCATTATTGATAATAAAGGTGTTTACGGCCTTGACCTGTGGCCTGTTTTTGCCCAGGGCTTCCTGGAAGGCAATGAATACGGACGGGAAACGATCATGGTCATTGACCATAACAAAGACCTGAAGTTTGGTGAGAATTCCCAGACAGGTACAGGCGCGAGCAACCTGAAAGAGAATAAATCCAATTTCTTTTTCCGGCCGAACTATCCTACCGTGAATGCCAGCTATCCCGCCGCAGGCGGGGCTTATGTTTGCGTGCGGGACGTGCAGAACGGGCGTCCATGGCAAAGGATAAGGCCCAATATGCGCTATGTGCTGGATGTGGCTTTTGCCAACAGGGCTACTGATTCCCGGTATGATGGTACTTTTCAAACCATCTGGCTATCCAACAGTGTACCGGGTTCTGTTAAAGGTACTACGGGCGCCGCTACACCGCGCGGTACACTTGTTAATGGCGTTGATACGGCCATCTGGATAGCTGACAAGGTGGTTACGCCGGCCGAAAGAGCGGCTTTCAAAGGAATTATTTTTGAGCCGGATTATCTTCCCGGTGCAACGGTGCCTTACACCAGCCTGCTTTTCCCTTCTTTGCGCAAATGGGATGATTCCACAAGAGCTGATATGAACGACTATTCTGACAGGCCTTATATCCTGTTCCGTTTTTCGGAAGTGTACCTGATCGCAGCTGAAGCCGCGCTGAAAGGCGGCGGCACACTACAGCAGGCTGCGGATATGCTGAACGTGCTGAGGATCAGGGCTGCACTAAAACCCGGGCAAACTCCCGCTCAATATGCCGCTGCGGTGGCTGCACAAACTATTACGCCGGCCCAGGTAACGCTGAACTTTATTCTTGACGAGCGAACAAGAGAGCTCTATGGTGAATGTAACAGGTGGTACGATCTTTCAAGAACGAAAACACTTGTTGCCAGGGTTAAACAGTATAATGATGAAGCAGCGGCCAACATTGTACCGGAGCACATGTTAAGACCCATCCCCCAGCAGCAGATAGACCTGGTGACTGAAGGCCCTGCGTTTCCGCAGAACCCCTGGTATGGAAACTAAGCAGGAAGCACAGTAAGATTTTCAACCATACATCGTTTGAACCCCTGTTCTCAAATTGCCGGCGGACCTGCCGCCGGCAATTATAAGAACGTCCACGTTTTTGAATTACAAACCTCAAAATTGAAAAACCATGAAAGAAAACCCAATTAACAAATTAACTATGAAAACAAACCTTTTCCTCAGAAGCCTGGGAATCCCATTCCTTTTCGGCTTAATGGTTTCCTCCTGCACCAAGCAGCATTTAAATGAAGCAAGCTTCAATGGTAAAAAAAGAAATGTTACGGAAAGCGCTGATGTTGGTATACTGGCAACTGCCACAATTGATGCCAATACGGTACAACAAACCATCCAGGGCTTTGGAGGCATGAGCGTTCCAATATGGATAGGCGACTTAACGGCAGACCAGCGGACAAAAGCCTTTTCTGCCAGCACGGGAATTGGTATGAGCATTCTGCGCGTGATGGTGCCCACTACCAGCAGCCAGTTTGCCGCTGAAAAACCCACCATTGATGCCGCCAAGAGTTTTGGAGCGAAAGTGATTGCCACCGCCTGGAATGCGCCTTCATCTATGATGGACGGGCTTTACCTGAGAGCCAGCGCATGGGGCAGCTATGCTGCTCACCTAAAGGCCTATACGCAGGCGGTAGGGGGCGTTTATGCGCTGTCGCCATGGAATGAGCCTAACTATATGGCTTCCGGCTGGATGCATGCCTCCGCCACGGAGATAGCCAATTTTGTAGCTGCCCAGGGCGATAATTGCGGCGCACCCATTATGTGCCCGGAGCCATTTAATATGGACCAGACTTTTATTAATACTTATCTGCGCAATGCTACAGCAAAGTCCAAAACCCTTTTTGTAAGCGGGCATATTTATGGTAAAACGCCGTATAATTTAGGCAGCATCGGTAAATCGGTATGGATGACGGAGCATTACACCAATTCATCCATCAGCGGTAACGACTGGCCGAACGCGATGAATGCGGCCAAAGAGATCCACGATTGTATGACGGCCGGGTGGGCTGCTTATGTGTGGTGGTACATACGCCGGTTCTATGGGCCGATAGATGAGAGCAGCAACATCACTAAAGTCGGTTATGTTATGGCGCACTTTGCACGATACATCCGCCCGGGATATACGAAAATTGCCTGTCCTGCGAATCCCACTACAGGCATATATACCACCGCTTACAAGAGCGGTTCAAAAATTGTGATCGTTGCCATTAATACCAATACCGCAATCACCTATCAGCCCTTTACCATCAGCGGGGTAACGGTTAACAGCTTTAACCGTTATGTAACCACCAGCTCATCGAACCTGGCATCCAGCACCCTTAGTATTTCAAATAATGCTTTCGGGATCAACCTGCCTGCATCCAGCATAACCACCCTGGTTTCCAACTGATAGCCATCTTCTAACCATATTTGTAAATAAACAACGCTAAATAAGCGGCGGGAATGTGCCGGTTATTTAGCGTTGTTTGTTCTATTACCTGAAACCCGGAAAACATTGTAAATTGACCCGTCAAAGCGTTTTACGGTATCTCTTTGTGAGCAAATTTCTATGGGTACTAAATTACAGGTAAAAGATAAAAGCGAGTCGGGTAAGCCGATCAAGATTGCCCCGTTCAGGAAAGAGATCAGGAAAACTACGCCCCATAAGCATAATAACTACTTCGAGATCCTGTACCTTTCGCAGGGCAACGGTTACCATTATATCGATTCGCGGAAATTTGAGGTGGCGCCTCCGGTTATGTACTTCATCCGGAAAGACAAAGTGCATTACTGGGAGCTGGAGAGTGAGCCGGATGGGTTTGTTATCATCATCAAAAAGGCATTCATCGAGGAAAGCCTGGACAGTGAGCTGAAATCCCTCTTTACACAGATCAGCCGGGAAAGCTGCATCTTCATAAAAGATAGCGCCACAACCAATATGCTTTTTGAGCTGCTTACGGCAACAAATAAAAAAGAAGGGAAATATGCTTTTCACATAACGGAAGGCTTGCTGAAAGCCCTGCTGGCCCATGTGCTGGAAGATGTGGAACCCCTTACCGGAAAAACAGCGGTTTCCGCTAATCTGTATCAGTCGTTCCTTTCGCTGCTTGACGCTGAGCAAACAGTAAAAAATAAAGTACACTACTACGCGGAAAAGCTTAGCACCTCTCCGCAAAATTTAAATGCGGCCTGCCGCAAGGCGGTTAACCAGTCTTCGGAGGATGTGCTGTCTGAATTTATTATCAGTGAAGCCAAACGCTTGCTGCTGTATACAGATAATACGATCGCTGAAATTTCTTTTTTGCTTGATTTCAATGATCCGTCGCACTTCGTTAAATACTTCAAGCGCAAAACCGGGCAAACTCCCCTTTCATTCCGGAAGAACGGTTGATACCGTCATGTTTTCAATTATACCAACACTGATGCCGCTTTAATTTTATATTAATACCACAATATTTTCAAATATACCATAAAACGGTGCGGTTATTTGCAATATTTGCGCTCACCACCATTACCGCAGGTGTAGCGCATTTACCCTATAGTCTGCTTTTTCCAAAGTTTGATGAATTATCACTGCCTTTTAAATAAACGAATATGTACAGCATGCCGTTGAGGCTATTATGTTTCATTTGCCTGTTGATGAACACAGAGAGGACTTTTTCGCAATCATCAACAGGTACACTGAGGGAGCTGTTGCAGCTGGCGGAGGACAACTATCCATTATTAAGATCCAAGGCATGGGAGGTAAAGGCAGCCGAAAAGGCGGTCACCACCAGCAGGAACACGCTTATTCCTTCACTGGATGCCGCCTACCAGGTGAATTATGCCACCTACAACAACATTACCGGTATGGCATATCCGCAGTTCCTGGTACCTATCAGCGGCCCGCCCTCCGCAGCTAACCATTATGATGGCGTATTTGGCAGCGCTACCAGCTTGTTGCTGAACTGGCAGCCGCTGACTTTTGGGCAACGGAGCTCCCAGGTGGAGTTTTCCAAAGCGGGAATGCAGCATGCCCGGGCAGATGCAGGGAATGAAGTATTTCAGCATAAGATCAGGGTGATCAACGCCTATCTCGATATTATTACTGCGGCTGAACTGGAGAAAGTGTACCAGGAAAACCTTGTCCGTACGGAAGCAACTTTATCAATCGCCAGATCATTGGTGGTAAACGGCATTAAGCCGGGTGTAGATACAGCCTTGCTGAAAGCAGAAATGTCAAAGGCAAAGGTGGAATTGCTGAACAGCCGCAAGTATAAAGAACAAACGATCATAACACTTTCGGGGCTGCTGGCTATGGACAATGTACCGGCTGTTACCGATACCAGCTATTTTACAAAGTTACCCGCTGCTTATGTGCCTGCAGATACGGTGAAAAACCCGTTGCTTTCCCTTTATCACTCCAACATTGAACTGAGTAAAGCCCGCAAAAAAGTGTTGGGAAAAACGGTTATGCCCACCCTGGGCATGTGGGGCACTGCCTATGCAAGAGGTTCGGGAATTGATTATAGCGGCAATGTGAAAGCTGCAGACGGCCTGGCTTTTCAACGATACAATTACGGTGCAGGCTTGCAGCTAAGCATTCCCATCCTGCAGTTTGCAAAGATAAGATCACAGGTGCGGCAGCAGGATCTGCTGATCCGGTCTGATGAGGAAAAGCTGAACGAGGTAACGCTGCAGGTCAGGAAACAGGATCAGCTGGCCGATACTACCTTTAGCACTGCACTGTTGATATCGAAAGAAACACCGCTGTATTACGAATCTGCCGGCTTCTCGTATAAGGCCATGCAATCCCGCTACCAATCCGGATTGGCCAATTTTGCGGACCTGATGCAGGCACAGTATGCCCTGGTAAAAGCAGCCGCGGATAATAAAACCGCTTATATGGCTGTGTGGAAAGCGCTGTTGTTTAAAGCAGCTGTGAATGGGGACCTTAATTTATTCTTAAACCAGGTTAATTAGCAAGGATATGATCCGATTAATAGCAATGGCATTGCGTAAGCCGCTGGCGGTGGTGGTAGCCTTTATAGGGATTGTCTTTTTCTCATGGCTGAGCATTAAGAACATGAAAATTGACATTTTCCCTAAAATGGGATTGCCCACCATCTATGTGGCGCAACCCTATGGCGGGCTTTCTCCGGAACAAATGGAAGGTTTTATTACATCGTACTATGAATACCATTTTTTGTATGTAACCGGGGTAAAGTATGTTGAATCAAAATCCATCCAGGGTGCAACCATCATCAAAATAGAATTTAACGAGGGTACGGATATGAGCCAGGCAATGGGGGAGGTGGTAGGTTATGTGAACCGCTCCCGTGCGTTCATGCCTCCCGGTACCGTGCCTCCTTTTATTACCCGTTTTGATGCGGGCAGCGTACCGGTGGGGCAGCTGGTGTTCACTTCTGAAACACGCTCCCTGGGCGAGATCCAGGACCTGGCGCTCTTTAAGGTAAGGCCCATGTTCTCAACGCTGCCCGGTGTATCGGCCCCGCCGCCTTTTGGAGGTAACCAGAAAACAGTGATCATAAAAGTAGATCCGGAAAAGATCCGGAACTACAACCTGTCGCCGGATGACGTGGTACAGGCGCTTGCCAGGTCTAACAGCATTACGCCGGCCGGTAACATCCGGGAGGGCGATCAGACCCTGATCACTTCTCAGAATGCCGTGGTGGAGAATGTAAAGGAGCTGGAGAATATACCGCTGAAGCTGGGCGCGGGCCCGGCGGTGTATGTAAGGGATATAGGCAATGTGGAGCTGGGCTCCGATGTAACAACCAGCTATGCGCTCATTAATGGAAAAAGGTCGGTATATATCCCGGTTACCAAACGTGCCGACGCTGCCACCTGGGACGTGGTGCAAAGAGTGAAAGCTGCTTTGCCGGATATGCAGGCAGCGGTGCCGGATGATATTAAAGTAACGTATACGTTTGACCAGTCGGGCTATGTGATCAATTCATTAAAAAGCCTGACAGCGGAAGGGATCCTCGGCGCAGTGCTTACCGGGTTAATGGTGTTGCTGTTCCTGCGCGATCTCCGGGGAGCGCTTATTGTGGTGATCACTATTCCGCTGGCGCTGTTGTCGGCTATTATTTGTTTGAGGATCTTCGGGCAAACCCTGAATGTGATGACGCTGGGCGGCCTGGCGCTGGCTATTGGTATTTTGGTAGATGAAGCAACGGTGACGATTGAAAATATACATCATCACCAGGAGCAGGGAAAATCAAAATCAAAAGCGATCTGGGATGCCTGCCGGGAGATTGCGCTGCCAAAGCTGCTCATCCTGCTTTGCGTGATCGCCGTATTTGTACCGGCCCTGTTTATGACCGGCATTCCGGGCGCCATGTTCCTGCCTTTATCGCTGGCAGTAGGTTTTGCGATGATCGCTTCTTTTATACTTTCCCAAACAGTGGTGCCGGTATTTTCTCATTGGTTGCTGAAAGACCGCATCCGGGAGGGAGAAGCGCATGCTGCCCAACGATTCCAGCGTTTCCGGATACGTTATGAGGAATGGCTTAAAGGCTTTGTAAAGAATGCGTCCTGGACAACCCCGCTGTACCTGGTGCTGGCAGTGGGATTAACGGTGATCGGATTTTATTGCCTGGGTACGGAGATCTTCCCGAAAACGGATGCCGGCCAGGCGCAGGTACGGTTACGGCTACCCGCAGGTACCCGGGTGGAAAGAACGGAAGCGGCTACCCAGCAGCTGCTGCACCTTGCTGATAGTATTTCCAATGGCCAGATCGGGATCAGCTCTGCATTCGTAGGTGTACAGCCTTCCAGCTACCCGGTGAACCTGATCCACCTCTGGACAAGCGGGCCGCATGAATCGGTAACAAAGATAAAATTGAAGAGCGGCGCCGGTATGGCCATTGAAAGTTTTAAAGAAGCATTGCGGAGCGCTGTCAAAAAGGAGATCCCAGCGGCAACATTATCTTTTGAGCCGGGCGATATGGTGGAGCAAGTGGTGAACATGGGAACGGCTAACCCCATTGAGATTGCTGTTATGGGAAAGAACCTTTCCCAAAGCCGGAAGATTGCCGGTGAGCTGAATAAAAAATTGCAGGCGATCCCTTACCTGCGGGATGTACAGATTGCTACACCGCTGGAGTACCCGGGTGTTAAGCTGAATATTGACAGGGTAAAGGCCGGTCAGCTGGGATTAACCGTGGATCAGATC
>NZ_DATCRF010000300.1:0-10549 GCF_036569125.1 Chitinophaga sp. | reverse complement strand
TTCCCTGCAGGACCTGAGCACCCGCCAAATGAACATGGTACGCTATTTTAAGACGCCGGAGCCGGTGCGGGAGATCAGTTTGGTCACTCACCGCTTTTTCATTAAACAGGCGCTGATCGGGGCCTTTAAAAAGGAAATACTCTCGCAGGTACCGGAGAAAATGAAAGTACAGAAACAGAGAAGAGTAGTGGATATTGTTCCGGAGAAAGCAGAAAGCTGAAAGCTGAAAGCATAAAGCATAAAGCTGAAAGCATAAAGCATAAAGCCAGGTACATCGCTTAAAGTAGTGGTAATAAAAAAGCATAAAGCTCATGCAGTGATTGCAGGAGCTTTATGCTTTTTGCTTTATGCTTTCCGCTTACTTCGCGGGCGTGTAATACTTCATTGCCTCCGGCATCAGCTGTTGCAGCTGCTGTACGCGGCGGGCATCACTGGGGTGGGTGCTTAAAAGCTCCGGTGGTTTTTGTCCGCCGCCGGTATTGGCCATACGCTGCCAGAAGGGAATAGCTTCCTGCGGGTTATAACCGGCCATCGCCATAAAGATCACGCCCAGGTGATCGGCTTCCAGCTCGTTCTGGCGGGAAAAGGCCATCAGCCCCACATTACCGCCCACGCCAAAGGATTGTAAAAAGATGTTCTGCGCCTGCGGGTTGCGGTTCAGCGCTACGGAACCGGCTACCTGGATGCCCTGCGCTATCAGGCCCTGGCTCATACGCTCATTACCATGGCGGGCAATGGCATGCGCAATTTCATGGCCCATTACGCAGGCCAGCGCAGTCTCATTCTGCGTAACCGGCAGCAGGCCGGTGTACACTACTACCTTACCACCCGGCATACACCAGGCATTTACTTCCTTATTATTTACCAGGTTAAATTCCCATTTGTAAGTGGAGATCTCTTTGCCCGCGTTATGATCGTTCATATAACGGGTTACCGCACCGGCTATGCGTGAGCCTACCCTTTTAACCATTTCAGCATCTTTACTGGCCGCAGGGGAAACCGCTTTGTTCTCTGTTAAAAAGGTCTGGTACTCCTGCAGTGCCATAGACTGCATTTGACTTTCGGGGATCAGGTTCAGCTGACTGCGGCCGGTAATAGGCACCCTGGTACAGGCAGCCATGAATCCCAGGCCGGCAGTTAAAAATAAAACAGTCTTTTTCATGGGTGAAGTCATTTGTTTTTTCTTGAACCAACTATACCAACTCCTACGCTACAGGTTCGCATATTTCTGAATAACAATCCAGGATGATTGTAAGTTGGTGTAATGGCAAAAATACTTAGAGCAATCGGTATGCCAAACAAACGGGGTCAGCAAATTTTTGGGAATCATGCAAAACCGCTATCAAAGCAGGTATGCAGGTTGCTCTTTTATAAAAAAGAACCACCTGCACTACCTGGCAGTGATATTTGACTGTGTATATAAATAAGTGGAACTTATATCAAAGGGAAGATGATCAGGGTTTACGGCGGAAACCCCTTCTGTTCTTGAACAGCGGCACCTTGTTCTCGTTACCGGTAAGCAGGCGCGCAATGTTCTTCTGGTGGGTTAATACCACCATTAAGGCTACCGCTATGGCAAAAATGCGGTAAAAAACCTCCGGCTCATTAAAAATGTAAAGGATCAGGATCGGGAATGCAATACTGGCTATAATAGAGCTCAGGGATACATACCTTGTAAAGAACAGGATCATTAAGAACACGCCTACACAACAAACGGCTACAATCGGCTGTATGGCCAGCACCAGCCCAAACAGGGTGGCAATACCTTTACCGCCTTTGAAACCGGCCCATATCGGAAAAATGTGGCCTACAACAGCGGCCAAACCTAAGCCGATCTGGAAGTTTACGAGCTGTGTTAAATGATCTGAGTTCTGATAATAGGGTAAAAGATAGGAAAGCCTGACTGCTATAACTCCCTTCAGCATATCCACCACCATTACAAAGGTTCCGGCTTTTGGGCCCAGTACACGGAAAGTATTGGTAGCACCGGCATTGCCGCTGCCATACTCCCGTATATCCATACCAAAAACCCCTTTGCTAACCCAAACGGCGGTAGGCACTGATCCTATGAGATAGGCACATATAAGGAATAACAATTCTATCATCACAATAAGTTAGAATGCTAAGATAACGAAATTCTGCGCCAAAATTAATAAAATATTATTTTTTTCTTTAACACGAAAGTTGAATAATTCTTGTTTTTTATGATTGTTAAATATAATTATTTTTTCACTCCGCTACCAGTCTTATTGCCAGCCAATTATCCTTCTCCACCTGTTCCAGCCTCTGCAGGCCTGCTTTTGCGGCATTTTCTAAAATTATTTTTTCATCCTGGGTCATGATACCACTTAATAACAGCTGTCCACCCGGGCTCAGCAGCCTGCGCATGTCTGTCATGAATTGCAGCAGAATGTTACGGTTAATGTTAGCGAGTATGATATCGTAGGGTCCTTTCAGATCCGCCAGGCTATCGGCCTGCCAGATGTTTACATCCACCTGGTTGCCGGCTGCATTTTCCTTACTATTCTCTACCGACCAGTCGTCGATGTCAATAGCATCTGTTTGTGCGGCGCCCATTTTTTGCGCCAGTATAGCCAGTATGCCGGTGCCGGTGCCAAAATCAAATACCTTTTTGCCGGCAATATCCAGCGGTTGCATAAGCTGGATCATGGAAAAGGTAGTGGCATGGTGCCCCGTACCAAAAGCCATTTTAGGCGTGATCACTATTTCATGCTCCAGGGTTTGTGTAAAGGGTGCATGAAAACCTGCACGTATGCCGCAAAAGCTGCCTACAACCACCGGTTCAAAATTGCTTTCCCACAGGGCATTCCAGTTCTCCTGCTTAATTTCCTCTTTCGTATAGGTAATACCGTAAGGCTGCAGCAGGTTATCCAGTGCTGCAACATCAAAATCTGTGGTGGGTATGTAAGCAACCAGGGTACCCGGCCGCTCTTCAAAGCCTTCGTAACTGATCTCGGTAAGCTGCGCTACCAGCACATCTGCAAGCTCAGGTGCACAGGCAATGGTGATGGCGATATGTGACATAGAGCAAATATAATTACGAATGGGTCAATTACGAATTACGAATTGAGTGCATCATATGTAAGTGTTATGCATTTATGTGCAGTACCACTCTGATGATGAACCTAATTCGTAATTCGTAATTCGTAATTAAATAATTCGTAATTAAATATCTGAGTATTCTGTTGGATACAGGAACATAATATCCTGGTGAGATACATTATGCTGGTACTCCGGCATAGCGGATAATTGCTTCCAGGCCGGGTCGCTGCCAAAGGATTTCCAGTGCGCCTCGCGGGCAGCTTTATTTTCAAAAGTGGTCAGGTACATGAGGTTGGGCATATGGCTGCCGCTGATCACCTCTCCATAAAACACGGCGTTAAAGTTCAGGCGTTTGAAAATGCCTACTTCATCGCCTTTATTAAACATTTGTACCTTATTGCGGTATAATTTTTCGGTGGGACCTTCGTAGCTGCGCAGCTCATAGATGCGCTCTTTCTTAGGGCCGGTGAGCGCCGGCAGCTCCAGCTGCGGATGTGCCGTAAAGGCCTGCAGCAGGATGGTTTCCATCCTCGTATAGGGGGCGGCGTTATAGGCCGCATCCAGGTACTCCGCGCCGGCCGATCCATGTTCCTTACTGGCAAACAGCTGTTCCGGCAGCTGCTGGAACTGTTCCAGGCGCTTGTAAGGTATCAGCACATAAATACGGCGGTCTGCAGCCGTATCATTGCCTACCGGCTTAAATACGCCTACTTTGGAAATGCCTGCCTTGTGCAGGGCAGGTAAAAAGGCCTGTTCAAGGTAATGATCTACTGTGCTTTCCTGTGCAGCATCTTTCACATGGTAAACCCTGATCTCGTAGAACTCACGCTGCGGCGGTTTTGCGGCAGCGTTAACAGATGATTGCAACATGCAAATGAGGATGGTGATACATAAGCCGAGGCTTCCGTTTAACGATCTCCTGAAGGATCTTGACATTGTACAGTGTAACATGAAATTTATAAATTGTAAAGCGGCAAACGGTTGTACAATTTAATAGTAAAGCCCAGATTTTCTCAGTGAAATATTACAAGCGGCAATATAATAGGGACTAATTGTTAAACGCTGGTTAACGCGCCGTTTTTTCCATAAAAAAAACAACCGCCCTGATGGAGCGGTTGCTTTCTATAAAAAGATCACTATTGTTTATTATTCGTCGTCACCGATAAACTGTGCAGGTGCATCATGTTCCGGTCTGGGAGGACGCGGGCCACGGTCGCGGTTATCACCACGGTCGCCACCACCACGGGGCGGACGGCCGCCACCGCCAAAGCGGTCACCACGATCACCGCGGTCGCCACGATCGCCCCTGTCAGGACGGTCGCCTCTTTCCGGGCGCTCAGGCCTTTCCACATAACCTTCCGGTTTCGGCATCAGCACACGGCGGCTCAGCTTAAATTTACCGGTTTTGGGATCTGTACCCACCAGCTTCACTTTTACCTTTTCGCCTTCTGACAGTACACCTTCCATATTTTCCAGGCGTTTCCAGGAAACTTCGGAAATGTGCAGCAAACCTTGTTTACCAGGCAGGAACTCAACGAACGCACCGTAAGGCATTACTGATTTTACGGTTGATTCGTATACTTCGCCTACTTCAGGAACCGCTACAATACCTTTTATCCAGGTGAGGGCTTTATCCAGGCCCTCTTTCTGTGCAGAGAAGATGCTTACTTCGCCGGTTTCCCCTACTTCTTCAATGTTGATAGTGGTACCGGTTTCGCGCTGGATCTCCTGGATCACTTTACCGCCGGGGCCTATCACAGCGCCAATAAATTCGCGGTCAATGATCAGTTTCTCCATGCGCGGTGCATGCGGTTTAGGTTCCGGACGCGGTGCAGGCAGGGTAGCATACATAGCTTCCAGGATGTGTAAACGTCCGCGCAGGGCTTGTGCCAGCGCCTGGCGCATTACATCCATGCTTAAACCATCTACCTTAATATCCATCTGGATACCGGTAATACCATCGCGGGTACCGGTTACTTTAAAGTCCATATCGCCCAGGTGATCTTCATCGCCCAGGATGTCTGTTAACACGGCCCATTTACCATCAGATGCGCGGGAAATTAATCCCATAGCCACACCGGATACGTGTTTAGGCAATGGTACGCTGGCATCCATCAGCGCCAGTGAACCGGCACATACGGTAGCCATAGAAGAGGAACCGTTGGATTCCAGGATATCGGATACTACACGCACGGTGTAAGCGTATTCGCTGCCCGGCATCATTTGTTTCAATGAACGCATGGCCAGGTTACCGTGCCCTACTTCCCTACGGCCGGGGCCGCGCATCGGTTTTACTTCACCGGTTGAGAAGGGAGGGAAATTATAGTGCAGAATGAATTTTGAATATTTGGAGGTAGCAGCGCTTTCGATCAGCAGCTCATCATCCGGTGTACCCAGGGTAACGGTGGTGAGGGATTGTGTTTCACCGCGGGTGAACAGGGCGCAGCCGTGCGGGGAAGGCAGCAGGTCCACTTCCATGTTCAGGGGACGTACCTGGTCCAGGCTACGGCCGTCCAAACGAACGGATTCGTCCAGGATCATGTTACGCACCACTTCTTTTTCCAGGCTGTGCAGGTATTTACCTACCAGGGGCTGGTCTTCTTCCGGCAGCTCAGCTACGTTCAGGAAAGTTTCCAGCTCTTCGCCGATCTGGTGGAATGCATCGCTACGTTCGTGCTTACCCATGGCAGCTTTAGCTACCTGGTGAATGCGCTCCTGTGCAAATGCAGCTATTTTAGCTTTCAGCTCTTCGTTAGTGTGGGGCTTTTCATACTCGCGTTTTGCAGTAACACCGGCTAACTGGCGCAGCTCTTCCTGTGCCTTAACCTGTGCCTGGATCGCAGTGTGTGCAACCTCGATGGCTTTGATCAGGTCTTCTTCGCTACATTCCTTGCTCTCACCTTCCACCATCATAATGTTCTTAGCCGTAGCACCTACGATGAAGTCCATATCGGCTTTCTCCATCTGTGAACGGGTAGGGTTGATCACCATCTCACCATCTACACGGCCTACTCTTACTTCAGAGATGATCTCCTGGATGGGCACATCAGATACCGCCAGGGCAGCAGAAGCAGCCAGGCAGGCCAATGCATCCGGTAATACTTCCGGATCGGAAGAAATAAGGGTTACCAGCACCTGCACCTCGCAGAAATAATCATCGGGGAACAGGGGGCGCAGTGCGCGGTCTATCAAACGGGAGATAAGTACTTCGTAGTCAGACAGTTTGCCTTCACGTTTAAAGAAGGAGCCGGGGATACGGCCTGCTGATGCAAATTTTTCCTGGTAGTCAACAGTAAGGGGAAAGAAACTTTGTCCTGGTTTTGGTTCTTTGTTCGCTACAACGGTAGCCAGTAATATACAATCGCCCAAACGTACGGTAACGGCGCCATCAGCCTGGCGGGCCATCTTGCCTGTTTCTATGGTTACGATGCGGCCGTTTCCTATATCTAATTTGACTGAAATAGGCGTTAGATTCATAATAAGTGAAGATTAAAAGGTATACCTAAAAAAAAACTATTCCCAACCTAAATGAAGTTGGGAATAGCGCTATAACATGAAAATCGTTATTTTCTGAGACCTAACTTCTCGATCAGTGCTCTGTAACCAGAGAGGTTAGTTTTAGACAGATAGGAAAGCAGGCGCTTTCTCTGACCTACCATTTTCATCAAACCGCGATTGCTGGCGAAATCTTTTTTATTAGCTTTCATATGGCCGGAAATGCTGGTGATACGCTCTGTCAGCAAAGCTACCTGAGCTTCTACAGAACCTGTATTCTTTTCGCTTCCACCAAATTCCTTGAATATATTGGCTTTCTTTTCAACAGTTAAGTAAGACATCTTAATAAATAATAAAAAATGATAAAGTTTTTTCGTCGCTATTTTTCCGGTGCAAAGGTAAATTGAATATTTGGAATTAACAATTTAACCCAAATTTCACCGGAATTAATAATTAATAATGAATAATGAATAATTATAGATAAGTGTTGTTCAATTAATTATTGATTCTTCATACTAATTGTTTAGGCAAAATTAATGGCCGCATTATCGGTCACCTGCCCGTTTTCTGTGCGCAGCACCCGGGAAGGGAACTTCTGCAGTACAATATAATCATGGGTAGCCATTACGATGGCGGTGCCATCTTCCCGGCAAATACGGAACAGGAGCTGCATAATACCGTCGGAGGTTTCCGGGTCCAGGTTACCGGTGGGCTCATCGGCCAGGATCAGCTTGGGGGAATTAAGCAGGGCACGGGCAATATCCACACGCTGCTGCTCGCCGCCGCTCAGCTCATAGGGCATTTTAAAACCTTTGGTGCCCAGGCCTACCTTATCCAATACATCGGCAATCTTATCTTCCATCTGCTTGGGATCCAGCCAGCCGGTGGCCTTCAGCACAAACTTCAGGTTATCATGCACATTACGGTCTGTGAGCAGCTGAAAATCCTGGAACACCACGCCCAGGTTACGGCGCAGGTAAGGCACTTTTTTCCAGTCCATTTTTTTCAGGTCAAAGCCTACTACCTGCCCGGCCCCTTCCCGCAGGGTAAGATCGCCATACAGGGTTTTCAGCAGGCTGGACTTACCGGTACCGGTTTTGCCGATGAGGTACACAAACTCACCTTTGTTCACCGCAATATTCACATCAGATAAGATCAAAGAGTTGCCCTGGTATATGTTAACGTTGGATAGTTGTAAGATCGGTTGCTCCTCCATTGTATAGTCCTGTATTTATTAACTGATTAACGCCAACAAAAATAAATGAATATAGTTGTCAACGGAGCATTTTATAAAAAAACTAATAAAATAGTTGTTAAACTAAATTATTAGTTATAAGTTTGGATAAATGAAATCATATGAGCACACCATCCGTAAAAACCCTTACCAAAGCTGAGGAACAGATTATGCAGGTGCTCTGGCAAAAAGGGCCTTGTTTTGTAAAAGAGGTGATTGAAGAGCTGCCGGAACCCAAACCCCATTACAATACCACCTCTACCCTGGTAAAGATACTGGTGGAAAAAGGCTTTGTAGATTTTAAGGCATACGGTAAATCGCACCAGTACTATGCGCTCATCAGCAAGGATGAATACAGCCACAAAACCGTAAAACAGCTGGTAAAGGGTTATTTCGAAGGCTCTTACAGCAACCTGATCTCCTTTTTCGTAAAGGAAAAAGACCTGAGTGTGAACGACCTGGAAAAACTGCTGAAACAAATTAAGGACGCTCAAAACAAATAAGCTATGGAACTGCTGCTCTCCTACCTGCTTAAGGTGATGGTATGCTCCGGCATCCTGTATGCCTACTACCACCTGGCCCTGCGTAACAACCGCTTTCACCAGTGGAACCGGTATTACCTGCTGCTGGCTACTTTGCTGTCGTTAACCCTGCCTTTGCTGCAATTACCCCCGCCTTTTGAAGGTAAGCAGGCGCCGGCCTTCAGCAATTATGCCACCCAGATCATTACCCTGCGTGAATTTATGATACCTGCCGCACCTGTTACTGTGGTGAATTACCTGGGAATATTACAGCTGGCCTATGGCGGGGTGGTGCTGCTGTTACTGGGCCGCATCTTATATGGCTGCTGGAAAATACAGCGGCTTATTCAACACAGCCGGGTACAGCACCTGCGCCCTTATCATTTTGTGCAAAGTGATAAAGTGCAAATGCCCTTCTCTTTTTTCCGCTACATTTTCTGGAGCGGAAATATTAATCCTGACAGTACAGACGGGCGGCAAATACTGCAGCATGAGCTGGCCCATGTAACCCAAAAACACAGCGTGGATAAGCTGCTGATGGAGCTGGTGTGCGCCATTGGCTGGGTAAATCCCTTCTTTCACCTGTTTAAAAGAGAGCTGGCCCTGGTGCATGAGTTCATTGCCGACCAGCAGGCGGCCGGCGGGCAGGCAGCGGATTATGCGCAGACTATTTTACAGGTAACGCTGCAAAGCAAACAGCTAACCTTAACCAATGACTTCTTTCATCCGCCTATACAACGCAGGATCAATATGCTTTTAACACAAAAATCAAATTTTACGCTCATGAAAAAATTCATTGTATTCCCAATACTGGCTGCCCTGGTTATTTTCATTGGCTGCCAGCAAAAGAATGATGCGGCTGCACCGGGCCCTAAAGAGATCACGATGGAAGAGCTGAAAGCGATGGATGCTAAACAGATCAAATTCATCAACGTTAACGGCAAAGACATGACAGTGACTACTGAAGATGGCATTAACTATCATGTTACAGATTATGATCCGGGAAAGCAAAATCAGAAAGTTTCTTCAGAACAAACTACTGACAAAGAAGTATTCACTTTTGTAGAGAACCCGCCGGTATATCCCGGTGGCGAACAGGCCCTGGCAGCGTATCTGGGCAAGAACATCCGTTACCCCAAAACAGCGCAGGAACAAAATATTACCGGAACCGTATTTGTGCAGTTTGTGGTACAGCCGGATGGCTCTATCAGTGATGTACATACCGTAGGCAGCCCTAAAGGCAGTGGTTTGGAAGAAGAGGCCATACGGGTGGTAAAAGAAATGCCTAAATGGACACCAGGCACGCAACGTGGCAGAAAAGTAGCAGTGCAGTTTAACCTGCCCATCCGCTACACGCTTGAAACATCTATGAACCTGATACGGCCCTTTATGCTGTTCGGCAAACAGGGTAATTGCTAAAAATAATTACGGCAGCTATTGTTGTGTAAACAGTAGCTGCCGTAATTCTCAACATAGCGTTAACCCCAATTTTTTTATTCATACACAAAGGCGCCATACTCACTCTGCACGGTTACTTTCTTTGCCGGCGCGGCTTCTACCCTTCCTACCACCTGTGCATCTATATTAAAGCCTTTGGCTATTTCAATAATACCTTCTGCAATATTTTCCGGTACATACAGCTCCATACGGTGCCCCATGTTAAATACCTTGTACATTTCCTGCCAGCTGGCGCCGGATTGCTCCTGTATTAAACGGAACAAGGGCGGGGCGGGAAAAAGGTTATCTTTTATTACATGCAGCTGATCTATAAAATGCAGCACCTTGGTTTGCGCGCCCCCGCTGCAATGCACAATCCCATCTATCTGCGGGCGGTATTTAGCCAGCACCTGCTGTATAACGGGTGCGTAGGTGCGTGTGGGTGATAACACCAGCTTGCCGGCATCTATGGCGCCGAAACCGGGAATATCGATCTTATCTGTGAGTGTTTTTTTACCGCTGAACACCAGCTCCTCCGGAATACCGGTATCAAAAGTATCAGGGTAGTCCCTGGCGATGGACTTGTTAAACACATCGTGCCGGGCAGAGGTAAGGCCGTTGCTGCCCATACCGCCATTGTATTCTTTTTCGTAGGATGCCTGCCCGTAGGAGGCTAAGCCTACTATTACATTACCGGCCTGTATGCGGTGGTTGGAGATCACATCGGCCCGTTTCATACGGCAGGTAACCGTAGAATCTACAATAATGGTGCGTACCAGGTCGCCCACATCGGCGGTTT
>NZ_DATCRF010000299.1:0-2629 GCF_036569125.1 Chitinophaga sp. | reverse complement strand
TTTCCTCTTTACAGCCAGCAGCAAAAAAATAGTAATTTACCCGCGCATGCAGCTGCACCAAACATTCAATAAAACAAGACTGGCGCCTACACCCAGTGGCTTCTTACACCTGGGTAATGTATTGTCATTTGTTATCACTGCGGCACTGGCAAAAAAAGCCAACGCCAGAATACTGCTGCGTATCGATGACCTGGACCGTGAACGTGCAGCGCCGCAGTACGTGCAGGACATCTTTGATGCCCTGCATTATCTCAGCATTCCCTGGGATGAAGGTCCTGCAGATTACGCTCAATATGAAAAGGAATATTCACAGCTGCACCGCATGGAGCTATACCATGCAGCGCTGCAGCAGCTAAAAGAAAGGGAGCATGTATTTGCCTGTGAGTGTTCACGCGCACAGGTGCCGGATGGCATTTACCAGGGTACCTGCCGCAATAAAGGATTACCGCTGGATCAGGGAAATGTAAGCTGGCGGCTGCGTACGGATACCACGAAAGAGATCAGCATTCGAACATTAACAGGTGAAGTCAAAGCCTCCTTACCACCATCCATGCTGGACTTTGTTGTAAGAAAGAAGGACGGCTTTCCGGCTTACCAGCTTACTTCTGTTATAGATGATCATTACTTTGGGGTAGATCTGGTCGTAAGAGGAGAGGATCTTTGGCCATCTACCATTGCACAAAATTATTTGTCAGCATTACTGCCGGGTAATACTTTTCAATACAGCAGCAGCTATCATCACCCACTATTATTAGAAGCGCCGGATAAAAAATTATCAAAATCCGCCGGTGCTACTTCCATACAATTCCTGCGAAAGGAAGGGAAGCAGCCGGCGGATATTTATACTATGATTGCACAAATGCTGGGGCATCAGCAACCGGTTCAAGATTGGGAAGGAATAATAGAGTTAGTGAAGATGCCTGTTTAAAAGGTCCTACACCGCTAACCCCTTCAAAAATTCCAGCACATCCTGCCCGATCTCCCGGTAATGCGTTTCCAGCGCAAAGTGCCCGGTATCATAGAATTTAACGATCGCTTTCGGGTTATCCTTTTTATACGCTTCGGCACCGGCTGGTAAAAAGAACGGATCTTTATTTCCCCAGGCAGCTAATATCGGCGGCTGGCTGTTACGGAAGTATTCCTGGAATTTAGGGTACAGCGCTACATTGCTGCGGTAGTCCAGCATCAGGTCCAGCTGAATTTCTACGTTACCCGGGCGGTCCAGGAAATGCTGATCCAGCGTATAGGTTTCCGGTGCAATTAATGATAGATCCGCTACTCCGTGCTCATATTGGAAACGCGTCATTTCAGTGGCTACAAACCCGCGCAGTGCGTTACGGTTGGCTTCAGAAGGATCTTGCCAGTAAGTTTGAAGCGGATTCCATTCTTTACTTAAGCCTGCTTCGTATGCATTCCCGTTCTGGGAAATAATACCGGTGATCTTTTCCTTGTTAGCCAATGCCAGCCGGTACCCGGTAGGCGCGCCATAATCAAACACGTAAATAGCAAAACGTTTTAATTCCAGACCATCAATAAACGCCTGCATGGTATGGGCCAGGTTGTCAAACGTATAGGCAAACTGGTCGTGCGGCGGTGCATCAGAATAGCCATATCCCGGCAGGTCTGGTGCAATAACATGATACTGCTCACTTAAAATGGGGATCAGGTTGCGGAACATGAAAGAGGAGGTGGGATACCCGTGCAGCAGCAGTACAACAGGGGCATTCACAGGTCCGGCTTCCCGGTAAAATATGTTTAAACCATTGGCTTTGGCAGTGCGGTGAAATATAGTTGTGTTTGTCATGGTAAATACGTTTTTGTTGACCATACAAATGTACAGTAGCTATTTAATCATTAAAAATGATTAGTTTTGATATAAACTATCTGTAAAAGAGATGAATTTACACGACCTGCAAACCTTTGAGGCAGTAGCTGCCTTAGGTAGTTTTACCAAAGCGGCAGAAGCCATGCATACCGTGCAGTCCAATGTTACGGCGCGTATAAAAAGCCTGGAAGATGAATTTAAGGTAACTCTTTTCACACGCACCTCCCGACGGGTGGAGCTTACGGCTGCGGGCGAAACGCTGATCAAATACTGCCGGCATATCGCCCAAACGATTGAAGAAGCTAAAAGAGAGCTGTCTGAAACCTCGCAGGTTGGCGGCATTATCCGCATTGGTACAATGGAAACTTCCCTGTCTATGAAGCTGCCGGGTGTTATTAACCGCTTCACGGATCATTACCCGGATGTAGAGATCGAAGTTAAAAGCGCCTTTACCGGTGTGCTAACAAACGATGTGCTCAGCTACAGGCTGGACCTGGCTTTTGTGGCAGCGCCCATTGCCTCGCCGGAGCTGCAGGAGAAAGTGGTAAAAAAAGATAAGCTGGTGATCATTACTGCCAGCGAACATACCAGCCTCAAAAATTATCTGAAAAAACAACCGGTAAAGATCATTGTGTTCGACCAGGGCTGCAGCTTCCGCGCCCGGCTGGAATCATGGCTGAATGCTAAAGGTGTGGTAAGCTATAGAAGCACCGTAATGAATAGCTGGGAAGGCATCATCAGTTTTGTGGAAGGAGGGATGGGCATGACCATTGTACCGGAAGACCTGCTGCTGCAGCACTATGC
>NZ_DATCRF010000298.1:0-13737 GCF_036569125.1 Chitinophaga sp. | reverse complement strand
GCTATCCCGCATTATAGAACGCAAAACCCTCCCGGCCAAACGCCGTGGCTTTACACAAAAAGCCAAGGTGGGCGGGCAGGCTATTTTCCTGCGCACAGGTGAGTATAATGACGCCACGCTGGGTGAAATATTCATAGACCTAGCAAAAGAAGGATCTACTTTGCGCAGCCTGATGAACTGTTTTGCCATAGCCGTTTCTGTGGGATTGCAATACGGCGTGCCGCTGGAGGAGTTTGTAGATAAGTTTGTATTCACCCGGTTCGAGCCGGCCGGTATGGTGGATCATCCGAATATTAAGTCGGCCACTTCGCTGATCGATTATATATTCCGGGTACTGGGGTATGAATATTTAGGCAGAACAGACCTCGTACATGTACTGGATACACCCGGTAATACCGGCGAGGAGGATGAAGAAGATGAGCAGGCGGCAAGACCCGCATTATCTAATGTGCATGTAACCTTTTTAACAGGGGGTACAGCCTCTAATAATAATCCGGCTGCAGGGGCGGGCAAACCGGTAAAGCAACCGGCGCTTGCCAAGCAGTCATCCGGCGAAAGCAGCACCCAGGACTACATGCGCAGCATGCAGAGTGATGCGCCTGCCTGTAATACCTGTGGTCATATCACGGTACGATCCGGCACCTGTTACAAGTGTTTGAACTGCGGAAACAGCATGGGTTGTAGTTGAATATCAGCCTACTAGCCTTGTTAATGATTTGTTATTCCGCACGGAAAATTTCAACATAAAATAACAGGCACTTACATTTGTATTCAAATAGGGTTTTCATAGGATAGTAACAAATTGAGGGCGCTTTTCTAGGCGCCCTTACCTTTTAACAAAAGTTACCCTCTCTCTCCTTAAAGATTATTAGAGCATATACGTAGTTGATCGGGTGGTGGTTTAAGTTCAAACCATTACGGAGCGGCGCTCTGCTACTATCGTTACATTAATCCTTTGCTTATCATATCAATAGCTTAACACGTTTCGTGTATTTTCAAAAACTCCCGTCTTATTTATTTTATTTTTAATATTATCTGACTTCTTTGGATATATTATAAATCTTTAACATTCCTATAACACTATAAGGTTTTTTTATATATTTGTGCCTGTATTAATTTTTATTATGGTTACTGTCCTATGAAAAACCAAATATTTCTACAAGCGTGACTCTTCATGCACTGTAAATGACTCTCGAAAGCAATGGTTTATCCATTGCTTTTGTTTTTTCAGGCGGTTCCGGGAATTTATTGGAGTGGTAGGGTGGCCACCAGCGATGGCTGGCAGGGAGCTGTTCCTCTAGGAGCCGGCCGGTAGCAGCTATTCAGGGTAACGGTATTTAAAGCCGCCGGTGTTATTGCAGCTGGCGGCTCTTTCGCTTCCGGATGGGAACACGGCCTGCATAGACTCAATACGGCCTAATGGATGGGGCCGGAATGTTAAATATTGTTAATTGTAAATGGAGCGTCATTTTGTTTTTTGGGATTTATAAATTGTATTTTGTATTTTTAAAGTTGAAAATTTACCTATATGAGACCAGGCAAACCCACTTTATCACTGCAACGTATGAGTACCATGCGTGGTTTCATATGGATATTACTACCGGTAGCAGCCCTGTTATTCACCGCAGTTACCACTTATGCCAACGATGGGCATAAGGAAAAGGATAAGGACAAGTGTACTGAGAAATGTGATAATAACGGTGATAAATCTGCCAGCAGCGCCAAACCTACTCCTACCATCAATAAAGTACCTACAGCCATAAAACCCAGCCGTGTAGAAGAATACGTATGGATGCTGAACCGTGAGCCCGAGGTAGAGGATGGCGAGCTGGAAAATGCCGTGGTGGACCTGTACAAATGGTACTTACAGAATGAAACTAGGATCAATAACAACGATTATCTGAAAGGCGGTGGTAAATCACTGGTATTTCCTTTTAAGATAGATGTAAAAACCTTACAACAATACTTCCAGTTCATTAAAAATAACTTCCCGGGTCTGAATGAAGATGACCTGGATACCAACACCAAGAAAATACTGGCCAACCGCAAGAAATACGCGCCGGTTACAGAAAGGGACGACATGGAAAACCCCATGTCAATAGCCGTTCCCAAGTAAGTTGAGTTGAAGAACCTAAAAAACTGTTGCCTGGCCAATAATGCATGTAGAGTTCAGCTATAACAAAGAGGATGTATTGACCGCATTACGCTATCATTTTATGCAGCGGGGGGAAGTTAAAGTTTACCGCATCACACTGGCTATTCTGCTGGTTATTACACTCATGGGATTTTTCTTTAACGTGGTTACTTCCAGTGCGCTTATCGGCATATTTGCCATGGTGGCTATTATTGCATGGGCCTTCTGGTACCTGCTGCCACTCTCCATTTACAACAAAGCCGCTACGTTTAAAGATGAAATAAAGCTGGGTTACTCGGAAGAGGGCTTACTCATATCTACCCGCACCAGCGATCACCAGCGCCAGCTCTACTGGAATAATTTTACCCGGCTGGTGGAAACGCGTAAATTCTTTTTCCTGTACCGCGATAAAAAATCCTTTCTGCTAATACCCACCAGCGCGTTTGAGAACGATGCAGCGCGTAATAGTTTCAGCAATCTTGTAAAAGGGAAAATTAACTAGCCATACTAACCGGCATGGCTATCTGCTGCCGGTATTGTGAAGGGGTAACACCTGCAAATGCCTTAAACCATTTGGTGAAGTTGGAGGGATCGTATGTAAGCGTGTAAGCTATTGCCGCCACGGACTGCTGTTTATTTTGTAACAGCTTTTTTGCCTGCTCCATGATCTTTTGCTCATAGAAATAGCAGGGATGATGGCCGGTATGCTGTTTTATTACGGTGCTCAGGTGTGTGGGATGAATAAAGAGGTGGGCAGCTATATCCTGCAGCTCAAACATCCGGTCTGTTCTTCCGCTTATAAGGTCATCCAGGTGGGTATCAATAACCGCCAGGTAGTGCTGAAAGATCTCTTCGTTTCTGCTCATCATACCATTGCATTTAAAAGTTAAGCACAAAGTTCGGGAAATTAAGCATGTAAAAATGGTGAGCATTTAAGTTTTTGCCTGTCCGGAACTGAACACTTTTTGTACTGAAAGCGGACATACCCCTATTATTAACCTGTTGATTATGAATGTTGTAATAAACAGGCATCCTGCTTGGGGCTGGTAGAGTTCCCCTTAAAACCATTTGCGCATGTTCAAAAACTACCTGAAGGCTGCCTGGCGCAACCTGTTAAAGAACAAGGCACACTCCTTCATAAATATTACCGGCCTGTCAGTAGGTATGGCCGTGGCTATGTTAATTGGCCTCTGGATCTGGGATGAGGTAACGTTTAACCAGTACCATAAAAATTATGACCGCATTGCCGTATTAAAGCAAAACCAGCTGCTGAATGGTAGTATTGATACCTGGCAATCCATGCCTTACCCTATTGGAGATGCGCTGCGCAATAGCTATGGCAATTATTTTAAGCATGTAGTAATGTCGTCATGGACACAGGGGCATTTACTGGCTGTGGGAGATACGCGGATCATGAAACTGGGTAACAGTATGGAGCCCGGCGCGCTGGACCTGTTTAGTCTTAAAATGCTGCAAGGCACCTATGCCGCGTTAAAAGATCCTTACTCCATTGTGCTTTCAGCATCTTTGGCTAAAACATTGTTTGGCGACGCCAACCCCATGGATAAGCTGATTAAAATTGATAATAAGGACGAATTAAAAGTAACCGGTGTGTATGAGGACCTGCCGGCTAATACTTCTTTAACCAGCACTACTTTTTTTCTGCCCTGGGAATATAAGCTGATCACTGATAAATGGATCCGGGAAAATAGCAATCCCTGGGGCAGCAATGGGTTCCAGGTATTTGTGGAGCTGGCAGATCATATGGATATGACGCAGGTATCTCAAAAGATCCGCAATGTACGGCTGGATCATCAGCAGCCGGATGAACGCAAATACCATTCACAGATCTTCCTTCACCCGATGCGTAAATGGCATTTGTATGAGGAGTTCAAACAAGGGGTTAACACCGGCGGCCGTATTCAGTTTGTATGGCTGTTTGGTATTATTGGGGTGTTTGTGTTATTGCTGGCCTGTATTAATTTCATGAACCTGAGCACGGCCCGCTCTGAGAAACGGGCTAAGGAAGTGGGCATCCGTAAAGCCATTGGCTCATTCCGCATGCAGCTGATCTGGCAGTTCTTTGGTGAATCCTTAATGATGTCGGTGATCGCATTTGTACTGTGCCTGGTGCTGGTACAGCTAATGCTGCCTTTCTTTAACGAAACGGCAGATAAGAACTTAGGCATTCTATGGAGCAGTCCTTTATTCTGGCTGGCAGGTATTGGCTGCACTGTTATTACCGGCCTGGTGGCAGGTAGCTACCCGGCGCTGTACCTGTCATCCTTTCAGCCGGTAAAGGTATTAAAAGGTACTTTCCGGGTAGGCCGTTTGGCTGCAGTACCCCGCAAAGTGCTGGTAGTGGTGCAGTTCACGGTATCTGTTGTTTTGATCATTGGTACTATTGTTGTTTTCCGGCAGGTGCAGTTTGCCCGCAACCGCCCGGTAGGTTATAACCGGGAGGGTTTAATAAGTGTAGACCTGATGGCCACGGGGTTGGCTGAACATTTTGAGGCGATAAAACAAACCTTACAAAGTAGCGGCGCAGTAACAGAGATTGCGCAGGCAGAAAGTCCCTTAACACAGGTATGGAACACCAACGGCGGTTTTGACTGGAAGGATAAAGATCCCAGCCTGTCTGTTGATTTCCCGACCACCGGTGTTTCCCCCGAATATGGCAAAACTATAGGCTGGCAATTCAAGGAGGGCCGTGATTTTTCCCGTGAGTTTGCATCTGATTCTGCTGCTTTTGTTTTGAATGAAAGTGCGGTGAAATTTATGGGGCTTAAAAATCCTGTTGGTGAAATTATTAAATGGGATGGAATATCCTTTCACGTGATCGGGGTGATTAAAGACATGATCGTAGAATCGCCCTATGCACCGGTACGGCCGTCTGTTTTTTGTATAACCAGGAGTCCTGATAATTTTTTCATCCTGCGCCTGAATCCTGCTGCCAGCGCTACGAAAGCGCTGCGTAAGATTGAGGCGGTATTTAAACAATATAGCCCGGCCGCTCCCTTTAGTTACAAATTTGTGGATCTGGAGTATGCCCGCAAATTTGAGAATGAGCAACGCATTGGCAAACTATCCAGCGGGTTTGCTATACTGGCTATTTTCATCAGCTGCCTGGGATTATTTGGGATGGCCACTTTTATGGCAGAGCAGCGTACCAAGGAAATTGGGATCCGTAAAGTAATGGGCGCTTCTGTGCTGAATGTATGGGGCTTATTGTCAAAAGACTTTGTGATGCTGGTAGTGATCGCCATGCTGATAGCTGCGCCGCTGGCCTATTACGGCATGTATAAATGGCTGCAGCACTATGAATACCGTTCTGATATTGCGTGGTGGATCTTTGCCGTAACCGCTGCCGGTGCAGTGATCATTACTTTGCTAACCGTTAGCTACCAGGCCATCAAAGCGGCGCTAATGAACCCGGTAAAGAGTTTGAGGAGCGAATAGTCCATGGTCCATAGTCGATGGTCCATGGCCTTGTGCATATAGCGGTATTACAAGTTTTGTAATAGTTATTTGCCAGGTTATACTACCTGACGTTATATGCAATGGACTATGGACCATCGACCATGGACTGCATTACAACATAAACTCATGTATCACGGAAAAGTGTACAATATGGTTCATAGCTTTATCGCCGGAAGCAAATTGCTGGTAATGGTTCATATACCCTACTTCCACCTTCAGGTTAGGTTTTACGGAGTAACCGGGCGCTACTAAAAAGCGGTTCTGGTCTATAAATTTATCATTGATCTCGCTGCCCCAAAGGTTCATGAACAGCTCATTTTGCAGGGCTACATAAAAACCGGTAGGCTGTTTTTCCTTTTTCACCGGGAACAGGGTACGGTTAAAATAACGGGCACGGTTACCGTATTTCCAGTCCGTTAATTTCAGATCGCCATTATTGCCGGTGCGGGTTTTTTGTCCGCTCCAGCGTTGTTCCAGGCGCGCGCGGTGCGTCATGTTAAACACGCCGGGCTTTTCCATTTTATAAATGAACTGTTCAAAAATGCGGTGCTCCGGCTGGTAAGCATCCAAAGCAGGGCTATACGTAGGTATATTGGCGTAACCAACCAGGTAACCTGTTTTTTTGTTAGGCATATACTGCAGGCCGGCCCGCATCATGATCTGGCCTTTGGTGCTAACACCATCGCGCATACGGAACTGCACATCAAAAGGTACTGACCAGTTTTTGTTAATGCCGGCGGTACCAAAATAAGTGTACCAGTTGTAGTAATAATGCGTAGGCGATTGCGCCTGCAGGCCAGTATGCAGGCCCTGCAATAATAACAGTACAAATAATAGTTTTCTCATCAGCTTCAAAATTCAGGAGCTTAAAGATAATAGAAAAAAGCTGCCTGCAAAGTAAAGGGCCGTTCTGTTGTTAGCAGAACGGCCCTGATATTTGAACAGTGCCTCCCCCAAGTGATAATTGGCTACTGTTTATTCCACCACAGTTTAGTTTTCTTGGTATCGCCGCCAATGGCGCTGGCTGCAGCATCATAGGCCGCTTTATTCTGCTGCTGCTCACTTACCAGGTAAGTAAGGCGGTATGGCACATAGCTTACGTTCGGGTCCAGGGAACCGTCTGCCGGGGCGCGGAACAGGCTGTCGCCACCGGGTTTCTGGAAGTTCAGGCGGGTTCTTTCAAACCAGCCCTGGAAGCCCTGCGGGTATAAGGCCAGCCATTTCTGGGAGCCTATTACATTGCGCCAGTCGCCGGCTACGTAAGGTACGCGGGTCAGGTAAGCAGCTACGCTGTCTGCATTGGTTATGCCCCAGTATTCCATAGAGGCTTTTACGCCGTTCTGGTAGTGGGTGGCAGCATCGCCGGTAGACATGCCGCGGGCAGCTGCTTCAGCCAGTATAAACTCTACTTCCGGGTAGGTCATCAGAATGCCTGCCATATCCGCCGCATATATACGCTTACCGGGGTAAGAGTAATTGGCGGGCGGCAGGCGGTTTGGGTTGGTTTCTGATGTACCGTAAGCCAGGCCACGGTAAACACTGTCAGCCGCCTTACGGGCATAAATGCCCAGGCGCGGATCCGTTAAGCTCTGCATATAATCTACCAGCGTGGCCGTTACAAAAAATTCGGACAGTGGTCTTTCAGATTCGTTATAAGGAAATTTATTAGGTGCTATGCCCAGGTACTGGAACTGTGCATTATCTGCATTGCTGGTCATAGCTTTGGCAAAATTAGCTTCAATAACGGTTTTGGCAGTGGCCGGGTCAGCATCTGCCATACGGATGCCCAGGCGTAATATTAAAGAGTAAGCCAGTTTTTGCCAGGCCGCTACATTCCCGTTGTACAGCACATCACCGGCATCAAAGCTGGCCAGGGAAGGGTCCATACCGGCAGCCTGTGTAGCCAGGGTATCGATCAGGGATCTGTAAATGGTTTTGGCATCGTCATACGCCGGGCGCAGGTTATTTTCATTCAGCTTAAAGGCCTGCGTGTAGGGTACATTACCATACGCATCTGATAAGAACTGTATGATCCATGCTTTCAGGATCTGTGCAATGGCTATCTGGTTCTTGGAATTGGCAATGGGCGTAGCACGGTTCATCTGTATGATCTGGTCCAGGTTGTGGAGCGATACGCCGTACAGGTTATCCCATAGCCCGCCGTTAATACCTTCATCCAGCAAATAGCGGCTGTCGTTAGCCTTATCATTACCGGTCCAGTATTGTGCGTAAGGCATGCCTATACGGCCGTTCTGCGGACCGGCGTACAGGATATCCATGGCCGACTTTTCAGCACCGGTCAGTAAATACTGCGGCTGTGTTGTAGTGGGCTTGGTTGGATCGTGATTAATATCTTCCAGTTTTTTACAACCTGCTATCGCCAGGCAACTCAATAAAAGATAGCAGCTATATTTTAAATATCGTGTAAGCATCTCCGTTAGTTTGTTGTTTTAGAAAGAAACATTCAGGTTCACACCATAGGAACGCAGCGACGGCAGCGCACCCCCTTCAATACCCTGCACATTGGAGGCAGAGTTGGTAATGTTGGAGGGATCCACATTCGGCGCATTACTATGTATCAGCCACAGGTTACGGCCGTACAGGGAAATACGGGCTGCCTGTGCGCCTATCTTTTTATACCAAGATTCCGGGAAGTTATAACCCAGCTTTACTTCACGCAGGTAAATATAGCTGGCGTCATACAGGTCTGCCTTACTGATCACATTACCAAAGTTCTGGCTAAAGTGGTCTTTGGCAGAGATCTTTACTGTATTCTCTTTTCCATCATCCGTTACGCCAGGTACAATAATGCCGTTCTCACGAATGCCGTTTTCCGCAGTTACATCCAGCAAACCGGATTTTTTACCATACAGGTTGGTGTAAGAGAAGAAGTCGCCGCCATGCTGAAAGTCAACCAGGGCAGATAAGTAAATGCCTTTAAATGAGAAGCTGTTGGTAACGCCGCCTACATAATCAGGGTTGGCGTTGCCGATAGCTTTAATACCGGATGCCTGGTAAAAGCCCTGTGCCGTTACCTTCTTCCGGCCCTGTTCATCATACACATAGTCCGTACCCATAATGGTGCCCAGCGCGCTGCCTACTACTGCGGCAATGGATACCTTCCTTGTACGGCGGTCAGTAGCCAGTGTCAGCTGGTCCAGCTGGGTGTCAAATTGGTCAATGTTCATATCCAGCAGCTTGTTACGGTTGCGGGCAAAGTTGGCGTTAATATCCCAGCGGAAACCGCCTTTCAGGCGAATGGGATTCAGGTTCAAACCTACTTCAAAACCCTGGTTCTGTACGCTGCCGCCATTCACTACCAAAAAGCTGAAACCTGTTGCAGTAGGTACCGGCATGCTAATGATCTGGTCTTTGGTCTTCCTGTTATAATAGGTAACGTCAAAGCCTATACGGCTATCCAGGAACCGCATTTCGGTACCAAACTCATACTCATTGGTGCGTTCCGGTTTCAGGTTCAGGTTATTCTTTACTGAAGAGAACTGTGTAACCGGGTTGGAGCCAAAGGGCGGTATGAAAGCGTAGGTATCATACACCTGGAAAGGATCGGTATCGCTACCTACAGCAGCTAAGCTACCGCGGACCTTACCAAAGTCCATCCACTTCCATTTCAGCAGGTCAGAGAACACCAGTGAAAGGGAAGCTGAGGGGTAGATGTACGGATTGTTTTTTACATTGATCGTAGAGCTCCAGTCGCTGCGGCCGGTAAGGTCCAGGAACAGGTAGTTCTTGTAACCTAAAGTGGCGGTTGCAAAAGCAGAGTTGATCTGCTTTTCATAGTACTGATCTATGGGCTGGGCGGTTTGTATGGAATTATTCAGGTTATACACACCGGGTATAATAAGCCCGCCTACGGTAGAACCGCCGGTGGTGGTGGCTTTGCGGTGCAGGATGTTGCCACCCAGGGTTGCATCCAGTGTAAGATCACCGAATTTTTTATTGATATCGGCAGTGAACTGGTAGTTCATTTCACGGGAATCGCGGATGCGTTTTACGTAAGAACCGGTAATGTTCGGCTGCTGCGACATTCTTTCCTCTGCCTGCATATTATACTGGTCCATGAACACACGGCCGCTCAGCGTTAACCAGGAGAGTACTGTATAGTCAAGCCCTACCTGGCCAAACAGGCGGTTACGGGAATCATTCTCATAATCGCGGTAGCTGTTCCAGTAAGGGCCGTTGCTGAACTTTACAGTAGCATCGTCCCAGGTGGTGCGGTTCCAGGTGATCTGCGACCCATCCGGGTATACATAGTTCTTGGCCCGGTTCATATCCAGCTGCCGCTGGCCAAACATGGTGAACTGCAGGGTAGGGTTGGGGCCTGTAAAGCCGGTACCGGGGCGGCCCTTAGCCTGTAGTATGCTGTAGTTAACAGATGCTACGGCGTTTAAATTTTTGGCCAGCTGGTAATTACCGTTTACGGAAACGTTATTCCTGTTTAAGGATGCATTGGGTAATACAAAAGTTTGTTTGGTATTACCGTACGAGAAGCGGATGGATCCCTTATCGCTGTTGCCTGCAACGGCAATATTATTTGTAAGCGTAGTACCTGTTTTATAGAAGTCCCTTACATTATTGGGCTGCGGCGCCCAGGGTGCGGTTTTCCCAAAATCCGGGTTGCCTTTATCCTTATCAAATGACCAGTAGTGGCGTACCTGGCGGCCATCTAATCTGGGTCCCCAGGATTCATCTGCATAAAACTGCGGCATCAGGTCATAACGGCCTTTACCGTTATTATCATCATACGTTGCAGCCTGCTCATTCAGGAAAGCTTCCGGGTGCTGGTTGTAGTACAAGGTATCAAATCCGGTATAACCACCACCATACTGGTTCTGGTAATTGGGCAATTTATATACCTGGTCTATCTGCGCATTCAGGCTATAGGTAATGCCCAGGCCTTTATCGGTATCCGGTTTCTTTTTGGTGGTTATAAGTAACACACCGTTAGATCCGCGGCTGCCGTACAATGCGGAGGCGGCTGCGCCTTTCAGCACAGAGATGTTCTCTATATCTTCCGGATTAATGTCCTGTATGGGGCTACCGTAGTCATAACCACCGCCACCGTTCTGCTGGCCGGGCTCATTGAGTACGTTATTGATGATGGGTACACCATCTACCACAATAAAGGCATTGTTATCGCCCAGGATGGATTTATTACCGCGGATGGTCATTTTGGTAGAACCGCCCATGGAGCCGGTATTGGTGCTCACCTGCAAGCCCGCTACCTTGCCGGACAGCGCATTCACAAAGTTCACTTCTTTGGCTTCCTGTACGGCATTACCGCCTACTTCCTGCAGTGCGTAACCTACTGCGCGGGAGTTTTTGCGGATGCCCAGCGCGGTTACCACTACTTCCGACAGCTGCTTTTGCCCGGATGCAGCGGCTTTTAATGATACATTGATCGGCTCCTGCCCTTTTACCGGTATGGATTGCTCACCGTACGAAACGGCCGATACTACGATCACATCGTTGTTAGCGGCCTGTATGGTGAACTTACCTGTTGGGTCGGACATTACGGCCTGGCCGGTGTTCTTGTTCAACACCTTGGCGCCTGGTATGGGCGTATTGGCGGTATCCTGCACCTGGCCCTGAACGGCAAATTTAGGCCCGGTTGATTGCGGCGTGCTAGTAGCGTTGCCGCCCGGCACTATCAGCGCAGTGTCCTGCGCCGGCTTGCGGGAGGTGTCCCTGCGCGCGCCACTGGTATCCTGTGCCGCTTTACCGGAAGTATCTGTTTGTGTTCTTTTAGTGCTGTCCGGGAGTATTACCCCGGAATTAGCTGGTTGCCCACCAGTAGTATCTTTACGTATGGTTGTGTCTTTTTTGGTAGTATCCTGCTGAACTGTTGAATCTTTACGTACCGGCGCTGTAGTATCCGACTGCGCTTTGCCGGTGGTACAATAAAAAAGACAGCACAGCCCTAACCCGGCGAGTACATGGCTTTTCATAATATATGCGAGATTTTTGATTACGCTGTGATCTGCTGGCGAAAGGTGAATGGCTTTCAATAAATCATGGTTTCACTTGTTCAGTTTTCACCCTTTCATGGCTTCCGTTGTTTCTTTTTTGATGCGGACATTCTCTAAAGTGCATACATACAGTTACAGTGCTTTCATCATTTCATAGTGCGCGATGCCTACTTCCGTAAATTCATCCCCATGGATCCTGTACCCCAACTTTTCATAAAAACCCGCTGCTGTTTTACGGGCGTGCATCATCAGTGTTGTAAAGCCATTCTGTACGGCCTGCTGTTCTGCAAAGCTGATAATGCCGCTCCCTATGCCCCTGCCCTGGTATGCCTGATCTACTGCCATTTGCCGGAGTTGAATAGTGCTTTCATCAACCGGCGATAATATGCAGCACCCGATCAGTATTTCCGTATCATGACCGTTCTCCTTTGTGTAACAACCCAGCAGGAAATCATTGATCTCCTGTTGCAGATAATCCGGCGTGAATGTAAGTCCCAGCGGTTTGCGCAAGATCACATCACGTAAGGCTACCATATCCTGGTAATCACAACTACCGTATTCGATTATACGAAAATGCAGCATACTACAAAAGTGATGGATCTAAGTACAGTACTGCGTTATACGTGATATACCAATGTCCGTCAGCCGGGGTACAACAAACATCGGGCCAGCGGGCCAAACCACTGGCTTTGCGGGGATTAGGAGGGGAGTATGGGGATGGTGGCTTCATATAAAGTGCGTACTGGTGGCGTTGAACAGCGAAATCATTCCGGTAAGGCATAGGATTTGGGTATAATTACCAAAGGTAACCAATAAATGTTACCGTTCGCCAGGCGGCGCTTATATCTGGGGACTATGTCAGCAATGTGTGGATAGAAAGACGGCTGACAGCCATTTTTTAACGTTTCATTTGCGACGGGAAAACTATATTTGACGATGCCTATTGGGAAAAATAGACAGTATACGTATATATACACTGGAGCACTTCTATCACTACTTCTGTTACTGCTGGCCGGTTTACAGCCTGCGTGCGCGCAGCAGGTAAGGCTGAATGGTATGGTGGTGGATGCGGATACCAAAACCGGTTTGCCTGCTGTAACCATCATTAACAAGCGTACCCAAACAGGCGCCATGACCAATGAAACCGGCCGCTTCCTGATCGAAGCCATGCCCGGTGATACCATTGAGTTTTCCATGTTAAGCTATTACAAGAAGGAAATCGTAACCCCGCTGGAAGCTGCCAGCTTCAACATTTACCTGAATAAAAGGATCTTTGGCCTGCAGCAGATAAACGTGCGGGGTAAGAATTACCATAACGATTCACTGGCTACGCGGGAAGAATACGGTAAGTATTTTAACTATAAAAAGCCGGGCGCCATGGATGTGCTGAAAACACTGCCGGCCAACCCGGTAACCGCACTGTCTTACCTGGTGCCCAGCAAAACCCGCAAACGTAAAGAGCAGTTCCATGAACAGCTGCTGTATTGGGAAAAGGAAAAGTTTATAGATTACCGCTACTCACCGGAGCTGGTGGCAAAAATGACGAAGCTGGAAAGCCCGGAGCTCGACAGCTTTATGCTGCATTACCGCCCCGGTTATAACTTCCTGCAAAATGCAACGGATTACGACCTGCTGCTGTACATTAAACAAAGCTTTGAGCAGTATAAGCAGGAGAAGAAGGATCCACCGGCAGCACAGCAGTAATGATGTGCGGATGTGCAGATATGCAAATGTGCAGATGAGGGAATATGTTGATGTGCTAATATGCTAATGTGCTGGTTTTTGTTGTTGCCTGCCTTGCTCATATTTACTTTACCATAAATAAAAAGCCCTGACAATTAATCTGTCAGGGCTTTTTTATTTTTATCAGTAAATACCAGCACATTAGCATATTAGCACATCAGCACATTAGATCATTGTTTCAGCAGCTCTCCCTTTAACCGCAGCAATTCAGTTTCAGCCAGCTTGGTATTATACCGTGCTAAGATCAGGCGATTAAAAGCATCCTGCAGGCTTTGCTGGGCCAGCTTTACTTCCAGGGTGGTGGAAACGCCCTGCCGGAAACGCTCTAAGGCTACCATGGCATTTTCACGCGCCAGGCCGATATTCTCTTCTTCCAGCGTTACAGATTGCTTG
>NZ_DATCRF010000297.1:0-9635 GCF_036569125.1 Chitinophaga sp. | reverse complement strand
GGTTTGCTTTTACCGCCGCTCAGTAATGAATACTCTGCTTTGGCCGCCCATTCAAATCCCCATACAACACCTGTGAGCACGGCAAACAAGATGATCCAGCTGGCATAAAAACCCAGCACGTTATGCAGGTCATAGTTGAGGCGTTTGGGCGAGGCATCCCATTTCACCTTAAAGCTGGTTTTGCGGCGCGCTTTATTCCGCGGCCACCACAGTACAATACCGCTAATGATAATAACCAGGAAAGTGAGGGTGCCGTAAATATTCACTATATGGCCAATGGGCTGGGGCAGCCACAGGTACAGGTGTCCCAGCAGCGTTACGTAAAAGAAATCCTTGTACATATCTTTTACGGCCAGCACCTGGCCACTGTATGGGTTAATGTACACATTGTAATAGTAGGGGTTCTTTTTCCGCTCAAAGAACATCACATTCACTGATTCATCTTTGCCGCGCAGCATAATGCGGATGGGCTTTTTGCCGGGCAATTGTTTTTCGGCAATAGCTTTAAAAGCGGAGGCAGGCAAAAAAGGCCTGTTCTCCGCTTTTACTGAAAGGTAAGGTTGTGTTGCCTTTGTTAGCTCCGGCTGAAAGGTATAAATGGCGCCGGTAAGCGCAATGATCATCACTATCAGTCCTGCAATAAGGCCCAGCCACAGGTGCAGCCAGCCGGATATTTTCTTAAAGGTCATACATCAGAATTTAAAGGTTACACTCCCTGCAAAATTTCTTAAGGCCTGTGGCGCGCCATACAGGTCCCAGTTCTTACGGCTGCCTATATTATTCAGCTTAAGGTCAAAGCGCCATTGGTCCGTATCATAGAACAGGGATCCGTTCACGATGGTATAGGAAGGCATAAAATATTTGTTGTCCGTAGCCAGGTAAACCTTATCCACGTAATTGCCGCCGGCCGCAACTCCCAGTTTCTTCAGCGCACCGGGCAGGCGGTAGCTGATCCACACATTTACTACATTGGCCGGCGCAGCAGCGGCCTTATTGCCTTCAATGTTCTTATCCGAGGCCCGTATTATTTTGTTATCATTATACGCGTAACCGGCTATAATGCTCAGGCCTGTTACAGGGCTGGCTATTAATTCCACTTCCATGCCTTTGCTCACCTGTTTGCCATCCTGTATAGTGAACAGGTTTGCATCGGTGCGGGTGGCGTTATCAATGGTAATATTATAATAGCTGGCTGTCAGGTTCAGTTTCTTAGAGAAGGCTTCCATTTTTACGCCGCCTTCCCATTGATTAGCGAAAATAGGATCCAGCGCCAGCTGGCTGCCATCGGGCTGATTCACGGGCGCCATGTTCTGGAAACCGCTCATGTAGTTACCAAATACAGATACCTGGTCTTTTACCACTTCGTATACCAGTCCCAGTTTGGGCGCCAGGGAAGTTTGTTTATAAGCGTCTGTACCTTTTACGCCTTTGTAGTCAAAGCGGTCTGCCCGTAAGCTCAGCATGGCTATCAGCCGGTCGGTGATGTTCACTACATCACTGGCATAGGCGCTGAAGGTTCGCTGATCGGATACCGGGGAAGGCTGCATAGCGCCGTAGTTCAGCATAAACTGGTCTATCTGGGCTTTGCTCAGTGCAGTAAAGGGCCTGCGGATATTAATGGTATCTATAAAACGGTTGTTCCTGCTGGAAGTAGCGTTAAAGGTGCCATGAAAGTACCGGTAATTCACGCCGGCCAGCAAACGGTGGCGCAGCCGGCCGGTATGGAAAGTACCGTTCACATTCTGCTGAAAATTCGTGTAGTCATTATGGATAGGGCCGTAGATCAGCACATTTCTTGCTGCGGTAGTATCTGTAAGCCAGGTAGGATAGTACTGGTAGCTTTGAATAGCATTTTCACTAACATAGGAGAACAGGGTGGTAGTGCTCCAGTTACCGGAAATTTTGTATTGCCCCTGCAGAAAAAGCTTGTTGGCAAAGGCACGGGCATTGGCATCGTCCAGGTAAAGTGTCTGATCATACGGCAGCTTAATATCTGCAGGGTTAGTAATACCGGAGTTAGCGGCAGTGCGTGTGTACATTACCCGGGTTTGATCGGTGTACAGGTATTCCAGGTCGGCCAGCAGCGTAAGCCGGTCATTTACCTTGTACGATAAGCTGGGCGCTACCAGGTAAGCATTGTTATGCCCGTAATTCAGAAAGCTGTTCTGCCGGTTTACCGCTGTGTTCAGGCGGAACAGCACGGTTTTGTCCTGGTTCACGGGGGTATTAATATCAGCAGTAACGCGCTGTAAGCCAAAGCTGCCAAAGGTATAGGCGGCTTCGCCTTTAAAAGTGTCAAAAGGTTTTTTGGTCACCAGGTTCACCAGGCCGCCAAAAGAGGAAATAGTAGAACCGAACAAGGTACCGGAAGGGCCTTTGATCACTTCCAGCCGTTCTACGTTGCCCAGGTCAATGGAGGAGCGGCTGGCAATGGTTTCCATGCCGTTGCGCGCATTTACGCTGGTGGTAAAACCACGGGAGCTGATGGCCAGGCCTCCTGCAGGATACGTAACCGGCGCAGCGCCTACTGCATTACGCAGGGCTTCTTTAGCGTCCACTACCACCTGCTCTTTCAGCAGCTCTTTATTCACCACGGAATATACCTGCGGGTTTTCCAGGTTGGCGATGGGCATGCGGGCCACGTAGTCGGTATTTTTATTTACCAGCCTTCCGCGTGCGCTGCTAACCACTACTTCCTGTAGCTGGCTGCGGGACACGGTTAACCGGATAGATAGCTGAGCCGTTTTCCCTTCCTCTACCTCCACGGTTTGCTCAATAGTTTCATAACCGGTTAGGGAAACAGACAGGGTATAGCTGCCGGGTTTTAAACGGCTAAACGAAAAATGACCTTCCTCATTGGTGAGGGTGCCCCTGGATAATGATCTGATCTGAACGGTTACAAATGCAGCGGCCGTACCATCGCTGGTAGTAACTGCGCCGTGGATATTACCATTCTTTTCAATGTCCTCCCGCGCAAACAGCGGTGTATGTAAAACAATAATAAACAGTGTAATTATAAGAAATGATATACGGATAGGGGAATAGCTGAACATGACTTATTTGATTAGCACCGCAAAAATCAGGCATAAAGGCAAGGGGCGTTTACGCAATCGGGAGAATAACTTATGTAATTGGGAAAATCTGCTATGCCACTGCGGCGGCATTACTATTTTAAGGCAATTTTAGGGGAATAAAATAATTTATCAGACATATACTTGACATTCCTGAAACTGTTTGTATATTTGTCTACATAATCAGTAGACTAATAAAATTTACCACCACCAACTACTGGATCCCGCACGCGCTGCCCCACCAACAGCTACTGCACTTAGCAATAAATTAATTAAAACCAGCTAACAATGAAAAGGCAACTATGCCTGCCGGTATGCGCACAGCCGTACCCTATGGTGGTTCATGTAAGATTCCTGCACTTTCCTGCACAGCCGTGCTGTTGTTCCTGTAGCTGATAGCAGCCACCAGCGGTCATTTGTACCGCAATTCACACACACAACCATTTATATCAACTAAAGCATAACTATTATGGCAACTGTAAAGGGGCATTCCTATGTCCTGATCCCACTGTTATTACTTGTTTCATTATACACCCACGCACAAACGATTGTTAAGGGAAAAGTGGTGGACGCCGCTTCCAGGGAGCCCTTGCCAGGTGCTTCCGTGCGCATTACAGATATTAAAACCGGCACCTTAACTGATGCGCAGGGCAATTTTTCATTAAGCGCTACAAAGCCTTTGCCGCAAACCATTACCGTATCTTATGTAGGTTACCAGGTGCAGGAATTAAAGATCACCGGGCACGAGGAACCTGTAATATCCCTGCAGCCGCAGCAGGCCCTTTCCGAAGTAGTGGTAACAGCGGTAGGTATTAAAAGCACTACCCGTTCCCTGGGTTACAGTGTGGGCGAGGTAAAGGGAAAAGAGATCACTGCTGCCCGTGAACCCAACCTGGTAGCGGCGCTTAGCGGAAAAGTAGCCGGTGTGCAGATCAGCAACAGCGGCGGATCGCCCGGTGGTTCTTCTACCATAAAAATAAGGGGCAACAGCTCCCTGCTGGGTAACAATGCTCCGTTATTTATTTTAGATGGCATCCCGGTAGATAATTCCATACAGGATATTTCACCCATTAGCAACAATGTTTCACTGGCCACACCTTCTAACCGGGCCATTGATATCAACAGCGCGGATATTGCCAGCATTACCGTGCTGAAAGGCCCGGCTGCCGCGGCTTTGTATGGTATACGCGCTGCAAACGGAGCCGTGATCATTACTACCAAAAGAGGCAGCAGCTTAACAGAAAAACCGGTATCCGTTAGTTACAGCGGATCATTTACCGTAGATAAAATTAACCGCAGGATGCAGCCGCGGCAGAATATCTTTTCAAATGGTTTGGGAGGAAAGTACATACGGCCGGGCCTTACAGGGGCTGATGAGAATTGGGGCGCCTCGCTGGATACCTTAACTTACAGCAGCCAGCCCAGCGATTTTGACAAAAATGGTGTGATCGTAGGTAAGAGCGATCCGCTCTCCAACGGCATTCCCGTAAACCGCTATGATAATATCGACAACTTTTATGTGACCGGCTTAACCAATGATCATAACATCAGCCTGTATGGCAATACCGGCAATGCAGGTTACTATTTCTCTTATGGCAACCTGAAACAAACCGGTATTATTCCCACTACGGATTTTTACCGCCATACCTTTCGCTTTAATGGTGATTATAATGTAAACGATAAGCTGAAAATTTCCGGCGGTGTTAACTATATACAGGACGGTGCGCATAACCGTGCATTAATGGGTGGCTTTAATACCAACGTGGTACGCGCGCTCATGAACTCGCCCGCCAACTTTGATATTACCAACGGGTATAAGGATGCCTGGAAGCACCCGGAATCCTATAAGCTGGCGCCCACTGTGGCCAAGCCCTGGGGCGACAGCCGCTCCTACGCCAATGGTATTGGCTGGGATAATCCCTACTGGTCGCTGAACATGAACCCGCAAACCGATCAGCTGAACCGTTACATTACTTTTGCAGAAGCTACCTATGATGTAACCGGTTGGCTGAAAGCCACCGCCCGTTATGGGATAGACAACTATACCGATGTGCGTAAAGGCGCATTCAGCAACGGTACTTCCGGTATTGGCACCGGTACCATTAATGATGTGAACTTCCGCAGGAAAGATAATAACCTGGACCTGCTGCTCACCTCCCAGCATCGTTTATCCAACGACATTAACCTTACTGCAGTAGCCGGCTATAACTATTACAGCTCCTGGAAAAATCAGCTCAATACCCGGGGCGATGGGTTAACTATTCCCGGTAACTTCAATATCTCCAATGCATCCTCTGTACAAACCATTGACCAAACCATCCGCAAAAAGCTGGTGGCTGGCTATGCAGATGTAAAGCTGGAATACAAGCGCTGGCTATACCTGGAGCTTACCGGCCGTAACGAATGGACCTCCACACTGGCAAAGGGGAAAAATGCTTTCTTCTATCCCTCCATAGGTTCCAGCCTGGTATTTACAGATGCCTTAAAGTTGAACAGCAAGCTGCTCAACTTTGGTAAGGTACGCTTCACGTATGCGCAGGTAGGTAATGATGCAGATCCTTATTCATTGCTTACCTATTACATACCCACTACCACCGGTGGCTGGATCCAGAGCAGCCTTAGCTTTCCCTTTAACGGGCAGCAGGGTTTAAGCTATAGCAGCGCCATTGGAAACAATGAGCTGAAGCCGGAACGCATCAGCACATGGGAAGCCGGTGCGGAGCTGCACTTCTTCAGCGACCGTACCATCCTGGATGCGGTGTATTATTATAACAGCAGTAAAGACCAGATCATACCCGTTTCCCTGCCTTATTCCACCGGCGTAGCCAGCACACTGGCCAATGCAGGTAATATTGTTAACCGCGGTATTGAAGCCTCTTTGCAGCAGAACATCCTGAAGGGGAAGAATTTTTCGTGGAATGCTACGGTGCTGTTCAACAAGAACATTAGCCTGGTAAAATATATTAACAGCAGTATTTCCAACGTGAGCTTAGGCGGTATCTGGATGGAGGCACGCGGGCAGGCAGGCCAGCCCTATGGCGTGTTTTACGGGATAGATGTAACAAAGGATGCAGCCGGTAAAGTGGTCATTGACGATAATCCGAACAGCGCTAACTACGGCTATCCCTTAGTGAATACTTCATTCACAAAGATCGGCGATCCCAATCCCAATTTTAGCCTTGGGCTTAAGAATGAATTTAAAGCCGGTGCTTTTACGTTCTCTTTCCTGCTGGATGGGCGTTTTGGGTTCGACATCTTTAATGCGCCCCGTTTGCAGATGGTGTTCAATGGGGTAGATGCTTCTACTGCCAACCGCGGGCAAACCACGGTATTTGAAGGCGTGAACAGTAAAGGTGCGCCCAACACCATACCGGTAGAGCTGTCGCAGGCCTGGTACCGCCGCACCTTCAGCATACAGGGTTTATATGTGGAGCATGACCTGTACTGGGTGAAGCTGAAAGATGTGAACCTCACCTACAACCTGCCGGAAAGCTTGTTGCACCCCACCGGGATCTCTGCCGCCAGCGTAACCTTAACGGCCCGCAACTTTTTGCTCTCCACTAATTACACCGGTAGTGATCCGGACCTGGGTACCCGCAATGGTTTGTCCAACTTTTCCGGCATTGATTTCTGGACCACGCCTAACACCCACAGCCTGGGTGTAGCCTTAAACGTTACTTTTTAAAATTCAGGTATGAACAAGCGCTTATACACAATATTGTTTTCGCTGTTGCTGTTATCAGCCTGCGATCTTACGGATACCAACATCAATCCGAATGCCTCCTCTGAAGTATCGGTAAGCGCCGTGCTTAGCGGCGCAGAAGTTACACTGGGATTTAACACAGGTGTGAATGCGGGGCTGATCGCCAACATTTACATACAGCAGGTAGCCGGCGCCAATGGCGATGCTGCTTCCTTTGATAACTATACTACATCCCCCAGTTATTTCAACAGTACCTGGCAGGGGTTTTATGCCGGTGTGCTGGATGAGCTGAAGATCATTAAAGCCACTGCAAAAGAAAAGCAGCTGCCTTATTACAGTGGTATCGCACGCGTGCTCTCCGCTTATTCCTACGGCACGCTTACAGATCTTTTCGGGGATATTCCTTTTTCCGAATCACTGGGTGGTAATGTGATCACCAACCCGGTGTATGATAAGCAGGAAACAATTTACCCTGCCCTGCAGCTGGAGCTGGATTCCGCCATACGCGAGCTTTCACAGCCGGCTACCGATAATAAGGGCGCGGTACCTTTTAATGATGATGTGATCTTTAAAGGCGATGTAAGTAAATGGATAGCTACTGCCTGGACGCTGAAAGCCCGCTATGCCATTCACCTCAGTAAACTGGACCGCACCACGGCCGCTCAACAGGTATTGGCTAACCTGTATAATGGCAGCGTGTACCGTGGTATAGCAGATTATACGGCCGATGCGCAGGTAGTATTTGGGGCAGCCACTACCAATGCCAATCCTTTTTATCAGCAAAATACCAACCGTCCCGGGTGGATAGGATTGGGCGCTTCTTTCGTGAATTTATTGAATGGCAACAGTGTAACAGATGCGCCCACAAAAGAAGAGGGGCTGTTTGTAGATCCGCGCCGTGCTGCTTTTGCCACCCAGTCGCCGGCCGGCAGCAATAAATACCGGGGCAGCGCACCCGGTGTGCCAGGTGCATTTTCCGTGATAGGTAGTTATTATGGCAGCGCTACATCGCCGGTAGTGCTTATCAGCTTTACGGAAGCTAAATTTTTAGAGGCAGAGGCCCGCCTGGTATTAAACCCTGCTGACCCGCTGGCGCAAACTGCGCTGGAAGCAGCTGTAAAAGCCTCCTTTGCTAAAATAGTGCGGGCCGGCGATGCATATGCAACGCCAGAAAAACAGGCTGCTTATATAACGGCAAAGGCTACACTTACCGGAACGCCGGAAGCTAAGCTGGAAACCCTGATAACGCAGAAATACATTGCGCTGTTCCTGCAGCCCGAAGTATGGAGCGATTACCGCCGCACCGGCTACCCGGCCATTCCATTGGCAGCCAATGCTACCAGCAGCGCCAACCCACAGGGCCAGATCCCGCGCCGGATCCCGTACCCGGGAAATGAGCAGTCGCTGAATAAGAATACCCCGGCTGGTTCCGGCTATCAAACACCCCGTCTTTGGTGGGATCATTAACACTATGCTTTCAAACACGTACACACTAACAACATGAGCTATTATAGAACACAATTATTCATTCTTACCCTGGTGTTTGGTTACCAGGCGCAGGCCCAGTATAGCCCGCAGCCGGCCTTTAAAGGAGTGGCCGGTAAAACCCTGTCGGAAACACGTGCAGGTAATACTGTCTTTAATCCCGTAGCGCCGGCCGGTGCGCCCAACATTGTTTATATTCTGCTGGATGATGTGGGTTTTGGCGCCAGCAGCGCTTTTGGCGGCTTAGTGGAAACCCCTGTCTTCGATAGCCTGGCTAATAACGGCCTGCGCTATACGAACTTTCATACCACGGCCATTTGCTCGCCTACCCGGGCGTGCCTGCTTACGGGGCGCAATCATCACTCCGTTAATGTACCAACGGTAATAGATGCGGCCATTGATGCGCCGGGGCATAACGGCTACATGCCTTTTGAAAAAGGCACCATTGCAGAAATAGCCCGCGAAAACGGTTATAACACTTTTGCAGTAGGTAAGTGGCATGTAACTCCCACGCCGGACCTCACGCCTGCAGGGCCTTTCAACCGCTGGCCTACCGGCCGTGGGTTTGATCATTTCTTTGGCTTTATGGCCGGGGAAACAGATCAGTACACCCCCATGCTCTGGGAAAACACGCAAAAAGTAGAGCCGGACCTGCACGGACAGCACCTGACAACTGTATTGGTAGATAAAGCCATTGAATATATTGCCGGTCAGCAATCCGCCGCCCCCAATAAACCCTTTTTCCTGTACCTGACGCCGGGCGCCACACACGGCCCCCACCAGGTAGAACGGAAGTGGATAGATAAGTACAAGGGCCGTTTTGACGCAGGTTGGGATCATTACCGGGAAGCGGTGCTGGCACGGCAAAAGAAGCTGGGCATTATCCCGGATAGTGTAACCCTGCCCGTTGGTAATACCGGCGTAAAGCCCTGGGATTCCCTTTCTCCTGTAGAAAAGAAAGTGTTTGCGCGTTTCTTTGAAGCCTACGCAGGTTTTCTTTCCCACACCGATTATGAGATAGGGCGGCTGATCCATTACCTGAAAGACATTCACCAGCTGGATAATACGCTTATTGTATTAATGATAGGCGATAACGGCGCCAGCAAGGAAGGCGGTTTAACCGGCCATGTATACGGTATTAATGAGTACATAGATCAAAGCTTGTTTGAGGAAAAGTACGAAGACCGCATCCAGGAAATTGCACGCCGCTATAATGATATCGGCACCTCCCTTACCGGCCCTAATTACCCGGCCGGCTGGGCGCAGGCCGCCAACACGCCTTTCCGCTACCTGAAGCAGGATGCCAACAGTGAAGGCGGCACCCGCAACCCGCTGATCATTTTTTATCCAAAGAAGATCAAACAACCCGGCATTCG
>NZ_DATCRF010000296.1:0-15841 GCF_036569125.1 Chitinophaga sp. | reverse complement strand
AGCCGCTTCACGGAACACGCCTCCCAGGCGGCGTCCAACATCCTGCCCGTAAAAAATAGCTTCGGGGTATTGCTGTAATATTTCTTCTATTGCATGCAGGGCGGCATCTACCATCACCACCTTACTGCCACCGGTTGGGGTACGTGTACCCGTTTCCGTTGTTACGGCAGCAGGTGCAAACACATGCTCCTGCACGGTTTGCGAATCCGGTGCTGCAGCTTCCACGGCTATTTCAAAAGCAGCGGCAATAGTATGTGCTGTTTCATCGTCAATGGCAGCCAGCGTGGTTTCTTTAATACCTTTTTCCAGCAGCAGCTGCCGCAGCCGGGGCAGGGGATCACGGCGGCCATGGGCAGCCAGGTCCTCTGCTGATCTGTACCATTCTTTACGTACACCGGAGGTATGGTGCCCCAGCAAAGGTACACTGGCCTGTACCAGTATGGGTTTTCTTTCTGTGCGTACATAATGAATGGCGGCCTCCATACCCTGGTAACTTTTTTCAAAATCGCTGCCATCTATACGCATGCGCTCCAGCCCTTTAAAGCCGGCAGCATATTCATATGCATCCATTACGCGGGTTTCCGCTGCAGTGGCAGAAATGCCCCATTCGTTATCCTGTACCAGGTAAATAATGGGCAGCTGCCATAATACAGCGCATTGCCAGGCTTCGCTAACCTCTCCTTCCGTTACGCTGCCATCGCCTAAAGAGCATAATACAACGGGCAGCTCCCCATCCGGGCCTTTACGTAATTTAACGGAGTTTGTTCTTTCCAGGTAGCTAATGCCCTGGGCCATACCGGTGGCTGGTATTACCTGCATACCGGTGGCGCTGCTCTGGTGGGGGATCAGCGGCCGGTCATCCCGCCGGCTGCTGGGATGGCAGTAATAAGAGCGGCCGGCAGAAAAAGGATCATCTGCTTTTGCCAGCAATTGCATCATAAGCTCCTCAGGAGAAAAATCCATCGCCAGCAGCAGGCTATCGTCACGGTAATAAGGGCTGGCATAGTCCCATGGCTTCAATTGCAGGCCGGTGGCTATTTGTATGGCTTCATGACCGCTGGAGGTGGAGTGTACATACTTGCAGGTAGAGCGGTTAGCTTCATAAGTGGCGGCCATGTGGCGGGCCAGGCGCATAAGCCGGTAGGCCTTCAATAATAAAGCTTCCCGGTTGCCGGAGCGCTCCTGCCCATTGGCAGGGGTTTTTAAAGTTGGAACGCTTGTATTATCTTTAAACATGTAAAATTGTTTTGGTGTAAGCTATTCCCTGGAAAATAATAGTTGCTATAACAACTATTGCTATTGCAAATTACTGAATATGCCCGATACTTACGTCAGTAATCCATCTTTTTTTAAGCTGGATGCTACTTTAAAAAAGATCCGCAACTATTGGCAAAAGAGCTTTGATGCCCAGCAAAAAGATTTGACTGTGGACCAATGGTTATTGCTGGAAAACCTGTACAAGCATAAAAAGATCACCCATAACGAGCTGGCCCGTTTAACCTCAAAGGATATTACAACGGTATCGCGTATAATAGAGCTGATGGTAAAAAAGGACCTGGTGCTGCGGGAAGGCGCCACCAGTGACCGGCGCAAGGTGTTTTTACAGCTTACCCCTGCCGGTATTGAAAAGTATAAGGATGTGCGTCCCCTGGTGCTGGAAATGCGTAAAACGGGGTGGAAGGATCTGACTGAAAAGGACTTTATGGAATTAACCAGGATACTGGATGTTATTTACAGTAATATTCCCTGACGATGTGTGCATGTGCAGATATGCAGATGTGCAAATGAGTGAAAGCTTTGCTGTATTCCATTTGCACATCTGCCTATTTGCATATCGGTAAATTGGACCATTATTTTACCATAAACTCCAGCAGGCTGTCGTTCTCAATAAAGGCTTCCAGGTTATCCCCGATCTCTACCGGCCCTACTCCTACCGGTGTGCCGGTAAAGATGAGATCCCCGATGTTGAGGGTAAAGAATTTTGAAATGTAGGCTAACAGAAAATCAAATGTAAAGATCAGGTGCTTGGTGTTACCCTGCTGCACGATCTCTTTGTTCTTGTACAGGCAAAAATTAATATCCTTTTTATCTGTTTCCGGAGTAAGGGGGATGAACTTCCCTACTACCGCTGAGTTATCAAATGATTTGGCGATCTCCCAGGGCAGGCCTTTTGTTTTCTGCTTGTCCTGCAGGTCGCGGGCGGTAAAGTCAATACCTACGGATATTTCATTATAATATTTATCGGCAAATTTTTCCTGTATGTGCTTACCGTTCTTGCATACACGCAGCACCAGCTCACATTCGTAGTGGAGATTATCCGTAAAATCAGGATAATAAAAAGGGTGGTTATTCTGTAACAATGCGTTTTTGGGCTTCATAAACAACACCGGCTCTGTTGGCACCTCATTATTGAGTTCTTTGGCGTGTTCAGCATAGTTTCGTCCAACGCAAATAATCTTCATAATGCGTATTTTTAAAGGTTAAATAATATGGCCCCTGCTGCCGTTACTACCCGGCAGAAGGGAAAGTCAGATTATTATAAGTATTCATAGTTCGTTCAATGCCAATGGCAGCAAAGCTTTCAATGATCTCTACTGATTTTTCGATCTTCTGCTGCACCAGCGGCTCCTCTTTCGGCTCCCATCTGCCCAGCACATAATCCACCTGCTGGCCTTTCGGAAAATTATTGCCGATGCCAAAACGCAGGCGTGGATATTGATTGGTTCCCAACAGCTCCTGGATGCTCTTTAATCCGTTGTGCCCCGCATCACTACCACCGGGGCGCAGGCGCAATACTTCTAATGGCAGGGCCAGCTCATCCATGATCACCAATAAATTCCCTAGCGGGATCTTTTCCTTATCGATCCAGTATTTCACGGCTTTACCACTCAGGTTCATAAAAGTGGTGGGCTTTATGACCACAAAGGTTTTGCCCTTCCACTTACATTCCGCCACATCCGCCAAACGGCCACTGGCAAATACGCCGCCATGTTTAGCCACAAAAGCGTTTACAACGTCAAAGCCTATATTATGGCGGGTGTGATCGTATTTATCACCTATGTTGCCTAAACCGGCTATTAAGTATTTCATTTAATATACCCGGATATTCCGGCTGTTTAAATTACAATCAAAAATAGAAATTTAATCTGCATACATCCTATTAACATCCTATTCATCAGGAATGAAAAAAAAGCCCCGGTCTCCGTTGTACCGGGACCGGGGCTTTTGCGGAAATATCTGCAAAAGAAATTATTTCTTCTTAGCGTCTTTTTCAGCGGCAGCTTCGTCCTGACGTAACTGACGGGTCATTACTACAGAAGCGATGGGAATACGGGGAGAGTTCAGGATCTCCAGGTTTTCGTCCTTTACATCTTCTACGCGGATGTTAGCATTCAGATCCAGGTTGTCGATGTTCACTTCAATGTTCTCGCGCAGGTGTTTAGGCAGGGCCTTTACTTTCAGCGCTTTCATTTTTACTACCAGTTTACCGCCGGCTTTTACCCCTACAGACTGGCCTACCATTTTCAAAGGCAGGGTAGCTACTACTTTCTTGTCTTCTACCAGTTCCAGGAAATCTACGTGAGAAAGCTGGTCTGTTACTACATCAAACTGTTTGTCTTTCAGGATGCATTTGTAAGTTTTGCCATTCACGTTAATCTGGGCCAGCTGGAAGTCAGGTGTATACACCAGGTCTTTAAAAGCCTTTGCCGGAGCGGAAAAGCTCACGGTATCAGCACCCCCGTAAATAACGCAAGGCACTTGCTCCTCAGAACGAAGTTGGCGGGTGGCTTTTTTGCCTAAGTCGCTCCTGAGTTGTCCTTCGATGGTTATTGTTTTCATTTGTTAAACATTTATATAAATTAATAAAACGCTTACATTCCTCTCCGCTGGCTATGTACAAACAGGCTGGTAATAGACTTGTTCTCGTACATATTGCGGATGGCCACTGCAAAAAGCTCTGCTACACTGATCACCTTGATCTTTGAACTTTCCTGTTTCAAAGGCATGGTATCGCATTCCACCAGCTCTTTTAATACAGAATTTTCAATATTCTCATACGCCTTGCCGCTTAACACCGGGTGTGTACAGAAGGCCCGCACGCTTTTAGCACCTTTTTCTATCAGCAGGTTAGCCGCTTTGGTAAGGGTGCCTGCTGTGTCAATAATATCATCTATCAGCACAATGTCCTTATCTACCACATCCCCTATCACCACCATAGATGCTATTTCATTTGCCCGTTTACGGTGTTTGTCGCAAATCACCATTTCTGCATTGAAATACGACGCTACTTCCCTTACCCGGTTGGTGCTTCCCACGTCAGGGGACGCAAAGGTAAGGTTTTCCAGCCTCAAATTTTCAATATAGGGGATGAAAATTGCGGAGCTATCCAAGTGATCCACGGGGATATCAAAGAAGCCCTGGATCTGGGGAGCATGTAAATCCATGGTTATCACCCTGTTAGCGCCTGCTGAAGTAAGCAGGTTGGCTACCAGCTTGGAGGCAATGGCCACCCTGGGTTTGTCCTTCCTGTCCTGCCGTGCAAAGCCAAAGTAGGGAATTACAGCCGTAATGTACCCTGCAGAGGCCCTTTTAGCAGCATCTATCATCAGCAGCAGCTCCATCAGGTTATCTGCAGGAGCATTGGTGCTTTGGATCAGGAAAACATAGTCACCGCGGATACTTTCCATGTACACCGGCTGGAACTCGCCATCGCTGAACTTCTGGATCTGCAGCTTACCTATACCATTGCCATAACGTTTGGCAATTTTCTCGGCTAGTGCGGGGTTGCTGTTGCCCGTAAAGATTTTTACTGTTGGTTGCATGATTGTGGTGGAAAAGAGGTTGCAAAACTATAACTTTTGAAGGGATCTGCCCCATTTTTTTTGCCGGGCCGGGCCATCCCAAGCACTTTTGCGCTTGCTGCTTTAAGTAAATCCAGCAATACCAGGGCTTTCAGGGCATTAATTTGGGAGGGGGGATTGTGGAATAAAATATTTTTTTTCCGGAAAGGGAAGAGTATATTTGTGTATGTATGTGAATGTTAACCCGTTGTACGTCTCCATCAGAGATTGGGCCCCCGACAATCAACCCAGAGAAAAGTTAATCAAAAGAGGCACCGGTGCATTAAGCGATGCCGAGTTACTGGCTATTTTGCTCAATAACGGGCACAAACAAAAATCGGCTATAGCACTGGCGCAGGAAGTATTACAGGCAGCCCGTAATAATCTTAACGAGCTGGGGCGGTTAAATATACGGCAGCTTAAGAAGCTGAAAGGTATCGGGAATGCCAAAGCTGTTACCATTATAGCAGCTATGGAGCTAAGCCGGCGCAGGCAGGCCGGTTCCATTTTAGAGAAAAAAGTAATATGCCGGGGCGCAGATGCGGCGCTATTCTTTAAACCGCTTTTAAGCGACTATGATCATGAAGCTTTTTATGTGGTATACCTGAACCATAACTGCCGGGTGTTACATTACCGCTGTATTAGCAATGGCGGCATGTGCAGCACCATTGTAGATCCCAAACTGATCTTTAAAGAGGCACTGGAGCTAAGCGCTTCCCGCCTGCTTTTATGCCACAACCACCCCTCCGGCAACCTCTCTCCCAGCTTTGCAGATATAGGGCTTACCCGCAAGCTTAAAGAAGCCGGTAAGCTATTTGACATTGAGGTTATGGACCACATCATTGTTTCGGAAGCCGGTTATTACAGTATGGTAGAAGAAGGTACTATGGTATAAAGCACTTTTTACATAGTTAAACTTTTGGATATAATAATTCCCTTTTTCCTTACATTCGCAGATATTTCATTCTAACCCGTATTTCATTCTTATCTGGTATGTTGAAAATTGGAATTTTTGGTGTTGGACATTTAGGGAAGATCCATCTTTCCCAGCTGGTAACTATGAAGGATGTGGAAGTAGTAGGGTTTTATGATCCCAGCAATGCCAATGCAGCCAGTGTAGCAGAGCTATACCAGATCCCCCGGTTCACCATTGCTGAAGAACTGATACAGTTAGTAGACGCCATTGATATAGTAGCCCCCACTACCCTTCACTTTAAGCTCTGCGAAATAGCCCTGCGCAACGGCAAGCACATTTTTGTAGAGAAACCCATGACCAATACTATGGATGAAGCCAAAACACTGGTAAAGCTGGTGGAAGAGGCGAATGTAAAATTCCAGGTGGGGCATGTGGAGCGTTTTAACCCGGCCTTTCTGGCGCTGAAGAGCTATAATCTGAAGCCCATGTTCATAGAGGTGCACCGCCTGGCTGAGTTTAACCCGCGGGGTACAGATGTAAGCGTGATACTGGATCTGATGATCCACGATATAGATATTGTGCTCAGCATTGTGCAATCCACCATCAGCCGCATTTCGGCCAGTGGCGTAGCCGTGATGAGCGATACACCGGACATTGCCAATGTACGCATTGAGTTCCATAACGGCTGTGTAGCCAACCTTACCAGCAGCCGCATTTCCCTGAAAAAGATGCGCAAAATGCGCCTGTTCCAGAAGGATGCCTACATTGGAATAGATTTCCTGGATAAAAAAACAGAGATCATTAAGCTGAAAACCCCGGAAGATGAAGGGTTATTTACACTGGACATTGAAACCAACTCCGGTAAAAAGACCATTGCTATTGATAACCCGGAAGTAAAACAGTCGAACGCTATTCGCATGGAGCTGGAGCTGTTCCGCGACAGCATTCTGCAAAACAAACCGGTAGCCGTAAATGTAATTGACGGCCTGCAGGCCCTGGATGTGGCTCACCAGATATTGCAGAAGATCAGTAAGAACCAGTCTGCTCCCAGCAACTGATCTTAGCTCTTAGGTTTTAGCTCTTAGATTTTAGATTTGGGGGGAAATTATTAGCCTGAAATTTTGTAATTCGCGATTATTGCTTCAACAGCGCCTCTGCAATCACCAGGTCCAGCGGACGGGTAATTTTTATATTCCGCTCTTCTCCGGGCACCAGGTGTATAGGGTGTCCCATCCTTTCCACTACGGTAGCTTCATCTGTAAACAATGGATCATAAGGCAGGGCAAAAGCCGGCAGCAGCTGTTCTGATAAAAAGGTTTGGGGGGTTTGTATGATCTTGAACTGCTCCCGGTTCACGGCCCTGTTGCCGGCTGCATTTGTTTCCCGCACACTGTCTTTCATGTCTATTACCGGTATGGCATTGCCATGCAGCAAGGTTTGTTCATAACAGTGATGTACCAACGCTGTTGTTAATAAAGGGCGCACCCCATCATGCACAAATACCACTGCATTATCCGGCACCTGTTGTAAACCATTCTGCACGGAGTGGAAACGGGTTTCCCCGCCTTTTACCAGCGTAACCGGTGGCGGAGCAGTAAAGCTGTTCAATACCTGTTGGGCGGGTGCAAAATGCGCTTCCGGCACTACCAGCACCACCTGCATATCTGCATAGGCGTTAATGAAAGCAGCTATGGTATGGTATAACACCGGCTTGCCTGCCAGCTCCAGGAACTGTTTGGGAACAGCAGCCCCCATGCGGGTACCGGAGCCGCCTGCTACTATAATGGCAATTTTTTTGCGCTGCTGCATAGTGCTAAAACAGGTATGAATGTAAAAAATTACACGAATCCGCGGAGGTAAAACCTGCACAAATTCGTGTAATCATCTTTACAACTAAATATTCAACTGCTTACAGGATCAGCATAGCATCGCCATAGCTGAAGAAGCGGTATTTCTCTTTAATGGCCTGCTGGTAAGCTTCCATGATCAGGTCGTAACCGGCAAAGGCGCACACCATGATCAACAGGCTGGTTTTAGGCAGGTGGAAGTTGGTCACCAGCGCATTGGGAATAGAAAAATCGTAGGGCGGGTGAATGAAGGTGTTGGTCCAGCCTTCAGCTGCCTTTAAGTGATTTTGCGCGGTTACAGAAGATTCTACAGCCCTTACGGTAGTGGTACCAATGGCGCAGATCTTACGGTTTTCGTCCTTGGCCTTGTTCACGATCTTTACGGCGTATTCCTCGATATGGAAATACTCTGCATCCATTTTATGTTTGCTGAGGTCTTCCACTTCAATGGGCCGGAAAGTACCTAAACCGGTGTGCAGCGTTACTTCTGCAAACTTTACCCCTTTAATTTCCAGACGTTTGATCAGCTCGCGGCTAAAGTGCAAACCTGCGGTGGGAGCGGCTACAGCACCTTCGTATTTTGCATATACGGTCTGGTAACGCTCTTTGTCCTCATCTTCAGGCTTACGTTTGATGTATTTAGGCAGGGGCGTTTCACCCAGGGTGTCCAGCACTGCCTTAAACTCATCATCATTGCCTTCAAATAAGAAGCGGATGGTACGGCCCCTGGAAGTAGTGTTATCAATAACTTCTGCTACCAGTGATTCATCGTCTCCAAAATACAGCTTGTTACCTACACGTATTTTACGGGCAGGGTCTACGATCACATCCCACAGACGGTTCTGCTTGTTCAGCTCACGTAACAGGAATACTTCTATTTTGGCGCCGGTTTTTTCTTTACGGCCATACAAACGTGCAGGGAATACCTTGGTGTTGTTCACCACCATTACATCCTTATCGTTGAAATAACCGATAATGTCCCTGAAAACTTTGTGCTCAATTTTCCCGGTGGCACGGTTAACCACCATTAAACGGGATTCATCTCTTGATTTGGAAGGGTGCTGCGCGATCAGATTTAAAGGAAGATCGAACTTGAATTGCGATAATTTCATATTACGGTATGAATGAATTTAAAGGTTGCAAAGGTATTAATAAGTGTCAAGGATACCAAAAAAACATTCTCAAAATTGTAAAACAACTATTTATGCATAAATGTTTTTAGGAATGGCGGCAATCAGCTGTTTTGTATAGGCACTTTCCGGATGATCATACACCTGCCCTGCCGGACCGCTTTCCACAATTTTACCCTTGTTCATCACCATCATCCGGTCACTCATAAACCGTACCACGGATAGGTCGTGGGAGATGAAGATATATGTAAAACCATATTCTTCCCGCAGGCTGATCAGCAAATTCAGCACCTGGGCCTGGATGCTTACATCCAGGGCGGCTACCGATTCATCGCAGATAATAAAGGATGGGTGCAGGGCCAGGGCCCGGGCAATGACCACGCGCTGGCGCTGCCCGCCGGAAAACTCATGCGGGTAACGGTAAAAATGTTCGGGGCGCAGGTTCACCTTTTCCAGCAATTCCAGCACTTTTTGCTTACGGCCCTGCTCCTGCCCGTATAATCCATGCACCAGCATTGGCTCCATAATGGCCTGCCCAATGGTGAGGCGTGGGTTCAGGGAGGAGTATGGATCCTGGAAAATGATCTGCATATCCTTACGGAGATCGCGCATGTCTGCGGCTGATAAGGTGGTAAGCTCTTTTCCTTTGTAAAGAATACTGCCGCCGGTCGGTTCTGCCAGGCGAAGCAAGGTTCTGCCCAGGGTAGTTTTACCACAGCCGGATTCCCCAACCAGTCCCATTGTTTCGCCCTGCCGCACAGTGAAGCTTACATCGTCCACCGCTTTTACCCAGCCCTTTACTTTGCCGAAAAGGCTGCGTTGGGCCGGGAACCAGGTTTGCAGGTTAGTTACCTCTAAAAAGGGCGGGCTTTGCTGCAGCTGCTGCTCCCGTGCCATAAGCCGGGACTGCGGTATTTCCAGGTTATGTACAAGCTCCTTTACGGCGTAGTTCTTTTCATGGATGTTCCCTGTTGCATCTACCTCCATAAAATCGGCCGTAACGGGCAGCCGGTACAATTGTTTATCTAACGGCGGGCGGCATGCCAGCAAACCTTTGGTATAAGGGTGCTGCGGGTTACGGAAAATGTCCTGCACCGGGCCTTGCTCTACAATACGGCCTTTATACATTACCACCACCTCGTTGGCTATTTCGGCAATCACGCCCAGATCATGGGTAATGAATACGATGCTCATACCTGTTTGCTGCTGCAGCTCTTTCAACAGCTCCAGGATGGCTTTTTGCACGGTTACATCTAATGCGGTGGTAGGCTCATCTGCAATCAGGAGCCGGGGCTGGCAGCTGATGGCCATTGCTATCATCACCCGCTGCTTTTGCCCGCCGGACAATTCATGCGGGTAGCGGTGCAGGAGCTGCTCCGGGTTGGGGAGCTTTACCTGGTGAAATAAAGCAATGGTTTGCTGTTCGGCCTCTTTATAAGATATTTTTTTATGCAGGCGGATGGCTTCTGAAACCTGGGCGCCGCAGGTGTGCAGCGGGTTCAGGGAGGTCATAGGCTCCTGGAAGATCATGGCTATTTCATTACCACGCCGGGTACGCATGTCTGCCGGGGAAAGTTGTAATAAGTTTACAGGGGCTTGCGCTGGTGCATGGTAAAGGATACTGCCCGCTGTTATTTTGCCGGGTGATTGTACCAGGCGCATCAGGGATAAAGCTGTTACCGATTTTCCGGAACCAGATTCACCCACGATGCCTAAGATACCGCCCCGGGGGATGTCCAGGGAGATGTTGTTCACTGCCTTTACAGCTTCCTGCTCTACTGCAAATGTTACGGTGAGGTTCTGAATAGACACCAGCATGCAGTAATATACGATTTTAGATTTTAGATTTACGATTTAGGAAGGTTTACATTGCTGTTGTGGCTACGTCCCTAAATACTACTGCGTTTGTTCCTATTCCTTAGTTTAGGATCACACACCCTCACACCCGAACTACTTCCCAAAAATCTAAAATCGTAAATCGTAAACCTAAAATCGTAGGTGCTTCACCGTTTGGTGGCTGTTGATCAGGTTCTTCAGGGAATCTACACCTATTTTCAAATGGCGCTCTACAAAGTTGGTAGTTACTTTCTTATCACTTTCCTCTGTTTTTACGCCTTCGGGCACCATGGGCTGATCGCTTACCAGCAGTAAGGCACCGGTAGGTATTTTGTTGAAAAAGCCTACGGAGAAAATAGTGGCTGTTTCCATGTCCACTGCCATGGCGCGGATACGTTCCAGGTAATGTTTAAATTCCAGGTCGTGCTCCCATACCCGGCGGTTCGTGCTGTAGCAGGTACCGGTCCAGTAGTCGCAGCCATATTCCCGGATACTGGTGGAGATAGCCTTTTGCAGCGCAAAAGCCGGCAGGGCGGGCACTTCCGGCGGAAAGTAATCGTTGGAGGTACCTTCGCCCCGTATTGCTGCAATGGGGAGGATGAGGTCACCAATATTATTCTTCTTCTTTAAACCTCCGCATTTACCCAGGAACAGTACTGCTTTGGGGCTGATGGCGCTTAGCAGATCCATGATGGTAGCGGCGCCGGGGCTGCCCATTCCAAAGTTGATGATAGTAATATCATCTGCAGTGGCGCATTGCATAGGGCGGCCCTGACCAATAATGGTAGCATCGTTCCATTCTGCAAAAAGTGTTAAGTAATTACTGAAGTTCGTGAGGAGGATGTGGGAGCCGAAATTTTCCAGCTTTTCTCCGGTGTAGCGGGGGAGCCAATTAGCTACAATGTCTTCTTTTGTCTTCATAGCCTTTTGACACGCAAATGTACACCTTTTTGGCCGTATTTTTTATGTTAGTTTTGTGTTATGATCGCCATTGAGTTTCCTGCGCCCGATTTTAAGCTGGTACGTGAAGGCAACAAAGAGCTGATATTTGACACGTACCGCAAAAAATATGTAAGCCTTACGCCGGAAGAATGGGTGAGGCAAAATTTTCTGAACTACCTCGTAAAAAGCCTGCAATACCCGGGTAAGCTCATTGGTATTGAAAAAGAGATCTACTTAGGCGAGCTGAAAAAACGCTGTGATATTGTAGTGTACAACCGTGCCATGCAGCCCTGGATGATCGTGGAGTGTAAGGAAATGAACGTGCCTTTAAGCCTGGCAACGGTAGAGCAGATTGCCCGTTACCATATGGTGCTGCAAGCGGTTTACCTGGTGATCACCAACGGCGTGCATACTTATTGTTGCTTATACCAGCCGGACCAGGGGAAGTGGGTGTTTCTGGGGGAGATCCCCGCCTACGGCATTTAATTACGAATTAGTTAATTACGAATTGAGTACTGCATAAACAAAAGTCCTGCATTTAAATGCAGGACTTTTGTTTATAAATAAATCAGTTTGCTGATTATGTATTGAACTTCGGTTACGAACTACTCAATTCGTAATTAACTAATTCTTACGGGAATATGCCCAGCTGCTCGTATGCTGCGCCTACTTTATCAATAGCACAAACATAAGCGGCGGTACGCATATCATGGATCTTGCTGTTAGTGACCATTATTTCGCGCACTTCATGCAAAGCGGTGTGCATGGTTTCTTCCAGGCCGGAATATACCAAGTCCACCTCATCGGCGCCATGGGCAATGAACTTCCTTTCTTTTTCAGAAACTTTTTTACCGGTCAGGTCTTCAATGGTGCTCAGGATGTGAATGTTCATATTCTCATCAAAGCGTTTGCCCAAACGGCCATAACGTACGTGGCTCAGGTTCTTTAACCATTCAAAGTAAGAAACCGTTACCCCACCGGCGTTCAGGAACATATCCGGTACTACAATAACGCCTTTTTTATTCAGGATGGCATCTGCTTCCGGCGTTAACGGACCATTTGCTGCTTCCCCAATGATCTTAGCTTTGATGTTGGGTGCATTGTCTTTATGGATCACGTTCTCCAGCGCAGCCGGTATCAGGATATCGCAATCCATTTCCAGGCCGTCGGTATTTTTCTTTAAGGTGGTAGCGCCGGGGAAGTTCACGATAGAGCCGGTTTCGTTGCGGTGTTTCAGCACAGCATCGGGGTCCATACCCTTTTCATTATAAATGGCGCCATCCCACTCGATCAGGCATACTACAATAGCGCCTGCTTCGTGGAAATATTTAGCGGCGTGGTACCCCACATTACCCATACCCTGTACAATTACCCGCTTACCTTCCAGGCCGGGTTCCAGGCCCAGCTTCTGCATATCTTCCTTAATATTACACAGCTCGCGCAAGCCATAGAATACACCCATGCCGGTAGCTTCCTTACGGCCGCGTACCCCGCCCTGTGACACCGGTTTACCGGTTACACAACCGTAACCGTCAATTTCACCGGGACGTAAGCTCATGTAAGTATCCAGGATCCAGCTCATTTCACGTTCGCCGGTACCGTAGTCAGGCGCCGGCACATCCACACCAGGGCCAATGAAGTTCTTCTTCACCAGCTCCGCAGTGTAACGGCGGGTAATATTTTCCAGCTGAAAAGGGCTGTAATTGCGGGGATTGATCTTAATGCCCCCTTTGGCGCCGCCAAAAGGCACATTCACAATAGCGCATTTGTAGGTCATCAGCGCGGCCAGGGCCATTACTTCGTCCTGGTTCACTTCCTCACTGAAACGGATACCACCTTTACAGGGCAGCTTGTGATGTGAGTGCTGCACACGGTAGGCTTCTATTACTTCAATGGTATCTCCTACCCTCACCGGGAATTTAATACGGTATACTGCGTTGCAGGCTTTGATCTGCTCCAGGATCCCTTTTTCCCATTTGGTGAATTGCGCAGCTTTATCAAAGCTTCGTTCTACGCTTTCAAAGAAATTATAATGCTGATCTTGCGACATAAAAAATTGTTTTGGAAAGTATTGCTTTGGTTATGATTTAGACTGTTGTTGGTGTTCCAGCTTAGTGATCTTCCGATCCAGCCGTATGAGGTATAAAATAATCCCGATAAAAATAATCACCAGCACTACAACCACTACGTAAATTTTGCCATTGCTGCGCAGCATTTCATTCACAGGGCCGGTTTCGGTATTCTGCTGTTGTGCCTGTGCTAACAGGGAGGTAAACAGTAAGACCAGGGTAGAAAAAAAGTAAGATGCTCTTCTGTTGATCATTTAAAAATATTTTTTAGCTCTAGTCTTTTATAACGTGCCAGCAGGGTGTAGATCCATACGCTTAACAGGGTCCAGCCAATGAAGGCAGGGTAAAATACCATCATTAATGTGCCATCTGTATCCTTTGACTTAAACCCCGGGCTGCTGGCGCTGCCGGGATGCAGTGAATCCACCATGCGGGGAATGATATAGGTCAAGGGTATTAAGAGCGCAAAAGCAAAAATATTATAAATAGCAGATACCCGCGCCCGCTTGTCAATATCTGTAAAGGACATGCGCAGCACCAGGTAAGCCAGGTAAATGAGCAATGCCACCGCGGTTGCGATCTGTTTGGGATCATTGGTAAGGGTGCTGCCCCAGGTGTAGGTGGCCCATAATGAGCCGGTTACAAAGCCCATGAGCCCAAATAATACGCCTACATTGGCGGCACAACTGGCCAGTATATCTTTTTTAAGATCGTATTTGGTGAGATAAAGGATCGAGTTGGCTACGGAGATGGTGAACAAGGTGTACATGCACACCCACATAGGTACGTGAAAGAAGAGATTGCGCGTGGATTGCTGGTTATTTTCTATCACCGGCACCTTTACCAGGAACCCGGCTATGATCGTATACAGCAGCAATAGTACCGCCAGCGCCTTCCACCAATGTTTTGCCATTTTTTTGTCAGCTATATTGGGGGCAAACCTACAGGTTTTATCACTAATCACAAAATTGGAGAGGGAGTTGGTATGAACCGGGTTGTTAATCTTTCCATAAAAAAGGGAACAGGATCATGGCCAGGCCAATGATCAGCACATCCATACCTATGAGCAGCAGGAACATATTGAGCAACCCGGGCTGGTATACCGGCACAAAGGCAGAGCGGGCAATATTGGCCAGCATCATCAGTAAAGGCATCATGATGGGGAAACCCATAATGGCCATGAGCGCTGCATTCTGGTTAGCCTGGGCTGCAATGGCCGCCAGCATGGTGAACAACAGCGACAGGCTAATGCCGCCCAGCATAACCACGCCTATGAAATACCATACATTAATAATGGGGTTGCCTAAAAACACAATGCAGCTTACCAGGGCTATAATGCTCATAATGGCCATCAGCAGCATATTATACAGCAGCTTGGCGGCTATAAAGTAACGCGGATGCACTACAGAATAAAAGTACAGCAGCCTGCCGCGGCTTTCCTGCATAAAACTTTTGGCGATAGCATTTACAGATACAAACAGCTGCACCACCCAGAACTGTGCATTCCAGATCTGCTCTTCGGGTTTACCCATCATCATATTGATCACAAACACGGTGGATATAATATATAATAATATGCCGTAGAATGCATATTTCTGGCGCAGTTCCAGCACCAGGTCTTTTTTAACCAGGGTAAGTGTTTGATGAAGGGCAGGCATATGGAGGGCAAAGATAAGATATTAGCTGTTAGCTGTTGGCTTTTAGCTAAGGTCTAATAGCTAACAGCTAAAAGCTAATAAGTATTATATTCGCTCCTTAACAATCACAACTGCATGCAAAAGATACTGGTCGCTAACCGGGGAGAAATAGCTTTACGGGTAATGCGTTCTGCAAGGGAAATGGGCATACAAACCGTGGCGGTATATTCAGAAGCAGATCGTACCATGCCATTTGTACAATATGCTGATGAAGCTGTGTGTATTGGCCCGGCGCCCTCCAACCAGTCTTATTTACTGGGTGAGAAGATCATAGCGGCGGCAAAGCAAACCGGTGCGGATGCCATACATCCCGGTTACGGCTTTTTGAGTGAGAATGCACGTTTTGCCCAGCTGGTGGCGGATGCGGGCCTTACCTTTATAGGTCCCAGCGCGCAGTCCATTGAAACAATGGGCAGCAAGCTGGCCGCAAAACAGGCGGCGCAAAAATTCGGCGTGCCCATGGTACCTGGCACGGAAACGCCGCTACGCAGCCTGGAAGAAGCGCAGGAAGTAGTAAAGAAAACCGGGTTCCCCATCCTCATTAAAACCTCTGCAGGCGGTGG
>NZ_DATCRF010000295.1:0-3010 GCF_036569125.1 Chitinophaga sp. | reverse complement strand
AGATTCAATTACGAATTATTCAATTACGAATGGCTTATCTTTTGTTGTTTGTTTTTGCTCATATCCTTTCTTCTTACGCTCTTTTTTCTTTTAATTTTTACTTTTTGCTTTTTTACCTTTTTACTTCCCTCTTGCCAGTTTCAGGAACACCTCATCCATCGAATCAGCCTGGAACTGCGCTTTCAGCTGCCGGGGCGTATCCAGGGCTTGTATACGGCCATCCACCATAATAGAGATCCGGTCACAATACTCTGCTTCATCCATATAGTGCGTGGTTACAAATACCGTTACCCCGCGGCCGGCTGCTTCGTAGATCAGGTCCCAGAACTGGCGCCGGGTAACCGGGTCTACCCCACCGGTAGGTTCATCCAGGAACACAATAGACGGATCATGCAGGATGGCTACGGAAAAGGCCAGCTTTTGCTTCCAGCCCAATGGCAGGGCGCTTACCAGCTGCTCTGCTTCAGCTTCCATCTGCAGCTTTTGCAGCAGCTGTTTTGTTTTTTCTTTGATCGCGCTATTGCTTAATCCATAAATGCCGCCGTAAAAACGGATGTTCTCTTTTACCTTCAGATCTTCGTACAGGGAGAACCGCTGGCTCATGTAACCGATATTTTGTTTTACCTTATCGGCCTGCGTGTACACATCAAAGCCGGCCACCTTAGCTTCCCCGCTGCTGGGCCTCAACAGCCCGCAAAGCATGCGCATAGCGGTTGTTTTACCGGCGCCGTTAGCCCCCAGGAAACCGAAGATCTCTCCTTCCTTTACTTCAAACGTTATGGCGTTGGTGGCTATGAAAGCACCGAATTTTTTAGTAAGCTCTTTAGTAACGATGGGATGCATAACTTAAACTTTTTCGCTTTTCATCAGCTCCATAAAACAATCTTCAATACCGGCCTGTATGGGATGTATGCTAAATTCCTCATGCCCTTTAGGCTGCAGGTAAGCGTGCAGCTTATCCAGGCCGGCCTCCCCGTGTTTGAGCGTAAGGTGCAGGTACTCTCCAAAAGCATAACAGCTCTCTGTTTCAGGGAAGCTGCGCAGGTCCTGGATCAGCGGGTACATACGTTTAGCGCGAACGGCCCACATTGGTTTGTTGTATCGGGCAATGATATGCTGCGGCGTATCAATTTCCAGCAGGCTGCCATTCTGGATCAGCGCTACCCGGTCGCAGAGCATGGCCTCATCCATATACGGTGTGGATACCAGGATGGCAATGCCTTTTTTACGCAGGCGCTGCAGCATTTCCCAGAACTCCTTGCGGGATACGGGATCTACACCGGTAGTAGGTTCGTCCAGGAACAGCACTACCGGTTTATGCACCAGCGCACAGCACAACGCCAGCTTTTGCTTCATACCGCCGGAAAGCTTCCCTGCCGGCCGGTCTTTGAAAGGCGCTATCTGCACATATATTTCTTCTATCAGCTCATAGTTGGCAGCCACCGTGGTATTAAAAATGGTGGCAAAAAAATCCAGGTTCTCCTGTACCGTCAGGTCCTGGTACAGGGAAAAACGGCCCGGCATGTAACCCACTATTTTGCGGATGGCTTTGTAGTTCTTTACCACATCCAGGCCATTCACGGCAGCCTGTCCCTTATCCGCCAGCAGCAGGGTGGTAAGAATGCGGAACAGCGTGGACTTACCGGCGCCGTCCGGTCCTATGAGCCCGAACAGTTCTCCTTCATTCACGGTGAAAGAAATATTGTGCAGGGCTTTTACCTTGCCGAAACTTTTGTGCACATCCTGTACAACAATGGGTGTTTCCATGAGTTATTGTTTTGCCAGTTTCAGCTCAGCGGGCATACCTATTTTCAGGCTGCCATCATTCTGCACTTTCACTTTTACGGCGTATACCAGGTTAGTTCTCTCTTCTTTAGTTTGTATTTCCTTGGGGGTAAACTCTGCTTCGGCAGACACCCAGGTTACGGTACCGGGCCACTCGTGGTATTTACCATCCGGCAGGTCGGTGCGTACGGTTACCTGCTGGCCTATCTTTAACAGCCCCAGCTGTTCCTCGCCCACATAAGCCCGCAGCAGCAGGGAGGAAAGGTCGGCTACCTTATACAACGGTTTACCATAGTTCACCACCTCACCCTTTTCAACATACTTGGTAAGGACAGTGCCGCTAACGGGGTTCACTATACGCGACTGGCGCAGCTGATCATTGAGCTGCAGCACCTGTGCTTCCAGGGGCTGTGTTTCGCTGCTGTAGCCACTTACCTGTGTATTGAGGGTGGAGGCCAGGGAGCGGTATTGTTTTTCCAGCACAGCTACCTGCGCATTAACATCATCCAGCTGTTTGGTGGTGGCGGCGCTGGCCTTTACCAGGTTCTGTATACGCAGCTGCTCCCGTTTTTGGGTGGCTATCTGTTCGCGGATCACTTCCAGCTGGGGCGCGGTTTCCGGTATTTTACTCAGCACGGCTTTAATGTTGGCCTTTACCTGCGATTTTTTCAGGGAAAGCTGGGTAGAATCTATCCATCCTACGATGGTATCAGCGGGTAAGGTCATTCCCTCTTCTACGGCAAAGGATAACAGCTTACCGGTGCCTTCGGCAGATACCACTGTTTCTATGGCTTCAAAGTTCCCATAGGCGTCTGCGTTATCATCATTAGAGCGGCAGGCCGGCAGCATAATAGCGAGTACTATAACATTGAATACAGTACGCATGGTGCAAATGTTTTTGAGTACAGGTAACATATATTTAATAACCTTTTATAAGTTGATAATTAATACGGGCCAGCCCAAGCTGCACCTGGTGTGTGCTTTGATCTACCCGGGCCTGCATTACGGCATTCAGGTCGGTAACATAATCATGCACGGTAATAACCCCGTTATCCAGCTGGGCCGCGCTGGCATCTTTTACCCGGGCGCGCAGGGTCAGGATGTCGTTATCTTTTTCCAGCGTTTGCTGCAGGCGGCCTATTTCCGTTTGCTGCTGCGCCAGCTGCACCCGGGTGTTAAGCGTGAACGTTTCTGTTTGCTGGTTAATGTTCTGCTGCTGCAGGCG
>NZ_DATCRF010000294.1:0-10459 GCF_036569125.1 Chitinophaga sp. | reverse complement strand
ACCCAGGACCTGCACCCCGACCTGCCTAACAACATGCAAATGTTCCTGCTGATGTGGGAGGAGGTAATAGACCTTGCCATGCATGCAGATGCACAGCTGAAAAGCGGGCAAAATAAAAGCAGCGCCATAGGCATACCCTATGAAAGCGTGCAGGTACTGGCGCCGGTGCCTTTCCCCACCTCCTGCCGCGATGGTTATGCTTTTCGCCAGCACGTAGCTGCTGCACGCCGCAACCGCAAGGTGGATATGATCCCGGAGTTTGACCAGTATCCCATTTTTTACTTCACCAACCACAATGCCATCCAGGGCCCGGGCGATGTACACTGCATGCCGGACCATTTTAATAAGCTGGATTTTGAGCTGGAAGTAGCTATCGTGATCTGCAAACCAGGCCGTAACATTACGGCTGCTGAAGCAGATGATTACATTGGCGGTTACATGATCATGAACGATATGAGCGCCCGCACCCTGCAGGCCGAGGAAATGAAGCTGAACCTGGGACCCGCCAAGGGCAAGGATTTCAGCACGGCAGTAGGGCCTATGCTGGTAACGGCCGATGAGCTGGAACCTTTTAAGGCGCCCACCAAAGAAGGCCATACCGGCAATAACTACGCGCTTAAAATGACCTGTAAGGTAAACGGCGTGCAGGTAAGTGAGGGCAGCATGGGCGATATGGACTGGACCTTTGCTGAGATCATTGAACGCTGCGCCTATGGCGTAAACCTGCTGCCCGGTGATATTATTGGCAGCGGCACTGTAGGCACCGGCTGTTTCCTGGAGCTTAACGGCACCGGCAAGCTGCAGAACCCTGACTACGCCGAACAGTGGCTGCAACCCGGCGATGTGGTGGAAATGGAAGTAGAAGGCCTGGGCGTGCTAAAGAACACTATGGTAGAGGAAGGATCGGACTTTTCTATACTGCAACTGAAAAAGAACATCAAATAATTAATTACGAATTATTCAATTACGAATTACGAATTGGGCATTTTTACATTTGTCCCCTTTCTGAAAGGCATGTAATATTTCATGCAGGGAGTATTAGAGCCGCTGAAGTACTCATTCGTAATTCGTAATTGAATAATTCATAGTTCCCAATTCTAACACATGCTTTCCATTACTCCCGGGCAAATAAAAACAGGAGAGCTGCATGCTTACCTGCTAGGCGCTGTGGCGCCCCGCCCTATTTGTTTTGCCAGCACGATAAATGAAGCAGGGCAGCCTAACCTGTCGCCCTTTAGCTTTTTCAATGTATTCGGCAGCAACCCGCCTACACTGATCTTTTCTCCCAGCCGCCGCGTGCGCGATAATACCATTAAGCATACCCTGGAAAATATCTATGCTACCAAAGAAGTGGTTATTAACGTGGTGAACTATGCCATGGTGCAGCAAATGTCGCTTTCCAGCTGCGAGTACCCGCAGGGGGTAAATGAGTTTGAAAAATCGGGCTTTACCGGCCTGCCTTCTGAAAAGGTAAAGCCCCTGCGCGTGCAGGAAAGCCCGGTACAGCTGGAGTGTGTGGTACGCGAAGTGATTGCCACCGGTGAAAAGGGCGGCGCCGGTAACCTGGTGATCTGCGAACCGGTGCTCATTCACATCAATGAAAATATTTTAAATGCCCATGGGCAGATAGACCCTCACAAAATAGACCTGGTGGCCCGTATGGGCGCCGATTATTATTGCCGTGCCTCCGGCCCTGCGGTGTTTGAAGTAGCCAAACCCAACACACAGCTGGGCATTGGCGTAGATGCGTTACCGTTTGCCATCCGCAACAGCCGTATTTTAACCGGTAATCATTTGGGTCTGCTGGCCAATGTGCATGAAATGCCGGTAATAGACCCTGCTTTTGAGGATACCCAGTTAAAAAATATTATACAGTATTACAGTATTACGCCGGAGGAAATGGGGAAAGAATTACACCGGTATGCGCAGCAGCTGCTGGATGAGGGAAAGGTGCGGGAAGCGTGGCAGGTGTTGTTAACCGAATAAGGAAGTAAGAAGCAGGAAGTAAGATGTTGAGCTATATCTTCTACATCTTACTTCCTGCTTTCTACCTCTTATGATTTAGAGAATACTTTCTTTAACAGATCCGTAGTACGGGCTGCAGGATTCTGGCGGATGTTCTCTTCTTCTTTACTGATCCGGTCAAACAGGGCCGTTACTGCGCGGGCGGTTACATACTGCTGCAGATCCGGGTTTACCTTGTTTATGGTAGTGGGCAGCTTGTTATAGGTATTTACAATATCCGTATAATACTTGGTAGCGCTGGTGCTATCCAATGCGCCTTTTACAGAAGGGGCAAAAGCGGCTGTTAACTGATCCGTTGTTTTGCTTTTGAAATAATCTGTTACAGAATTATTACCACCGGTTACCAGCTTCAGGGCATCTGTAACGGTCATTTGTTTAATAGCATCTGTAAAGATGGGCGCTGCATGGCTTACCGCACCTTCTGCCGCACGGTTAATCTGCAGAATGGCTTTATCTACCTGGCTGCCCAGGCCTATGCTGCGTAAGGTTCTTTCGATCTTTACCGCATCTTCCGGCAGGAACATCTTATAGGCTTCGTTACCAAAAAATCCGTCTTTTTTACTCAGCATGGCAATACCGGAGCTTACACCCTTGGCCAGTGCTTCCTTAATACCAGCGCCGGCTTCCGACTCCGTTACATTGGTGGCGGTGTTACCACTACTACTCTGGCTCGTGGAGGTACCATTGTTCAGCGCTTTGTTTAGCTTTTTCAGTAGCTGTGCCTGGCTTACCTGTAGTGCAAATAATGCAGGCAGCAGGAAAACAATCCCTTTCTTCATAATGTTGTGGTTCATATATTAAAATTAATCAAATTAATTAAAGTGCAAGTCCTCAGGGCAAATCTTAACTTTCTTTAACAGTTTATTCATGAATGGCCAGCAGGGGTATATGGCTGTGAAAAGCCAGCTGCGTGGTACGGCTGCGTTTAAAAATGTTCTCAAAAAGGCCGTGCTTGCGGGGAATAATAAGGATCAGGTCTGCCCGTTCCTTTTCCGCAAAGTCCATGATACCCTGCACCACATTGGTGCTGTCCACAAAATGGAACTGCGGGTTATACCCTTCCAGCAGGGTATCCAGCAGCAGGGTTTCATAAGGCGTATCAGGATTAAAGTTTTTATTGTCGTGGTCAATATTCAGCACATGCAGCTCCGGCTTAAAGGTATCCAGCAGCTTTTTCAGCGGTGTGATGGGCGTATGCGCTACTATCTTGTGGAAATCGGCTGCAAATACCACTTTGCGGATGGCGGTGAACCGGGCGTCTGACGGCACTACAATTACCGGGCAGCTGGTATGTTTCAGCACATCTACCGCATTGGAGCCTATCAGCATTTCTTCCAGCTGGCTGCCGCCGGTAATGCCCATCACTACCAGGTCGGCCTGCTCCTGTTTACACATCTGGTTTATATTGGCAGGCAGCAGATGGTTCTCTGCCCGGGGCTCCAGCTGCACATTTTCCGGCAGCAGGGGGCTTAGCTCCCGGATCATTTTTTCCAGGCCTTCCAGGCTGGCGGCCCGCAGCTCATCGGAATTTACCATGGGTACCGTGGTTGGTATATCCGGGATGGGTACTATCAGCTCATAGGCATGGTACAGCACAATGCGTGCGGTTTGCAGCTGCCGGGCCAGTCCCAGCGCATAACGGGCGGCGTTATAGGCCGCTTCGGAAAAATCAGTGGGAACTAAGATCGTTTTCATTCTGCAAGGTTTTTGATGTGAGGAAGGAACATTTATATAGAGAAAATTTGGTGCCAAATGATGCTGACCACGGTTTACAATCCTCCTGCCACGGCCTGCAGCAGCGGAACCAGCGGCTTGGCAAACGGCAGGCGGCCGCCCCACGGACCATTCAGCTATGCACTCTGAACTATTACCCTTATTTTTGCACTCCATTTTGAGTAATACATGACACAATTATCTGAGCAAGAGATCATACGCCGGGAAAAATTGCAGGAGCTGCAGAAATTAGGCATTGATGCCTACCCGGCCCCGCAATACCCCGTAAATGACACTTCCGTTAATATCAAAGCCCATTATTCGGAAGCTACCAAAGAGCAGTTCCAGGAAGTATGCCTGGCCGGCCGTATCATGAGCATCCGCGACATGGGTAAGGCCTGCTTTGCCGTAATACAGGACAATGTGGGCCGTATACAGGCCTATATACGCCGCGACGATATTTGCCCCGGCGAGGATAAAACCCTGTATGACACGGTTTGGAAAAAGCTGGTGGATATTGGCGATATTATTGGCATTAAAGGCTATGCCTTTATTACCAAAACCGGCGAAACCTCCATACACGCAAAGGAAGTTACCATATTATCAAAAGCCCTGCGCCCCCTGCCGGTAGTAAAATCAAAGGAAGGGGAAGTATTTGACGAAGTAACCGACCCGGAGTTTAAATACCGGCAGCGTTATGCAGATATGATCATCAACCCGCAGATCAAGGATGTGTTTACAAAGCGGACCAAGATCCTGCAAACCATCCGGGAGTTTTATAATGCCCTGGGTTACCTGGAGGTAGAAACCCCCATTCTGCAGCCCATTCCCGGTGGCGCCACTGCACGGCCTTTTGTTACGCACCATAATGCGCTGGATATGCCTTTATATATGCGCATAGCCAATGAGCTGTACCTGAAACGCCTGATCGTAGGCGGTTTTGAGGGCGTATACGAGTTTGCAAAGGACTTCCGCAATGAAGGTATGGACCGTACCCATAACCCGGAATTTACCGTAATGGAAATGTACGCCGCCTACAAGGATTATAACTGGATGATGGAAACCACGGAGGCCCTGCTGGAAAAAATAGCCCTGGCCCTGCATGGCACTACAGAGGTACCGGTAGGCAACCAGGTAATTAACTTTAAAGCGCCTTTCCGCCGCGTAACCATGTACGATGCTATTAAAGAGCATACCGGCATAGATATTACCGGTATGGATGAAGCCCAGCTGCGCGAGGTATGCAAACAGCTTGGTATTTCCGTAGCCCCCAATATCGGTAAGGGCAAGCTGGTGGATGAGATCTTTGGTGAAAAATGCGAGGAGCATTATGTACAGCCTACCTTTATTATTGATTACCCGGTGGAAATGAGCCCGCTCACTAAAAAACACCGCAGTAAAGAGGGACTGGTAGAACGTTTTGAGCTGATGGTAAATGGCAAGGAGATTGCCAATGCCTATACGGAGCTGAATGATCCGCTGGACCAGCGCCAGCGTTTTGAGGAGCAGGTGCAGCTTATGGAGCGTGGGGATGATGAGGCCATGTATATTGATGCCGACTTCCTGCGTGCCCTGGAATACGGAATGCCGCCTACCTCAGGTATTGGTATTGGTATTGACCGTTTGACCATGCTGATGACCAACCAGCCTTCTATCCAGGATGTGCTGTTCTTTCCGCAAATGAAACCGGAGAAATAGAATTTACGATCTTAGATTTACGATTTTAGATTTGATCAGAGCGGATAAAAACGCCCTTAAATAATCTAAAATCGTAAATCCAGAAATCTAAAATAAAAAAGGGGATGTAAGACTACATCCCCTTTTACTTTTTTTGACCATATCCTATGAAAACCAATTCAAAATTAATGTTCCGGCACATACATTCGTATTATAGTTATTAATCGCTGGTAATCTTTTAACAGATGGTAGTATTTAGCCAATAGCTGGTAAATGCCTGCGCGTATTCCGCATGCAAACCTGCAGAAAAAGGAAAGTCCCGCTTACCAATTGGCAGGCGGGACTTTGCATTATTATGTGATGGAAAAATCGTGATTAGTTCAGTAAGGTTCTAAAAAAAGAAACGGGGCTGCAAGACTACAGCCCCGAAAAATTTTAACCATATCTTTATTGAAAAACCTGAAACAAAGATCATATTTATTTAATTATCACCACCCCCAACCTAGTGAATGCTATATTTTTCTTGGGGAACGTGTCGTTTATGCAGATAAACGCAGGCTCATTTCAGCGAGGGCTTGATAAGTTGTAAGAATGAAAAGAATGTAGATATTGATTATCAATAAATTATAAAAACCGGATACATGTCTCATTCCGGACACAACGCAAAGGTTTTTCCGGGAAATACCGGTAAAGGGGGTTAAAAGAAAAAGCGCTTTTTTTAGCGCTTCTTAAAAAAGAAAAAGGGTGGTAAGAATACCGCCCTTGTAATAATTTTAACCATATCCTATGAAAAACCTAGATCAAAGATATATTAGCGCATATAGGTTTTTCTTTCATTTCCGTGAACGATGCAATTTAGTTCGTGAAGATGAAAGATTGGGAATTAAGCTGTTGCATTAAGAAAAATCTTATATTAACTGAAAAAATTAATTTTATATTTTCTTAATGCAGATAGTATTGCTAATGAAATAGCTGCAAAATATGCCCCTCATATTAGTATATAGTTTATTGAGAAGGGCGTTTATTATGGCCTGAATGAACGTTGGAATTTGGGGGTTAAACGTAGTATAAACATCCGGCAACCGTAAACCGGGTTATCTTTCACTATCCTAAGATAGCTATCATAACATACTGGTTGTAGCCAGCCTCACCAATGAATAATATTGCCAGCAGAGGATCTTACCATCCAACCATTTTTTGGGGCTGCGCTTTGATCTTGTTCTGAACCTGGTAGCCGGCGCATTACCGGAAGGTTTCTTTTATCATAAAGCTGGTTTTACTGCGCAGACCGGATCGTTAACGGGACGCTTTATCATTCCATAGCTATTTAAGGTGGTTTTTCCAGTTAGCCTCACTTTGTTCAGGAAATATTACCCAACTGCCAAAAGAACTACCCGTATGATGATCCGGCCTGTTTTGCCAGCGCACTTGTGTACCGCCAAATGCAATTTTTTTTATGATTGCAGAATTAATTGCATATGTGAAATGCAGTGATGGGAAGCGCTTTATAATAAAAGATTTATGAGCGTGTTATATAAGCAGCCTTTAACGGAAACCCTCAGTTCGGCAAATGGGCCCTTCCGGCGGGCCAAATACAGCCCAGCTTGGCACAGTTCTTGACTTAAAGGAACAAATTTTAGGTTAAAAAATAGGTTAAAGCGAAAGGGGCCTTTCCGGTATCGGGAGGGCTTTTTTCGTTTAAGGGGATGCCACATTAATTCAGCGTGCTATCCTGTACCGTTACCTGCCCGCGGGGGTTAATAATATTATAGTCGGAAAAATCCTGGTTAGATTCCAGGCCGGTGCCGTAAATAGTATCTGTTGGGGTGCTGATACGTACGGCTTTTTTAGAGAGGAACTTTCCTTTTTTGGAATCCCAGTTCAGTTCATTACAGTCCAGGCGTTTGCCTTCTTTATTGATCACCACTACACTATCCCTCAGGAAAACATTATCGTCATTTTCAAAGTACTTGCCATATTTAGCCGTCACCGTGCTTTCCACCTGCAGGCTGTCATTATAGGACAATACTTTTAAACCATTATTAAACTCCACATAAGCAGGACGCTCCATGTATCTTTTCATAGTAGGGGCGGTAAGCTTGGCCCGTACCCGGCCTCCCTGGCTGTAAAGGGATTCAATTTTAATCCCTTCTTCCACTGCGGCCGCTCCCTGATCCAGCCGCATAATGGACTGCATATCATTTTCACAGGCAGCTAAGGAGAAAAGGAATATGGCCATAAGCGCCATTTTCCGGACATTGATCATATTGGAACCGCTTTTCAACGCCGCAAATTAATCATATTTCCGCTTAATAAACCAGCGGTCGTTTAAAGTAAAGCCCAATACCATGCGGTACCAGGTTTCTTTCAGCACGGTTTCTTTGCTGCCACGGTGGCCAATTTCAAATGCAATGTTAATTACGGAGAACTGGTTAGAGTAGGCCTGCCGGCGCACCGGTAAGCCGGCGCCAACGGAAAACCCGTATACCGTCATATCCTGCCCGTTCAGCTTAAGATAGTCGGTACCATAATAACCGCCCACCCGGTAGGTAACTTTATTCCAGTAACCGTTTATAGCCCGGGCATTGGGAATAAACTGCCCGCCCAGGCTCATTTTCCAGGAGTTGCGTACAGAATCTTTTGCACCATAATTGCGGAACTGATCCCACTGTTCCGTACTAAAATCCGCGCCTATGCTCCAGCTATCTTCTTTATGCAGCATAATACCACCGGCCAGCTGCTGCGGGTATATGATCTTACCCCGCTCGCCTTTTTCATAAAAAGCAGTATCCTGGGTGGCATATTCATTGGAGCTGGGATCAAAGATGAGGGTTTCCCGCATCTGTTCCCGCCGGCCGGAAAGCGTTTGTTTAAGGCTGCCCGAGGCACCTACGGTCAGATCCAGATCGTTACCCAGCTTAAACTTGTATTGCAGCCCCACATTATAGAACAGGTGGCCATAACTTACACGCCGGGTATGTTTGGATGGGAATATATACTGGTTAGCCGGGTAAATGGCTTTGGTGCTGTTCTCAATATTACCAAACAGGTAGCCTACATTGGCGCCTATGCTAAAGTTGCCAATGCCAACACCCGTACCGGCATAAAGCTGGTATAAACCGCCGTTACCTTCATATTGGTAGGCAACCGGCAGCTTCAGGGTATCAAAAAAAGTGGTTTCACTATTCTGCAGTATGTTATAGGATACTTTGGTTACGGGACGCAAACCCATCACCAGGCCCCACTTGCGGCGAATGGGAATACCCAGCTGCAGGTAAGAGAGGTTGCCGATACCGGAACGGAACTTCTGATCCGCATCAGAAATTGTACGGGCCCCACCTTCCACCGCTATATCCAGGGTGGTTAACAGCAGGCTGGAATAGCTGGCCGGGTTGGCAAAGTTAACGGACTGGGGATCGCTGTAGGCCTGTGCCACGCCGCCCATGCCGCGGTTAATAATATTCTGATTTATATTCTGATCACCTAAACCGTAGCGGGAATAAGGGGAATTATCCTGTGCAGCAGCATTATTAGCTAACAGAAACAGAAAAGCCAGTAAGCAAAGAATGCCAGCTTTAGTCCTATGCATTGAGTTGATCGATTATTGATTTACTGGTTTAGCGAGCGCACTAGTAGTTAACATAGCAATACCCACAGAAAATAGTCTGCAAATATCTACTTTTTAGGATGGGATGCAAAAAAAACAAAATCAACGACTGTTAAAACGTCGTTAAAAAGTGGCAATCCAGCTATTTTTATAGCCCTTCTGCCGATAAATTTCTGAAATGGCCGTTCAGCTTTACCCGTTCTTTCAGCTTTTCCATTTCAGCCATCAGGGGTATTACTTTCAGCAGGTGGCGCTTTAAATATTCCAGGCGCTGCATTTCCAGGAACAGGTGCAGCAGCTCATATTCCTCCTCCAGGGAAAGGCCGGCATGGTGCGCCAGGTCATAGGCGCTCAGCTCCTCATCGGCCTTGCTGAAGGTTTTGCTTACCTGCAAAATATGGTGCAGCTCCCGGATGGCGTGCAGCACCTGCTGGCGCAGGCGTGCATGGGTTTTATTATTATTTTCAGGGTAGTTTACAATAGCGCCGTCGTATAATTTATCGGGAATGGTTTTAATGATTTCCAGTACACGGAACACGCTCAGCCCCTGGGTTACAATATCCATTTCACCGTTCTCATATTCTTTTTCTATACGCAGCACCTGTACCAGCGTACCGTATTCCACGATCTTTTTATTCAGCACGGTAGGTATGCCAAAAGGTTTCTGATCTTTTACACACTCCTGTACCAGCTGCTTATACCGCGGTTCAAATACATGCAGGTTCAGCTGCTCCTGTGGGTAAACCACTATGCCTAAAGGAAATATGGGAATGAAATTCGTCATAAGTAACTGCTAAGTTAAAAAATAATAGCCTACCCCCATTATACGGTAAGCAGCGTATAGTAGGTTTTAAGGATTTTTTAGGTATATTGATCACTTCAACCAGGATCCGGATTTAAAGTAAACGTTATGACGCAGGACTCTACAGCTGAACAGGTTACTGTTTTTGAGGTAGCTATTATTTTACTCAATTATAATTCCACGGATTATACGATTGGCTGTATACGATCTGTACAGCAGCATACTGCACCGGGTTTACGCTGGCAAATGGTTATTGTGGACAATGATTCCGAGGCGGCGCAATACCGGCAGCTGGCGGATTTTGTAGCCAACATACCCAATATCACCCTGGTAAAAAGTGTGCTTAACCTGGGCTTTTCCGGCGGCAATATGTTAGGCGTTCAGCATGCCCGCGCCCGGTACCTGTACTTCCTGAATAACGATACGGTTTTTGAAAATGATTGCTTAACCATCCTGTATAATTTTATGGAGGCGCAGCCGGATGCCGCCATGTGCAGCGGCCAGATGCTGGATGGGGAACGGCAGCCTATACGCACCTTTGGCTATTTTCCCACGCTTTCATTAAAGCTCTTAGGCGCAGGCCTGCTGCGCCTGTTACAGCCTCAAAACTTTCCGCGGCGCAACGGCGTATATAT
>NZ_DATCRF010000293.1:0-26511 GCF_036569125.1 Chitinophaga sp. | reverse complement strand
GTTATTTATTACCCGTCTTATAAAGGCTTATGCATGACTATAAACAGCCGGTTGCCCAAAAGGCGTCATAGCCGCTTGCAAAGCCTGCAGCGGCGCAGCAGGCGCCGTTGCACAACGCCAGGCCACAAAACCATCCGGCCTCACCAGCACCGCACCCGTATCACTGATACCCAATAATTTTTCAATAGCACCTGCTGTAAAAACCAGGCTGCCCTGCGCGCCAATACTATACACCGGTATTTGCATAGTAGCCGCCCGTATCTGGATGGTACCGTCCATGACTTATAATTTCCATGATAATACAAAAATTTGCCCGATAAATATTTTAAAAGTATCTTAGAAAGATAACCCAACCCTATTCAATAACCCGTTTTTACAGACACATATCTTTTCAAGGAGCAGCCGAAAACCTTCTGACAGAGTAGGCAAATTTGTTTAACCAAAAATTCCTTTGTATGAAAAAGAAAACCAAGAAAAAGTTAGACGTAAAAAAACTGAAGATCAGCAGGCTGAGTGAAACAAACCAGGCCAAGCTGAAAGCCGCCACCATTCCACCCAATACCTTCTGGTGCGAAACAGGCCCGGGCTTCTAAATGTAGCTAAGATCTTGGGGCTGACCGAAAAGAATGTAAAATGTAAAAATTTCAAATCATAAATGTAAAAGTAAAATGCACCTATTAGGCTTATGTCCGCGGTATTTACTTTTGCATTTATCTCGTTCATAAAGTCTTTTAAATGGTCTCTATGAACCTCCTTTGTCGGTTTGAAATTTTACATTTATGATTTTATATTCTTTTCGGCCAGCCCCTGTTATTTATTACCCGTCTTATAAAGGCTTATGCATGACTATAAACAGCCGGCTGCCCAAAAGGCATCATAGCCGCTTGCAAAGCCTGCAGCGGCGCAGCAGGTACCGTTGCACAACGCCAGGCCACAAAACCATCCGGCCTCACCAGCACCGCACCCGTATCACTGATACCTAATAATTTTTCAATAGCACCTGCTGTAAAAACCAGGCTGCCCTGCGCGCCAATACTGTACACCGGTATTTGCATAGTAGCCGCAGCCTGCTGCCAGCCTGTATTATCCATGCCTGTAAACAATACAAAATCTTTTCCCAACAGGTCCAGCGTAGAGATCTGCTTTCCTTTATACAATACCCAAAGGTGCGGCATACGCGTGCCCGGTGTGCCATCCAGCGCACGGGCCGGCTGAAATTCCTGCGTGGGCAATGCATTATCCAGCACGGCAGCAGAGGTATATTTAAAAGCCGGCAATCCCAGCAAACCCGCTACATACCGCATGGTCAGGCGATGACTGCTTTGCTGCCAGCCTAAGAACGAAGCTATTTTTGCACCTGTTACCGTGGTAACAACACTCAGTAGGTTCAGGAAATTCTTCTTCAACAAACCATCTTCATCCGACCAGTTGCCGCTTAGTACAGCATAATGCAAGCCTACCGGCTGCCGCTCCGCACTGTAGGTTTGCAACAGCGCAGGCGCGGCAACTCCCTTTAATACAGCAGCCAGCTTCCAGGCCAGGTTATGCGCATCCTGTATGCCGGTATTAGCGCCTTTACCACCATAGGGCGGCATTACATGTGCCGCATCGCCAGCCAGGAAAATACGCCCGTGCTGCATATTAAGCACCACCTTTACCGTAGGCTGCCAGGGTAAAATGCTGATGATGCGGACAGGCAGCCCCGGCATCCCCAGCACATCCTGCAAAATTGCAATTACCTTTTCCGTGCTGAGATCAGCGGCCTGCTCCACTGCCGGATCATAATGCAGATGGAACACCCAGCGGTTGCTGTTATTAATAGTGGTCAGCAAGCCTTTGCGTGTAGGCGTTTTTATGATCACAATGCTGAAACGCTTATCCTGTACAGCAGCTTCCAGGTCGGCCTCAAAATAAATGTTCAGCAGGTTTGCAATAGCGCCCCTGCCGCAAACCGGCGCCTGCAAAGCTTCGCGCACAGGGCTTTTGGCGCCGTCGGCAGCTATCATGTAAGCAGCGCGTACATTTTGTGTTTCATTTGTTTCCCGGTTGCGGATCAGGGCTGTTACCCCATCTGCATCCTGCGTAAAAGAAACCAGCTCCGTATAAAAAGCCAGCGCTGCGCCCCGTTCCTGTGCAGCTGCCAGCAATACTGGTTCTGAAAGGTCCTGTGTGCAGCGGGCGCCTTCCTCCGGGCTTAATGCCATGATCTTATCTACCCCCAGCACTTTGCCAGGCGTTTTATTCCCGGGTTTTATTTTTTTTAATGCCGCTGCAAGACTGCTGTTCTTATAAATGCCCCAGCTATGTGCCAGGGCCTTCCCTGCATCGCGGATGGCCTCACTGAGCTGCAGCTCCCGGTACAGCTCCATAGTGCGTATATCAAAACCCCTGGCCCGGGGGTGAATGGAAGTGCCTTTATGCCGCTCAATTAAAAAGGGTGTAATGCCCTGCTGTAAAAGGAATAATGCGGCAGATAAACCTACCACGCCACCGCCCACAATTAAAACAGGTACCTGCCGGGTGTTTGTTGTTACGTTCATTGCTGATGGATTATGTTACCGCAAAATTGCACTAGCCGCTGACCGGCAAAGGGCACCAACGGGATTTTTTTGTACCTTAAGCGGAGTAATCTGACTGGATCATGTCACAGCAGGAACAACATCCTGATTTCCCGGGTTTTGATGAGATAACTAATTTGCCGGAAAGTGAAACGCCTTACATTTTCTCCGTTTCCCTGCCGCAGGTGGATGGGCATTTCCGTCTTCTGAAAATGGGCGCCATAGCCCTTTCCGACGGCTGGATGCAGCTGAAGGACAAACACCTGGAATATGTGGCCATGAAACATTTTAATGAGCTGCCCCTGATAGAAATGAACTTTTCACTGGAAGGCTGCATCCGCCAGAAGCTGGGATTCCTGAAAGAGGATGTGATCTTCACAAAGGGTTACCACAATATAATGTACAACCGCGGGGAATGGGAGCATAACCAGTTCATGAACGGCGGCATTCACAACACCTTTACCATTAATATTCATGCGGACCGTTTCCTGGAGCTGTTCTCGGCCTACTCCTCCCCCATGGACCGGCTGGCGGAAAACGTGCTGAAACAGCAGCCTTTCCTGCTGCAGCAGCCAACCCTGCCTTATACCCCGCAGATGTTGTCCATTATTAATTCGCTGTGGAGCTGTACTTTAACCGGCGGTTTAAAACAGCTGTTCCTGGATTCAAAAATGATGGAGCTGTTGCTGCTGCAGTTTGAGCTTTTCACGCAACCAGCGCCTGGGAAAAATACAGGCCCGGACAGGAACGAGCTGGAAAAGCTGCACCTGGCGCGGGAAATACTGCTCCGGGATATCCAGCACCCGCCCACCCTGGCCCAGCTGGCGCGCCAATGCGGGCTCAATGAATTTAAGCTGAAGAAGGGGTTCAAAGCAGCCTTTAATAACACGGTGTTCGGGTACTTTGCCGCCACCCGCCTGGAACAGGCCAGGCAGCTCATTTTGCATACCTCTGATACCATCTCTGAAATAGCCTACAAAACCGGTTTCAGCCACCCGCAGCACTTCCAGCGGGCCTTTAAAAAGCACTTCGGCATCCCGCCCGGGCAGCTCCGTAAATAGCAGCAGACTTTTCCATTACAATAATCCGGGATAAGTACAACAGAATCCGTTAAATAGCCATTCTTTTCCATTCATTTTCGTTGCACCTTTGCTTGTAATAAACAGTAAATAACGATTCACTTATATACAGTGTAACAGTTGTAGGTTTAGGTACAGGCCGGAGTATTCTTATTCCGGTTTTTTTATTTTTTATAAGCCCCATTTCTCGTTCATCACAGTTATAAACCGGTTCATCCCTTTTAACAAATTTTTTACCGCGCCCCTGGATTAACCATAAAATATTTTATTATTCTTTGTGGAAATAACTATTGTCAGCATCTCAATAAGTTTAACTGTCAACTCCCTTCATGAAAAAATATTTACTGATTGTTTTCCTCATAGCGCCCTGCCTGTGTTTTGCCCAGCAGCCTGCTGTTAAGGGCAGTGTATTGGATACGCTCAATCATCAGCAGCTCTCCAATACCGTGATCGCCGTTTTACAGGCAAAAGATTCCATTCTGCAAACCTTTACCCGCAGCGATGCAGGCGGTAAATTTTCCATACCCAGGCTGCCACCCGGTAAATACCTGCTGCTGGCCACTACACCGGGATATGCCGATTATGTAGAGCCGTTCACGTTAGCCGACAGCACCTCCACCACGAATGTTAATATTATACTCTCGCTCAAAAGCCGCTTGCTGAAAGAGGTGCTGGTGAACCAGGCCATAGCGGCCATTAAGTTAAAGGGAGATACGACCGAATATAATGCGGATAGCTTTAAAATGCAGCCCAATGCAACGGTAGAAGACCTGCTGAAAAAGCTGCCGGGCATCCAGGTGGATAAGAATGGGCAGATCACCGCCCAGGGTGAAAAAGTGCAGAAGGTGCTGGTAGACGGTGAAGAATTTTTTGGAGATGACCCGACCCTGGCTACCCAGAACCTGCGGGCCGATATGGTTGACAAGGTGCAGGTGTTTGATAAAAAAAGCGATCAGGCAGCCTTTACGGGAATAGATGACGGGCAAAAAACAAAAACGCTGAACCTGAAGCTGAAAGAGGATAAGAAGAACGGTTACTTTGGCAAAGCCAGTACCGGCGCAGGCACGGATGGCTTTCACGACAGCCAGCTGATGCTGAACTTCTTTAAAAAGAAACGCAAGATCTCCGGTTACGGTATTGTTTCCAACACCGGTAAAACAGGGCTTAACTGGGATGAAAGGGATAATTACGGGCAAAGCATGGCTGGAAATTTCAGCTACGATGAAAATACAGATTCGTATATGGGCAACTTTCAGTCGGACGACCTGGAAGGCTGGGACGGGCGCTATGAAGGGCAGGGCTTTCCGCTGGTGCAAACCGGGGGACTGCATTATAATGATAAGTGGAATGAGGATAAGCAGTCCATTAACGGCAACTACAAGATCCTGAACCTGCATGTAGACGGTTACAGCAATACCAGCTCCCAATACCTGCTGCCGGATACCTTTTACTATACCAATTCCAGCGAACGTTTTGCCAACACCATATTACGGCAACGGGCCAACGGCATTTATGACCTGCAGATAGACTCTACCTCCTCTATCCGCGTTACTGCAGACGGAGGCCTGGATCATAAGACCACCAAAAGCGCCCGCACCATGCAGTCCATAGCACAGGACAGCGCGCTGGTGAACCAGAATGAACGCAACATAGCCACCACCGGCGATATACGTACCATAAACAGCAATATCCTATGGCGCAAAAAGCTCCGTAAAAAAGGCCGCACCCTTTCCCTGAATATACAGGAAAGGTATACGCAGAACAATTCCGACGGTTACCTGGATGCGGTTACGGAATTTTATAAGAACGGCAGCATAGATTCTTCACAGGTTATAGACCAGTATAAAACCAACCGGAACGAGAATATTACGTTCGATACCAGGCTTACCTATTCAGAGCCTTTATCAAGATCCAGCTCCATTATATTGAATTACGGTATAGTGGTGAACAACAGCAGCTCCAACCGCAACTCCTTTAACCAGGATGCCAGCGGCAAGTACGGCGAGCTGGATTCCTTATACAGCAACGATTATAAGTTCAATATATTCACCCATCGCGGCGGCGCCAACTATAACCTCATAAAAAAGAAAGTACGGTTCAATGCAGGCCTCAGCGCAGGTCTTACCAACTTTGACCAGCAGGATATGCATACCGGCCTTACCCGCCAACGCGATTTTGTGAACTGGTTTCCGCAGGCCTCTTTCAGCTACATGTTCAATACCCAGCGCAGGCTGTCCATTAACTATAACGGCAGCACTAACCAGCCCAATATTGATCAGCTGCAGCCCTTACGCACCAACGAAGATCCGTTGAACATCAGCATTGGCAACCCGGACCTGAAACCGCAGTTCTCCAACAACATCCGGATGTACTTCAATGACTACAAGATCCTTACGGAACGCGGCATCTGGATCAGCGGCTCCTATAACTTTACCTATAATGCCATTACCAGCAAAACCGTTATCGATGCCAGTGGCAAAAGAACCAACCAGGCCGTGAATGTGGACGGTAACCGCAATGCTAACCTGTACATGAGTTATAACTTTAAGCTGAAAAAGCTTGATATGCGCACCGGCTTCAATGGCAACGTAAACTACAGCCGTTATGTGAACTATATTAACGAAGCGCTGAACACTACCAACAGCGGCAATTACCAGCTGGGTACTTACCTGAACAAGTCCAAAGAAAAGGTATATGATATCCGCTTGGAAGCATCAGCCACTTATACCAACAGTAAATCATCCGTACAGCAAGCTGTAAAAACAAACTACTGGACCTTCAGCATAAATCCCAACGTAGACCTGTTCTTCCCCTGGAAGCTGCAGCTGCACACGGATTGCAATATCAACCTGCGGCAGAAGACGGCTGCTTTTGACAACAATAACAACGTAGTATTATGGAACGCCTGGATAGGTAAAAAATTCATGAAGAACGATGCGCTGCTGATCAAAGCAGAAGTGAACGACCTGCTGAAAGAGAATATAGGCTTTAACCGGCAGGTGAACAGCAACTTTATTTCCCAGCAGAACTACGGCACCATTAGCCGTTATGTATTCTTATCCATTAACTGGAACTTTAATAAAACCGGCGCAGGCGCTAAATAAAACTTACCATCATGAAACAATTACTCCTGTATATCCTGTTAGGCTGCGCTGTAAACGCCACGGCACAAAATCCCGTTTATCTTACCCAGGGCCGTATTGAGTTTGAGAAAAAAGTAAACCAGCACGCCCGCCTGGAAGCGCTGTTTAAAAATCAGAATGATGATGGCTGGAAAGACATAGAAAAAAAGCGCCTGCCCCAGTTCACCACTTTTTACTTTGACCTGGTTTTTAATGGCAATACCACCTTATACGCGCCGGGCCGGGAAAACCCGGATAATATACGCCTGCGGCCGGAACCGGGCAATGATAATATGATCTATGACGAGCTGGATAAAAAGGAAAGCACGGCCAGGAAAACCGTATTTGAGCAGGTGTTCCTGGTGAAAGACAGCACCCGCAGGATCCGCTGGAAAATAACCGACGAAAAGCGCAATATTGCCGGTTTCGACTGCCGCCGCGCTAATGCGGTGATCATGGATTCCATATACGTGGTAGCTTTCTATACGGATGCTATTGTTACCCCCGGCGGCCCGGAATCCTTTACCGGCCTGCCCGGCATGATCCTGGGCGTAGCCCTGCCCTATGAACATATAACCTGGTTTGCCACTAAAGTGCTGGCAGAAGATATTACACCTGCAAAATTAAAAGCACCCACAAAAGGCAAGCCTGTAGATAACAAAAAGCTGCTGGAAACCATTACCAGCAGTATGAAAGACTGGGGTCACTATGGTAAGATCTATACGCTGATCATGATGCTATAAGGCAGAGTGCTTAGTTGCGCACCTGCCCGTTGCCATATACAAACCATTTTTCCGTTACCAGCTTTTCCAGCGCAAAAGGCCCGCGGGCATGCAGCTTCTGGGTTGAGATGCCTATCTCCGCCCCCAAGCCGAACACGCCGCCGTCTGTAAACCGCGTAGAGGCGTTCACGTATACTGCAGCAGCATCTACCTCATTCATAAACCGTTCACTAATGGCTGCATCTGCTGATATAATCGCTTCGGAATGTTTGGAGGAATAATGGCGGATGTGTGACAGGGCTTCATCTGCACCCTCCACCACTTTTACGGAACATTTAAAGTCCAGGAACTCACGGCCAAAATCTTCCGGGGTGGCATGCTGTAAATAAGGGTAACCGGCTTTTTCCAGGATGGGATAGGCCGTTTCATCTGCAAAGATCTCCACATTATATGCCTGTAGGGAAGGCGCCAGCAATGGCAGGAAATCCGCTGCCACTGCACGGTCTACCAGCACCGTATCCAGAGAGTTACAAACAGAAGGCCGCGTTACCTTGGCATTGGTTACAATAATGCCGGCCTGCTGCAGATCAGCGGTACGCTCCACATAAGTATGGCATACACCGGCCCCGGTTTCAATTACCGGCACCCGGGCATTGTCACGCACAAAGTTGATGAGCTGCTGGGAGCCGCGGGGAATAATAATATCAACATACTTTACAGCGGTCAGCAGCTCCATAACCAGGTTACGGTCTGCAGGCAGCAGCTGCACAGTTGCTTTAGGAAGTTTAAATTCCGCCAGCACATCCTGTATAAGCGCTACCAGGCAGGTATTGGTATAAAAAGCATCTGTACCGCCGCGCAGCACACATACGTTGCCGGAGCGGATGCACAGCGCAGCCACATCTACCGTTACATTGGGCCTTGATTCATAGATCACGCCTACTACGCCTAAAGGCGCCGTACGTTTTTGCACCAGCAGTCCATTGTCCAGCCTTTTCTCTGAAAGCAGCTGGTTAGAAGGGTCGGGGAGTTTAGCTATATCCGTAAGGCTTTCTGCTAATTGCCGGATGCGTGTTTCGTTCAGTAACAGCCGGTCCTTTTTAGGATCTGTGTCCGGCATACGTTCCAGGTCCTGCCGGTTGGCGCTTACAATTTCGTGTATATGTTCCTGTAAGTATACCCCCAGCCGCCGCAGCAGCTGCTGCTTTTGCTGGTCAGGAAAGGTTTTAATTGCACTGGTGGCTTGCTGCGCCTGTTCCAGTAAAGGGATGATGGACTCCATGAAATGATTTTTTTACAACAACACAATATCATCAGCGTGCGCAATTTCTACATTCTGCGCTTTTTTATTACCGGCCAGCACATCGGACGATACTTTTGCACGGGCTACCGCAATTGCTTCATGCTGCTCATTTACAATTTCTATTACTTCGCCGCGGGTAAATTTCTCCAGGATGGCCTTTACGCCTACTGCCAGCAGGCTATGTCTTTTTTCCAGGGCTTTTTGCGCACCGGCATCTACCTGCAGGCGGCCGGTTACCAGGCTGCCGCTGGCCAGCCATTTTTTACGTGCCGGCATGCTGCACTCCTGCGGCAAACATAAGGTACCGGTAGTACCTGCCAGCGCATTTATAATACCATCGGTAGTATGAATACCAAAAATAACCACGCGTATACCCATGCGGGTGGCCAGGCGGGCAAAGGTAAGCTTGGATACCATGCCGCCCAGGCCCAGGCTGGATTTGCGGGTATCGGCCAGCGCAAAAATAGCTTCATCTATAAGCTCGATCTGTGGTACTACCTTGCCTTCCTTATCCAGCACACCGCCCACAGAAGTGCTGAACAGCAAACCGGAAGCGCCAAAACCTACTGCTATCAGCGTGGCCAGTTCGTCGTTATCGGAGAACTTTAGCTCCAGGTCGCTCACCACATCATTTTCATTGGCTACGGGAATAATGTTGTTGGCCCACAGCTCTTCATAGGTTTTTTTCAGCTGCAGGAACTGGCTGCGGTTGCTGAAATGCCGCCGCTCGCACAGGCTTTGTGCAATAGCAATATTATAAGGCTGAAAATACTGCGCGTATTTATTTAACAGTAAAGGGTTGCCGATAGCTGCGGCAGCTTTGCGTTCACTAATGGTGCCGCTGTATTGCGGCAGGTATTTTTTACCGGCAGCTACCGCCCCGGATGATACCAGCACCATATTATACTCCGCATGCAGGGTAGCTACCTGCCTTGCAACTGCGGCTACTATTGATTCGTCCAGCTCTCCGTTCTGATGGGTAATTGACGCCGTTCCAAACTTGATCACTAAAATAGGCTTGCTCACTGAGATTGAATTTGGCCCCCAAAATATTGAAAATATTTTGGAACCCATACCGCCATATCGGAATGCCCGCGGTTACCCCAGGCGTAATAAGGGATAAAGGTTACTTTCAGCGGTTTGGTATCATTCACGGCTGCTTCCCGGTACAGCGTGTTTTGCCAGCCGGTATCACTGCGCAGGCGCACGGTACCGGTTAAGCCCATCATATTATTATGGTCTATTTGCATAGGCATGGGCTGCAGCGCAGCTTTATCCGGCATTACAACATCAAACAGGTTAGCGCCTTTGGGCAGGCCGGCCCCCTCCAGGCAATACACAATGGGGCCGCGTTTTACCGCTACCTGGTTACGGGTTTCTTCTACCAGCGGGTTGCTTTCCATTAAAGTTACCGGCATGGGTAATTGCAGGGTGATCACATCACCCGCTTTCCAGCTGCGGTGCAGCGCTGCATATTGGCCGGGTGCAGCGGTAACACCGGCCGGTTTGCCATTTACCAGCAGGGTGGCCTGGTGGCTCCAGCCGGGTATGCGCAGGAAAACAGTGAATGCTTCCGGGCCGGCCGCCTGCACGGTGAGCTTAACATTCCCATCCCAGGGATAATTGGTAACCTGTGCCAGCTGCAGGGCAGCGCCGTTCTTCAAATGCGTATGCAGCTGGTTGCTGCCATATAAATGTACCCACACGCCTTTATCTGAAATGCCATACGCGTAATTGGCGGTTTCCGCAATGGTGCGCACCACATTGGGCGGGCAGCAGTTGGAAAGGCTGATGTAGGGTATACGCCCACCTGCCCAGCGCAGGGTGTAAGGGTATTTGTCAGATACGCTTAAAGGATTGGTGTAACAAAAACGATCGCCGTCCAGGCTAATGCCGGATAGCACGCTATTATATAACGCCAGCTCCAGGATATCCGCATACCGGGCATCGCCGGTAATTTGCAGCATGCGCCAGTTCCACAGCATATTGCCAATGTTAGCGCAGGTTTCATTATGCGCTGTCATATTAGGCAGCTGGTAATCGCGGCCATAAGCCTGGTGTGTTTTCTGAATTTCCACGGGATTGTAGGAAACACCGTAGGGCGAAACGCCATCGTACAAAGCCCCGCAGGCGCCGGTGATGTACATTTTGCGGTACACCACATCCTGCCATATTTTGTTTAAACAGGTCAGCAGGGAATCATCGCCGGTTTCCGCATACACATCCGCCACACCGGCATATAAATAATTGGCGCGTACGGCATGGCCCATGGCGTTGGTTTGCCGGCGAAAGGGTACCCGGTCCTGGTTATCATCCGTACCACCCTCCACATAACCTCTTATATTGATCAGGTTTTTAGCCAGCTGTAAATACCTGGGATCTTTTGTAGTGCGGTATAGCTCTATCACGCCCATGTAATGGGACGGGCAGATGGCATTGCGCGCCAGCTCCGGCGATGCCTTTTTATAAAAGCGGTCCAGGTAATCTGCTGCTTTGATGGCAACATCCAGCAGGGTTCTTTTTCCGGTAGCACGGTAGTGCACACAGGCGGCCGTCATCAGGTGACCCATATTATAGGTTTCAAAATTCAGCTTGTCCTCAAATTCCTTTACACCGCCTTTCGTGTGGCGCTCAGCTATCATTACAGGCGTGTGAATATAACCGTCGGCCCGCTGTGAGGCTGCAATTACAGGGATCACGCTATCCATCAGCGCATCCAGCTGTTTATCTTTAGTAGCTGCATATAAGCTGGCTACGGCTTCCAGCAGCTTATAAAAATCACCATCGTGAAAGGGAGGCCCTGTGTGTGAACCGGTATCCAAACCAGCTGCTATCCTGAAATTTTCATAGGAGTGGCTTATTTGCGGATCGGTATAGGTTTTCCATAAATGAGGCACCATGGCTGTTTTACAGATGGCAAAACGCTCTGCCCAAAAACCGCTGGTCCATTGTACAGCGCCCATATCAACACTGCTTAAAACAGCGAACCGGCTGTTGCCGGTATTTACAAGCGCCTGCTGCTGGGCATTTACGAAGGTTGGCAGCGCCATCATCACCAAAAATAAAAAGCGGTTCATAAGTGGAAAGTGTTTACTGTTCAGCAAGATAATAAATATCTGCACTATACTACACTATACTACTTTTACAGATGGGTGCTGCATTTGCGGGCTACCCTTACAGCAAATAAATTTCGCGGAGCGCTAAAACGTTTTATCTTTATCACTACTTATTAAAAATAATATTGCCATATAAACAATGAAGAAAAGCTTATTCTATTTGCTCTGTTTAGCCCAGCTGCCGCTGTTTGCTCAAACAGGCGCCAACCTGACCCGTTATGTAAAACCCATCATCGGCACACAAAAGATGGGACATACATACCCCGGCGCTACCGTGCCCTTTGGCATGGTGCAGCTTAGCCCGGAAACAGATACCCTTCCCTACGAGATGAATGGTAAGTACAACCCGGATGTATATAAGTACTGCGCCGGTTACCAGTATGATGATAAGACCATTACCGGTTTTAGTCATACACATTTCAGCGGCACCGGCCACTCTGACCTGGGCGATTTCCTGATCATGCCCACCACCGGCGCTTTACAGCTGAACCCTGGTACTGCCACCAACCCGGAAAGCGGTTACCGCTCCACCTTCTCCCACCAGTCGGAAGTGGCGGAACCTGGTTATTACAAAGTAAAGCTGGATGAATATAACATCCTGGCAGAGCTTACCGCCAGCAACCGCGTAGGCTTTCATCAATACACCTTTCCTAAAACAGACCAGGCGCATATTGTCCTGGACCTGATGGCCGGCATTTATAACTATGAGAATAAGAACGTATGGACATTTGTACGTGTAGAGAACGATACGCTTATTACCGGCTACCGCCAAACCAATGGCTGGGGGCGCACCCGCTTCGTATACTTTGCCATGAGCTTCTCGAAACCATTTTACCGCTATGGGCAAAAGAACTATGCGCATGATGTGTACCGCGGCTTCTGGGGCAAGTTTGACCAGGCGCATAATTTCCCGGAAATGGCCGGCAAGCAGGTAAGGGCCTACTTTGATTTTAAAACCACCGAAGGGGAAAAGATCAAGATCAAGTTTGCGCTGTCGCCGGTAAGCACAGAAGGCGCGCTGCAAAACCTGCGTACAGAAATACCCCACTGGGACTTTGATAAAGTAAAAGCAGATGCGCAGGCACTGTGGGAAAAAGAGCTGGAGAAGATCAATATTAAGCTGGCATCTGACGACGATATGGTGAGCTTTTACACCGCTATGTACCACGCCTTTTTAAGCCCTACTACTTTTATGGATGTAGACGGCGCTTACCGCGGCCTGGACCAGAACAACCATATGGCCAAAGGCTTTACCAACTACACTACTTTTTCCCTGTGGGATACCTACCGCGCGCTGCACCCGCTGTTTAACGTGATACAGCCCAAACGGAATGCCGACATGGTACAATCCATGCTGGCGCACTACGACCAAAGCGTGCATAAAATGCTGCCGGTGTGGTCGCATTACGCTAATGAAAACTGGTGTATGACGGGCTACCATAGTGTATCCGTAATTGCAGATGCTGTAATTAAAGGCAATGCCCCCTTTGATGCCAATCATGCGCTGGAAGCCTGCGTAAATACCGCACGTTACAAGCTGTATGACGGGCTGGAATATTATATGCAAATGGGTTATGTGCCGGAAGATAAAAATTCATCATCCGTATCAAAGACCTTAGAGTATGCGTATGACGACTGGTGTATTGCGCAAATGGCTAAGAAGCTGGGCCGGAACGACCTGTATGAGGAGTTCATTAAACGTTCCGCTAACTTTAAAAATGTGTATGATGCCGGCACAGGCTTTATGCGGCCTAAGATGAGCGATGGCCAGTTCCGCAAGGATTTTGATGCCTTAACTACCATTAACCAGGGCTTTATTGAAGGCAATGCCTGGAACTACAGTCTGTATGTGCCCCAGTATCCTAAGGAGATGATAGCCCTGATGGGCGGTGAAAGCAAATTTATTCCCCACCTGGATTCCCTGTTCACCATGCATTTGCCGGATGCTTTTTTTGCAGAAACGGAAGACATTAGCCGCGATGGCATTATTGGCAACTATGTGCATGGCAATGAGCCCTCCCACCACGTAGCCTACCTGTATAACTGGACTAAGCAGCCCTGGAAAACACAGGAGCGGGTGCGCATGATCCTGAAAAAAATGTATCATGTGGGTCCCGATGGTTTAGGCGGGAACGATGACTGCGGGCAAATGAGTGCCTGGTACATTTTCACTACCCTGGGCTTTTACCCGGTATGTCCCGGATCTGACCAGTATGCGCTGGGCAGCCCTGCCATGGAGCAGGCAACCCTGCAGCTGGAAAACGGGAAAACTTTTACCATTGCAGCTAAAGATCAAAGCGAGAAGAATGTATATGTGCAAAAGGTAGTGTTGAACGGGCGTGCGCTTACGCAGCCTTTCATTAGCCATGCGGATATCATGAACGGCGGGGAGCTCACTTTTTACATGGGCGCCAAACCGGCTAAAAAGAATTACCAGTAAGCCTCCGGAGGTATAGATCACGGTCCGGGACTAACCAAAAAGTAATGAAAGCGTGGAGATCGTATAAACACGGTTTTGCGCACCTGCCGGAAGGCCGCATTCCTTTTCGTTAGCCCGGACCTTTTTTTTCCGGAATGGCGGCAGCTGCCCCACTGCAGCTTCAAACCATTGCACGCTCGTTTGAAGCATCCACAAACTGTTGAGTACTCATATCAAAATATGAGTATTTTAATCCCTGGAAGAACCGGTTTCACTCCATCCAAAAACACGACCCGCTACCTGCCAACTGCCCACTTTCTGCTGCTAACTTTTTCCTCCCTCCGGGCCCAACGGGAAAATACCTGCATAAGTTGATTAAATTTATATCCGGAATCCCCAAATGGTTCCATGGCGTATATGCAGGTACCTCCCACAGAACAGGATTTTATCTTCAACATGCAGGGCATTGGCGGCATACAGCTGGGTAAAATGCCCAAACACGTACGCGGTCTTATACCCCTGAAGGACTACCGGCACCGGCAGCGCTTTATGGTATTGCCGGACATTAGCCGGTTCTACGTATTTAATGGCTCCCTGAAGGCCCGCCTGCGCCACCCCCAATCCACTATTGATATCCGTTACCTGCTGGCCGGCACCAATGAGCAGGGCTTTATAAACAGCCTGTTTGTGTACCCCATGCCGCCGGGCGGCCATATAGCAGAGCGTTTAAGCCAGGTGTATGGTGAGCCGCGGATCGGTTTGGGTAACCTGGGCGGCCAGGTAGTGAACTCCAACCATTTTTGGGTAACGGAGGGCGAAACGGAGATCTCTTATGTAGGGCCGGAGCCCAGCATGCGGGAAATGGGCATTATTGTGTTCCGTTTCTTTTACGATTCGGAGGCGCTGCACCAATTCACCCTTGCCTTAAAACGTTGATAATCAAAAAAAGCTTATGACCACCTATCCGATATGAAACCTGTTAAAAAAAGAAAAGGCCTGCTAAACAACAGGCCAATTATGGTACTTTGGGGGGGACAATACAATTGGGTTTTCACAAGAGTACAAAAATTTCAGGGGTAGTTACAATGTTGATGAAAGGTTGCAGTTGTGTTTCAATTGCAAGTTCAAATTATCAAAATGAATCCAATTAAAACGCGTGAAGAGGTTCCTGACCCAACTTTACAAGTGTTAAAATGGCTATCTTAGTAGCATAAACAGGCCAGAAAGGGCAAGTACACGTGAACCCGCAAACCTTTAACCAGCCGTACTTAGCCGATATTTACAACGACCAGAACTAACGGGAACGAACATAGATTTACGGGCAAACTGTGGTGAAAAATCCGGTAATAAACTAACCTTAAAATGTACATATACGAAAGGGGTAACTGCGTAAATCACGGTATAACTACCCCCGTATTTTAACGGACTTTGCGCTGTGCATTTATATATAAGGGGGTATAAAGGGGGGAGCTGGGGCCGGAATCCCTCTGAATTTAATGACTGTAGAATCATGGAAAAAAGACACCGATAAATAACGGTATATACATACCGTTATTCACGCAGTTTTATCTGGATGTTTCTTCATATTTTTTACCGGAAAAGACGGTTTTTATATTACAAAAAAATCAATACGACATGATTATAGTTACATTATGGATTTAAGTAATTTATTATCTAATGAAAATAAGTAATTTATAAATAACATTATATCAGATTTGAGATAGCTTTATAAAGTTATTTGATCATTAAACCTAAAACTTCCGATTATGTCCTCTACTAAACAAATCAATAAAGTGGGCAAATTCGTGGATGCTCGTCATGTAAATGAACTCCGTGAGAATTACCGTGCCGAAAGATGGATTGAGAATTCAAAGCATCTTGGTAAACCCGACTCATTAAGTGTTTGGTACAGCCTGGATGAATTAAAGCAGTACCTGGACACAGCTGCTGCTGCCGGAGCTGATGGCGTACGGGTTTACTTCGGAGCTTATCCTTCCACATATCCCGAAAATATTTTGCATGCAGGCCGCCAAACCGTGGTGTTTGTAGCCACACAGCAAAAATTGAGCGAGACGGGTAAAACCGAAAACAAAGACCTGTATGTTTCCACACCGAAAGGCCCTGAGGTGGTAGCATTTAACTTCGGCAGCCTGTGCCCTCCAACCTGCCCTGGTGGCGGCGGAACAACGAAAGACCTGCCCACCTTTATTGTAGCAAAAGAATCTTAAGGTTTAACAACCTTCTTAACCTGTTTACTACTGCCAGACAAATGATTGTCTGGCAGTTTTTTATAGCACCCCACGCTAATTCATCTGACTTTCCTAATTTGATGCCGTATTTAATAATTTCTATGCACCCAATGAATCTGCTAGATTTCATCTCCGAAATTCCTGTTTATATTATTTTCATCTTTCTATGTCTGGTGCTCAGCCTGGTATCGCTGGCTAAAAAAAATCCGCCTGCTTACCTTGCGCTGTTCACCTGTTACCTTTTTTTAACCCTTGTCATTGAATGTGTAGGCTGGTCCTACAAAAGAGCGAACAGCAACAACCTTACCATGTATAACCTCTATGGGGTGGTACATTTAACCTATGCCATTTACCTGTTAAGCTCCTTTTTACACCCGGGAAGGGCCAAACAGGTTTTTACCTGGATCATGCTGTTTTACCCCGCCTTTGCCTTGCTGAACATCTATTTTATACAGGGACCGCGCCATTTCGGGACTTATAGTTATATTGTAGGAGCGGTAATCGTGGTTGTCTGTTCCATCAATTATTTTTACCAGCGCATTAAATTTCCCGGCCGGGATAACCTCCTGCGGGATCCTTCCTTCTGGATTGCTACGGGGTTACTGTTTTTTAATGCGATCACGGTACCCTACCTGGGGATCGTAAATTTTTTGGCCAATATACCACAGTACGCATATAAGACCTTTTCAAATATCAACGCCGTATTGAGTATTATTCTTTATTCCTTGTTTTGTATATCATCCGTATGCAGTCTGAACTTCCGGAAGTTGCCATCGTAATCATCACAACTATTATCCTGTTACTTTTCCTGGTGGGGTTTATTGTTATTATGCTGATCCTGAATCAGAAGAGCCGCCTTACCCAGGTACAGGAGCTGCGTTTGATGGAAGAAAAGTATGAGCAGGAGCTGTTAAGGACCCAGCTGGAAATACAGGAAAATATTTTCGGCAACCTTTCCCAGGAGATCCATGACAACATAGGGCAATCCCTCACCTTTGTGAGCCTTTCCCTGCTAACTGTACCGGTAGAAAACGGTAGCGAGGCGCATCTTTATATAGAAGAAAGCCGGAAAATGCTGCAAAAAGCCATTGCTGAACTGCGGGACCTTTCCAAAGGTTTACAAACAGAACGTATCATAGATATAGGCCTGGTAAAGTCTATAGAATTTGAGCTGCAAAGGCTGGAAAGAACAAATTTGTACAAAACTTCTTTTAATTTTACAGATGTTCAGAACCTGATGGACTCCCAGACAGAAACCATCCTGTTCAGGACTGTACAGGAAATGCTGAACAATATTGTAAAGCATGCCCGGGCCAGTGAACTCGAAATACACTTAACCCATGAAAACGATACTATTAACCTGGAAATAAGGGATAATGGTATAGGATTTGACCCCGGCACCCTGTTGGAAAAAGAACACTCAAAAGGCCTGGGATTGCGGAACATCCGCAAAAGAGCCGCCCTCATCGGCGGTACCTGTAACATCAATAGTATAAAAAATGGCGGAACAACCATACGCATAACCATACCCGTAAACAAACAACCTTTCCATGAGCACAACGAAGAAAGCCAAATATAGTGTAGCAATTGCCGACGACCATGTGCTGGTTCGTAAGGCGCTGGGCAGGCTTATTAACACCTTTAACGATTACTTCATGCTGTTTGAAGCCAGCGGTGGAGAAGAAGTAATTAAGATCATTAACAGCCGTGAGATACAGTTACCGGATATTCTGATACTGGACGTGAACATGCCGGGCATGAACGGATATGAAACCGCCACCTGGATCAATAATCATTTTCCGCAGATCAAAGTGCTGGCGCTGTCCATGCTCAATGATGAATCCGTGATCATTAAAATGCTGAAATCAGGCGCTAAAGGTTACATCATGAAAAATGTGGAGCCGGACGATCTGAAGGATGCTTTTGACTCCATCATCAAAAAAGATTTTTACCTGCCGGATTATATTTCCGGTAAAGTGATCTCCGGCCTGCAGAAAGATGTACTGTCCGTAAGTGAAAAAATAGACCTTACACCCAAAGAAAAATACTTCCTGCAGCTGCTGTGCACAGAGCTTTCCTATAAAGAGATTGCGCAGAAAATGTATGTAAGCCCCCGTACTATAGACGATTATAAAAGCAGCCTGTGCGAAAAGCTGAAAGTGAAGACCCGCGTAGGACTTGTTATATTTGGAATTAAATACGGCCTGATAGATATCACGAATTAATTCAATGTGCAAATATGCAGATATGCAAATGTGCAGATGAGAAGAGCGATTTGATCATCACCATTCATTTGCACATTTGCATATTTGCACATCTGCACATTATTTACCCCATTGCTTGTACCGCAGCAGCGCTTCTACAAAATAATAGTCTGCATAGGAAAGCGGCACATCTACTTCAGATTTGTGCGGGAGGGAACCCACACTATGCATTAATATAAAATCATTATTCTCACCTTCTTTAGCCAGGTAGTCCGGGCCGCTTAAGCTGGTAAGCATTTTTTCTGCTGCATTCCAGTAACGGGCAGCGTCCTTACCGGTCGTATAACGGCTCAGCTCCAGTAAAGCAGATGCTGCTACAGCGCCGGCAGATGCATCACGGGGTGCATCCGGTATGCCGGGTGCGTTATAGTCCCAGTAAGGGATCATATCTTCCGGCAGGTTAGGATTGTTTAGTATGAAATCAGCAATATGTTTGGCCTGATCCAGGTAGGCTTTGTCTTTGGTTTCCCGGTACATCATGGTATAGCCGTATAAACCCCAGGCTTGTCCGCGCGACCAGGCAGAGCTATCGGCCGCACCCTGGTGGGTTTTCTTTTGCAGCACCGCACCGGTAGCGCCATCATAATCTATTACGTGGTAAGAGCTGTAATCCGGCCGGAAATGATTTTTGATAGTCGTGTTGGCATGCGTTTTAGCGATCTTCGCAAAAGAGCCGTCACCGCTGGTGCGGCTGGCCCAGGTAAGCAGCTCCAGGTTCATCATGTTATCAATGATCACCGGGAAGGTGAATGCGCCATGATCCCATGATTTAATACAGCCTACGGTTGGATTAAAACGAGTGGATAAAGACCTGGCGCTGGTTAGCAGCACCTCTTTATACGCAGGATCTTTAAATAAGCGGTAAGCATTGCCAAAGCTGCAATACATCATAAAGCCCAGGTCGTGCGTGCCTTTGTTATTCTTTTCATTCTCAATAAGGGCCAGCCGTTTCAAGGCTTCTGTTTTCAGGGAAGCATCTTTTTTGTATTCATACAGGTATAATAAAGTACCCGGGTAAAAACCACTGCACCACCAGCGCGAGTTGGAGGTCATTAAGCTGCCATCCTTGTTGGTGGAACGGGGCAGCAGGCTATCCGGCAGGTGCTGCGCCATCAGCTTATACTGTTTCACCGCCAGGTCCAGCGCCTGGTTGGCCTGCTTTACCAGCGCCGGTTTTGCTTTCTGTGTTTGCGCCTGCACAGGTGCCAGGGCGGTCAGTGCTGCCAGCAATACGGTGCCGGTGAACAGCTTAAAGGTTTGTTTGCCTGAATACATGTTCATTTCGTGGTCTTTTGTCGGTTTAGTTGCAAGGGCTATTTCCTGGGAGGTTTCTTTGCAGCTGCTTTCACTACATTTTTCCCTGCAGAAGATGCCCGCTCAATTAATCGGATGGGTATAATTTCCGGCGATTGCTTTTGCGGCGCCGGGGGTGCCTTTAATAATTCTATTAATGCTGCTGATACCCGCTCTCCCATCATTTCCGGCGACTGGTCTATGGAAGTAATGGAAGGCGTGCTGATCTCACTGCGCGGATCATTGGAGTAACCAATGATCTTCAGGTCTTCCGGTACCCGCAGGTTAATACCCCGGCAATATTCCAGGATGGTAAGGGCGGTGGTATCATTGGCCGCGAAGATGCCGTCCGGGTAAGGCTTTTGCGCAAAGATCTGCTTACAGGCCTTTAAGGCATTTTCCCGCGTAAGCTCCTGGTAGAACATACGCGTTTTTTTAAACGGCAGCTTGTATTGCTGCAGCGCTTTTTTATGACCGGCTACCCTTTCAATATACAGGCTGCAGCTCAGCGGGCCGGAAATGTGCACAATATCCTTACAGCCTTTCTGGATCAGGTGTTCCGTGGCAGTAAAGCCACCCAGGAAATCATCGCCCTTGATCACTTTTGCATTTTTTTCCAGGGGCACGCGGTCAAAGAATACCAGGGGAATATGCTGCTCCTTAAAAATATCGAAGTGCGAAAAATCGCTGGTATATAAGGTGGTGGATACCGCCAAACCATCTACCCTGGCTGAATACAGCGTATTTACCAATGCCACTTCCTGCTCATAGGAATCATTTGACTGGCAAATGATCAGGTTATAGCCATGCTCCTGCAATTTGTTTTGCATGATGGTGGTAATGGTGGCCGGGAAGAACATGGAAATGCGCGGTATGATCAACCCGATGGTTTTACTCTTATTATTCCGCAATCCGGCAGCCAGCGCGTTGGGGCGGTACCCCAGCTTACGCGCCATTTTCTTTACCTTATCTTTCGTACGGGCGCTGATGTTAGGATTATCATGCAATGCGCGCGACACCGTGGATACAGAGAGGTTCAGCTCTGCTGCTATGTCAACGATGGTTTTTTCTGATCGTTTACTCATGTATTGTAATTAGCTGCGTGGAATTTATGAAATAAGTCGCTAATTACCTATCTAACGCCCCATCCAGCCGCCATCTACCGTTAAAATGGTGCCATGCACATAGTCCGATGCAGCGGAGGCCAGGAATACTGTGGGGCCTTTAAAATCCTCCGGCTGGCCCCAGCGCCCGGCTGGTATACGGTCCAGGATGGAGGCGCTCCGTTTTTCATCTGCCCGCAGGGCGGAGGTATTATCTGTAGCAATATAACCCGGCGCTATAGCATTTACATTCACTCCCTTACCGGCCCATTCATTGGCAAATGCTTTCACCAGCGATCCTACAGCGCCCTTGCTGGCAGCGTATCCCGGCACATTAATACCTCCCTGGAAGGTAAGCAGGGAAGCGGTAAAGATCACCTTTCCCTTACCCCTGGCCAGCATCCCCTGCCCTATCTCACGGGTAAGGATAAACTGTGCGTTTAAGTTGGTATTGATCACCGTATCCCAATACTCATCCGGGTGCTCTGCTGCCGGTTTACGCATAATGGTACCGGCGTTGTTCACTAATATATCTATAGCAGGTACGTCTTTTTTTACCTGCTCAATAAACGCATATAATGCTTTACGGTCTGCAAAGTCGCACTGGTAGGCTTTAAACGTGCGCCCCAGGGCAGTAACCGCCTTTTCAACATCACTCCCGCTTTTTTCCAGCGAGGCAGAAACGCCTATAATGTTAGCCCCGGCTTCTGCCAGCGCTACCGCCATCGCCATGCCAATGCCTCTTTTACAACCGGTCACCAATGCCGTTTTCCCCTTAAGGTCAAATAGATCCAGCATCTTGTTAGTATGTTTTTGTGTTAATATAATTGCGGTACTTAACGCAGCTCTGTGATGGGACAACCATCCATATCGCCATAGTCCAGGTTTTCACCGGCCATCCCCCATATAAACGTATAATTGCTGGTGCCTGCGCCTGCATGAATGCTCCAGGGGGGAGAAATAACCGCCTGCTCATTCTGCATCCAGATATGCCGGGTTTCCTGCGGCTGCCCCCAGAAGTGGCTTACCGATTGCCCCTGCGGCACTTCAAAATAAAAATATACCTCCATCCTGCGGTCGTGCGTATGCGCGGGCATGGTGTTCCATACACTGCCGGGCTTTAGCTCCGTCATACCCATTTGCAGCTGGCAGGTGGGCAGCACGCTGTTCACGATCAGCTTATTAATAGTGCGGTGGTTAGCGGTTTCCAGCGCGCCCAGGGTTACTATCTCCGCTTCCTTTTTGGTGATGCGGCGGGTAGGGTAATTGGTATGGGCAGGTGTGGAGTTCAGGTAAAACTTAGCGGGTTTGCCGGGCTCTTTGCTGCTAAAGATCAGCTCCTGCTTACCCTGGCCAATGTATAAGGCTTCTTTGAAATCGATGTCAAATGCTTCTCCGTCCACTTTCACGGTACCGGCGCCCCCTACGTTAATGATGCCCAGCTCCCGGCGCTCCAGGAAATAGGTTGCCTTCAGCTGGTCTACCGGCTCAAGCTGTACGGCTTTGCTTACCGGCATAATACCCCCGGTAATAAAACGGTCGTAGTGGCTGTATACCAAACGTACATCATCGGCTGCAAACAGCTGTTCTATCAGAAGCGCCTCCCGGGTTTGCGCTGTGGTCCAGGTTTTTACCTCCTGCGGGCTGTTTGCATACCTTGTTTCTGCCTTAATACTCATGCTTTTGATTTTGAAATATATGGGAAAGATAAAGCGAATTCACGAATCTTGCAAACGTTTGCATAGATTCAGGCACCAGTTTGTTGGTTTATTAGTTTCTTTGCACGCTGGACTATGCACCTTTATAAGGTGTCAAAATCTTATTAAGGATTAACATTTTAGTATTAAAATCGAAAACACATATTCGTTACTTTAGTATTATGAACACGTATTTGCAAATACACCCGGATGATAACGTATTGGTGGCGTTACAGGATCTTCCGACAGGCACTCATATTCAATTCAATGGCACTTCACTGGAACTGGTTAAAGACGTTCCTGCCAAGCATAAATTCACCCTTACCGATCTGCAGCCCGATGCTCCCGTTGTGATGTACGGCGTACTGGTGGGCAAAGCTAATTCCCTCATCCGCCAGGGAGAGGTGATCACTACCAGCAACATCCGCCATGATACTACGGCATTTCATGAAAAAGACGGCTCCATTCAATGGCAGGCGCCGGATGTAAGCAAATGGAAAACCCGCACCTTTATGGGCTACCCCCGTAAAGACGGGCAGGTGGGCACCCGCAACTACTGGCTGGTAATACCCATGGTATTTTGTGAGAACCGGAATGTGGGCGTAATTAAAACTGCATTTGAAAAAGGGCTGGGCTTTGCCCCGCCTGAGCTGTATAATGAGCAGGTAAGCGACCTGGTAGGCCTGTATAAAAGCGGCAACCTGGAAGGTATTAAGAACTACCAGCCGGTTTCAGTAACAGAAACGGTTACACGTAGCTCAGTATTCCCGAATATAGATGGTATTAAGTTCCTGATCCATGAAGGCGGCTGTGGCGGTACCCGGCAGGATGCTGAAGCCCTCTGCGCTTTACTGGCCGGCTATATTCACCACTCCAATGTGGCAGGCGCAACCATCCTGAGCCTGGGCTGCCAGCACGCACAGGTATCCATTTTACAGACCGCGCTGAAAAAGCTGAATCCTTCTGAGGACAAGCCGGTGCTGGTGTTTGAGCAGCAGAAAAGCGGCTCTGAATTCAACATGCTTTCCACTGCTATTAAAGAAACTTTCCTGGCTTTGGTTGAAGCCAATAAAATAGAAAGAAAGCCCGCTCCTTTATCCAAGCTGGTAATAGGTTTGGAATGCGGTGGCTCCGACGGGTTCTCCGGCATCTCCGCCAACCCAGCAGTAGGCCATACTTCCGACCTGCTGGTGGCATTGGGCGGTACTTCCATCCTGTCTGAGTTTCCGGAGCTGTGCGGGGTTGAGCAGGAGCTGATCAACCGTTGTAACAGCGAAGCTGCTTCCGAAAAATTCATCCGCATTATGCGGGCGTATGAAAGCCAGGCCGAATCTGTAGGTTCCGGCTTTTACCAGAACCCTTCCCCCGGTAATATTAAAGATGGTTTGATCACCGATGCGATCAAGTCGGCCGGTGCTGCTAAAAAAGGCGGCACTTCCCCGGTGGTGGATGTGCTGGATTATACGGAGTATGCTACCAAACCCGGCTTAAACCTGCTGTGCACACCGGGTAATGATGTGGAATCCACCTCCGCAGAAGTAGGCTCCGGCGCCAATGTGGTATTATTCACTACCGGCTTAGGCACGCCTACCGGCAATCCCATTTCACCGGTTATCAAGCTTTCCACCAATACCCGCCTGGCACAACGGATGCCGGATATTATTGACATTAATACCGGCCCTATTATCAGTGGCGAAAAAACCATTGCAGCCATGGGCGAAGAAATACTGGAATTTGTAATTAAAACCGCCAGTGGCGAGGTTATTACCAAGGCTGAGCAGCTGCACCAGGATGATTTTATTCCATGGAAACGGGGCGTGAGCTTATAATTGATTAGATCTTACCACGGGGCTAAAAAGAATGTAAAATGTAAAATTTCAAATCCTAAATGTAAAAGTGGAATGCCGCGAACATAAGTCTGTAGCCGATCCTACTTTTACATTTAGAATTTTTACATTCTTTTTAGCCCCATAAGGCAGCCAGTCCTTTACTTCCAGGTAGGCTCTCCATTTTTCATTTTCTCCAGTGTAGCGCTCAGCTCTTTATCTCCATTCGATAGCTTCACCGCTTTTTCTTCCATGGCGATTGCTTCGTTCTTCTTACCCAGCTTATACAGGATGTTGGCATAAGTATCCATGTACATCGGTTCTTCTTTATCTTTAATGGATCGCTTGCTCCATTCCAGGGCCTCTGTTACGCAGGTCATATCCTGGCAGTTCTCAAACACAGCCCATGCAAATTCGTTCAGCATTGCAGGCGATGCGTTGCTGCCAAATTGTTTCATATAAGCCATCACATTGGTCTGGAACATAGGCCAGTCTTTTTTCACCATGCTGTACCGCACTTTGCCCATGGTTACTACCTCCGTTGCATATTGCGGGTATTTTTCCTGCACCTGCTTTTCGATGGATGCCCAGTCCACTGCATTCCCCCGCAGCTTTGCATACACCTCTTCATTTGTAATAATGTCTTTTACCCTGGCAGTGGCTTTACCAGCGCCTAAAACGGCATCTACCGCTTTGCTTTGTTTCATAAAAATGGTAAAACCGGTGTCTTTGCTGCTGTGGGTAAAGTTGTCCATGAAGCGGATGTTATCGGCCGTCAACAGGTTCTTTTGTGTAGCAAGATATTCACGGGAAATTTTGGCGGCGTTGGGGCCATCATCCGCATCCATGGCAGCTATGGCCATTGCGTGCAGGTCTTCGGGTTTATTATTGCCTTTATTGTATTTATCCAGCTGTGTATAATATTGCGTAGCAGGGTTCAGCGCCTTTTCAGACCTGGCAATAAACTCTGCTGCCGTCTCGGTGCTTCCCACGGTACGGTGCACAATCTTTCCATCCGGTGAAAAGTACAGGAAGGTGGGGTAGCTCCGGATCTTATACTCTTTTTCTATCATTACCGCATCGTCATACCAGCTTTTAACATGTTCATTGTCATCCGGAGTTTTGTCCAGCTGCACTTTTACATTAATAAAATTGCTGTTGAAGAACCGGCCCATTGTTTCCTGCGGAAATATCTGTGCCGTCATGTATTTACAGGGACCGCACCAGGTGGTATAACAGTCCACAAAAATATACTTGTGCTCGGCCTTCGCTTTAGCCAGCACCTGCTGCCAGGTAAGCTCTTTTTCAAAATGCACTCCCTGCGCAAAGGCCAGCGCAGGCAGCAATGCCAACAGGCATAATAGTTTTTTCATGGTTAGTCTTTTTAATGATGGGTTGATGGGTTTTAATGATCTGACAATTAAGATAAGTTAAATATCCATGCCGTGTGTGCCGCCGGTAAAATTGTCCCGGAGTGATGTTATTCCCACAAAAAAAAATCCCGGCCAGCTGGCCAGGACTTCCTTTTACTTGTTCAATTATTTTCTTTAATTATTAATTATTCATTCTTCATTATTAATTATCCTTCAGCTCCACCTGCTCCATTTTCGGTGCAAAAAAGTGCATGATCACCCAGGCCAGCAGGTAAGCAAATCCGCAGATGATGAACAGGATGTTATACCCGATATTCACATCGCCCAGCGCTTTGTAATGGTCCAGCATGGAGCCTACCAGCAGGGGAAACAGCATACCGCCAATAG
>NZ_DATCRF010000292.1:0-3020 GCF_036569125.1 Chitinophaga sp. | reverse complement strand
CCTGGTAGAGGATCACCTGGAACACTTCCTGCGCGTAAAGCTGCCGGACGCCATGCCGGTGCTTTCCATGTTCATTGGCGACAGTACCATTAAACAGATCAAGGACGTACTGGTAAAAGAGCTGGACACCCTTTTCCCCATGATGATAGCCCAATACCTGGACAATGTAAAAGACGAGCTGGACCTGGAACGCATTGTTACCGATAAGGTAGCGGCTTTTTCTTCTGATAAGCTGGAGCAGATCCTGCAGGGGATTATGGCGCGCGAGTTCCGTTTTGTAGAGATCATTGGCGGTGTGCTGGGTTTCGTGATCGGGTTGCTGCAGCTGCTAATGGCGTAAGAACGGGTAGAAAAATGTAAAATCATAAATGCAAAATTTAAAATGTAAAAGTTGAGTGCGGCGATCCACTGCATTACTTTTACATTTATTATTTAATATTTTACATTTTACATTCCTTAAAGCCCCAGCTGATTGTTAATTACTGTTAAGACCTTTTACCGCTGTTTTTATAGGTTTCCTCGGCTAAAATACCCCATTCGTCATATTAGGCAAACCGGCATATAAATTACCGATAATTTTGTGCCCGGCATCGAACCCAAATCACCTGTTAATATTTTCACACTACAATTAAGATCAACGAATATAAGAGCGATGAAACAATGGTACGTTTTACTGGCTGCAGTCCTGTTAGGACATGCATCCTTACATGCGCAAATACCAGTTATGCCCGCTACCGGCGGTAAGCAGGGAGCGGCGGCAGGCGCCCGTGGCGGCGCTAACGGCCAGCGGCAAATGCCCCAGATCGGGCATGTGTATGGCAAGCTGGTAGATGCTGACACTAAAAAACCTATCGGCTATGCGGCAGTAGCCCTGCTGAAGCTGCGCGATTCCAGCGTGGTAACCGGTATGCTCACCAAAGAGAACGGCGAATTTAACTTTGAGAACCTGCCTTTTGGCACCTTTAATATGCGCATTACCTTCATGGGTTATGGCAGCATCTATAAAAAAGTGGCCATCAGCCCCCAGACCATGGACCAGGACCTGGGCAACCTGAAAATGCGGCCGGATTCCAAGCTGCTGGGCACCGTGGAAGTTACCGGGCAAAAAAGCGCCTTTACCATGGGTATTGATAAAAAGGTGTTTAACGTAGACCGTAACCTGGTAAGCGTAGGCGGCACCGCGCAGGATGTGCTGAAGAACGTACCGGCCGTGAATGTGGATATTGACGGGAATGTAACCGTACGTAATGCCTCCCCCACCATTTTTGTGGATGGCAAACCCTCTACCCTTACCCTGGACCAGATACCGGCAGACGCTATTGAAAGCGTGGAGCTGATCACCAACCCCTCTGCCCGGTATGATGCAGAAGGCATGTCCGGCATCCTGAACATTGTGCTTAAAAAGAACCGGCGTGCAGGCATTAACGGTATGGTAACCGCAGGTATTGGCACCGGCGATAAATACAACGGCGGCGGCAACATCAATGTGCGCCAGGGAAAGGTGAATGTATTTGCCAACTACATGGTGAATGCCAACCGCAACTGGGGCGATGGTACTACGGACCGCACCAACTACCTGAACGGCGATACCAGCTTCCTGCGCCAGCAGAGCAACAGCCGCAGCACCCCTACTTTCCAGTTTGGCCGCGTAGGGTTGGATTATTACCTGGATAACCGCAACACCATCTCTGTTTCACAGAACATTGTAGACGGTAATTTCAAAAACTACGAGGACCTGCGCAGCACCTTTAACAAAGGCGATTCCCTGAGCAACCGTATCAATAATAACAAGTTCGGTTTCCGCAACTACACTACTGCGCTGGATTTCAAACATACTTTCGCAGAACCTAACCGGGAATGGTCGGCCAGTGTTAACTATAACTACAGCACCAACAACCGCAACGGTGATTTTAATACACAGCCGCTTACGCCGGATGGCTTACCTACCGGGCAGCCCGCGTTGCAGAACAACCACTCCGACGGCAAAACCACCTTTATTACCGCGCAAACGGATTATACCGATCCTATTGGTAAAAATGGTAAACTGGAGCTGGGTTTAAAGACCACCCTCCGCAATTACAGCAGCATTTACAACGTGTACGACCAGGATACTATCACAAAGGGTTACACCTTTAACGATCTGCTCTCTAACGACTATAAATACAAAGAGCAGATCTATGCAGGATATGTTAACTACTCCGGCACCGTCGGTAACTTCGGCTACCAGGGCGGCCTGCGGGTGGAACAATATGTTTACTCCGGCGAGATCCCCAGTGAAGGCATGAAGTATAAGCCTACCAAAGCCACACCGGGCTTCTTCCCCAGCGTATACCTGTCGCAGAAGTTTAAGAACGACCAGGAGCTGCAGCTGAACTATAGCCGCCGCGTAACCCGGCCCAACTTTTTTCAGCTGATCCCTTACCGCGATTATACCGATCCGCTGAACCAGCGCGAGGGTAACCCGAACCTGAAACCGGAGTATACCAACAGCCTGGAATTTTCCTACGCCAAGAACTGGAAGAACAGCAATTTCCTGGGTTCCATTTACTACCGGAATACCAATAACCTGCTGTCTACCATCAGCGTGCCTTTAGGGAAAGATACCCTGCTCACTACCTTTGTGAATGCAGATAAGAACAACTCCTACGGCGCGGAGCTGACCGGTAAAAAAACCTTCTTCGGCATATGGGATGTTACGGCCAACGTGAACCTGTACCGCACAGAGATTTCCGTAACACAGGATAAAGAAGTATTTAAGAACAGCAACTTTAGCTGGAATGCAAAGCTCAATTCAGAGACCAAGCTGCCGGCTAACTTTACGCTGCAGGTCAGCGGTAACTACCAGGCGCCAACTATAGCCCTGCCTAACAACAGCGGTGGCGGCGGTGGTGGACGCGGCGGCGGAGGCGGTGGCTTTATGATGGTGCCCACCTCTGCCCAGGGTACTATTAAAGGCTTCAGCAGTGTGGATGTAGGTTTGAAAAAGGATTTCCTGAAGAACAAAACAGCCTCCCTTACCC
>NZ_DATCRF010000291.1:0-8436 GCF_036569125.1 Chitinophaga sp. | reverse complement strand
GGGTATGCGAAACCTTTCTCAGATTGATAATTTATATGAAAGTGGCGCAGTAGAAACTCGGCGACAGATCATAAGTTCGATATACCCCGATAAACTGGTATTTACTGGTGACGCATATCGAACTCCTAGAGTAAATTATGCGGTGCAGCTAATATACAGCATGGATAAGGCTTTGGCAGAAAAAGAAAATGGGACAAGCCTATCTGTTTTAGACTTGTCCCATCAGGTGATCCCGCTGGGACTCGAACCCAGGACCCATACATTAAAAGTGTATTGCTCTACCAACTGAGCTACGGAATCATTCCCGTTTTTTGTTTTCGGGAGTGCAAAGATAGGAATTAATCTTTTTCTTCCAAATATTCTTCAAATTAAATTCCCAACCTGGTATACAGCGGTCTCCGCAAACCGGGTGGCTACCACGATCTCTGTTCCGTCAGCATGCTCATTAAATAAAGCCTGCACCAGGTCAGGGGAATTGTTCTCCTGCGAAAGATGCGATAACAGCAAATGGCTCATAAAGGCCGGCCGGTGCGCCTTAAATAACTCCAGCGCCTGCCGGTTGGATAAATGTCCCTGCCCGCCGCGGATGCGGTTCTTTAAAAAATACGGGTATCGTCCCTGCTCCAGCATCTGCTCGTCATAGTTCGATTCCAGGAAAGCCGCATGGCATTGCTGAAAATGGCGGATCACATGCTCGCAGGGTGCGCCGATGTCAGTGAACACCCCAATATTAATATCCCCGCAGTTCACAATAAAGCTGTGCGGTTCAGAAGCATCGTGGAATTTAGGAAAGGCGGTTACGGTAAGGGAGCCTACCTGTACCGGTGTATAAGCGCTGAAGGAGATCACCTGCTGCGCATTTAGCTGCAGCCCGCCGCTGACCAGGGTAGCAGCGGTAATATATACCGGCAGGTGATATTTACGGGCAATTACGGGGATGCCGCGTATGTGATCTGTATGTTCATGGGAAACAAAAATGGCCCTTACCTGGTGCATGGATAGTCCCAGGCGTTTCATCCGCTTCTCCGTTTCACGGCAGGAGATCCCCGCATCTACCAGCACGGCGTCCCAGTCATTACCAATGTAATAACAGTTTCCGTTGCTGCCTGAGTTCAATGATGTAATAAATAACGACATGACTTTACAAAGAAACCGATTTTTTATTTTTTACGAACACCTTGCACCTGCTCGCGTAATGTTTCCTGCAATATTTCTGTAAGCCTTTCCACTGCCGGCGTAGGGTGCTGCTTTTGCTGCTGTAAGAACAGGTGCATGACCGGTAATGCGGGCAGCCCGGCAGATGCCGGCAGCAGCTTACATCCCGGTGGTACGCCTATGGCCGTGCGGATGGTAACCCCTAATCCTGCCTGCGCAGCCGCCCATAGCCCCGCTAAGCTGGGACTGGTCAGCACTATCCGCCAGCTGCGCTGAGCGGCTTCCAGCGCCTCTAAACCTGCCTGGCGTACAATGCAGGGCGCTTCAAATAACAGTAACGGTAATGGCTGATCCGGGACCAGCCGTGTTGCGGGACTGCCGATCCAGCGCAAAGGCAGCTGCCCAATGGGAATAGCGTCTGCCGGTGTATGAAAGTGCATGTTCACAATTACATCCAGCTGGCCTGCCTGCAGCTGTTTCATGAGCACCGCCTGCCGGTCTATCACGATCGTGATCTGCACCTGTGGGTATACTGCTGCAAAACGGGCCAGCACCAGGGGCAGCTCGCTCTCTGCAAAATCTGCGGATATACCTAACCGTACCTGTCCTTCCAGCTGGGTATCGCTCAGGGCGCGTACTGCGCGGTCATTAATGTCCAGCAGCTGTTTGGCGTAGCCCAGCAGCATTTCACCGGCGGCAGTAAGGCGCCAGCCCCGCCCTTGTTTAATGAACAGCGGTTGCCCGGTCATTTCTTCCAGGCGTTGCATTTGCAGGCTCACGGCCGACTGGGAGCGGGCTACCCGGTCCGCAGCTTTGGCAAAGCTGTCAAGATCCACTGCCAGCACAAAGGTTCGCAGCAGGTCCAGGTCCATAATGTCGCTGGTCATAGTTTAATAAAATTGAAGTATTGTATTAGATATTTCAATATTACAAAAGTATGGAATTGCCCTAATTTTGAGCTGCAAAAAATTACAGCCATGAAAACAGTTTGTTTCATAATAGGCTTACTGGTAATAGGAGGGAGTGCATTTGCGCAATCCGGTATCAGCCGCAAAACGTTATTGGAGCACGCACTGGCGCCTGCTACGGTAGAGGATATACGTATAGATGAAATTACCTGCGCACCCGGACAGGGTGCTCCCGCGCATTACCATCCCTGTGAGGTATACGGGTATGTGGTATCCGGGGAGATCGAATACCAGGTAGCCGGCCAGGCGCCTGTTATATTGAAGGCGGGCGATAGCTTTCATGAAGCAGCCAATCAGCCCATACAAACCTTTAAGAATGCGCTGGCCGGTCAGCCCTGCAAATTTGTAGCCATTTACCTGGCTAAAAAAGGGCAGCCCGTTATCATCCTAAAAAACTAAGCATATGCCTTTTGTAAAGATCAATCTTGCACAAAACTTAACGGAAAAAGTAAAAAGTGATATTTCCCTTTCCGTGCACGAAAGCCTGATGGCGCATTTTAATGTGCCGGCAGATGATTATTTCCATGTAATACATGAAGTGCGCCTTACCGACCTGGTATACAGGTCCGGCCACTTTAATGTGCCGCACAGCAATAACCTGGTGTTTATTGAGATCACTGCCCGCCATGGCCGCACTGTGGAAATGAAAAAAGCGTTATACCATTCCATTGCAGAAAAAATAGCTGCACGCACACCGGTTACCATGGACGATGTGTTCATTGTGCTTACGGAAGTAACAGCCGAAAACTGGTCGTTCGGGCAAGGCCTTGCACAAATGGTTTTATAACCAGCCGCCATTTCACCTGATCATATAACCCTGCCTGCCGGTAATTACCGGCAGGTTTTTTGCGTAAACCCGCAGCTCCCTCATACGCTTACCTGCGGCGGATATTAATTTTTTCTGCACTCCCTATATAAAGTTGATTAATCTAAAATATTTAAGTACATTCAATTAGCCCTATGTAGCAGCCAGAGTCATGCACACATATATAGTAGCAATCTGTTTTTAATTTCCAAAATCCGTTTCGTTATTCATTTAAATTTTATTCGCTATGAAAAGAAATCAACTTATGCGTTTGGTCTTACCCCTTATGATGCTCATTGTTATCGCCTCATGTAAAAAAGATCTCAACATCATCAATGGGTCACTGAACAAATCCAAAAAACAACAGGACCGGGGTTTCATTGTAATTGCGCAGGAGGGCGCTAAGCTTGAAACCATCTCTGAAGGTTTAACCGCCTTAGGCGTTAAGAAATTTAAGCTCAAAGAAGCCATCAAGGAACTAGGCTTAATCCATGTACAAACCCCTGATCCCAGCTTCCCTGAAAAAGCAAGAAAGGTCCCCGGGGTACAATCCGTAGCAGTAGACGTTGTAATGAACTGGCGCCTGCCCACAAAAGTTTATCGCTCCTCAGTATCCTACAAACCCGGCGCACATGCTGCTGCCGCAGGACCTATGGCTAAATCCAGCGCTTTAGCCAACAACCCCTACAGCTTTTTACAATGGGATCTGCAATCCATTAAAGCACCGCAAGCCTGGCAAAAAGGCTACAAAGGCCGTGGCGCCAAAGTAGCTGTGCTGGATGGCGGTTTCCTGCTGAACGATGCAGAAATTAAACCCAACATTATTTTAACGCACAGTTTTATTGAAGGTGAGGAAGTACAGTACCATGGCGCAGAAGGTTTCAGCCATGGCACCCACGTTGCCGGCACCATTGCTGCGCTGGACGATGCTTACGGCGTAGTAGGCGTGGCTCCTGAAGCTAAGCTGATGCTGATAAAAGTATTGGATGATAACGGCTCCGGTCCCTGGAGCGGTATCATTGATGGGATCTTCTATGCCGCAAATCATGGCGCCAATGTGATCAACATGAGCCTGGGTGGCGAGCTGCCCCGCAGAACTTTTACAGATGATAACGGCACGCCGGATGATCCCAGCGATGATTACACCGTAGTATATGACCGCGATATAAAGGACCTGGTAATAGCTATGAACCGCGCTACCATTTATGCAAACTTAGTAGGCACCACCGTAATAGCTGCTGCCGGTAATGATGCATATAACTACGACGTGGAAAAGAACTTTATTACTTACCCTGCCGCCTGTTTGGGTGTACTGTCAATTTCCTCCAACGGTCCGCTGGGCTGGGGTATTAATCAGGATACTACTTTATACCGTCCTTCCATTTTCACCAACTCCGGTAAGAACTTTATTTCTTACGGTGCACCGGGCGGTAACTACAGCATTCCTATCAATACTACTATTGTAAACGTAGGCGGTATCGTTAACCCGGAATACATCTTCGACTTTGTGTTTAATATTGGCGCCTGGGATGAAGCTACCGATACGTATTACTATACCTGGTCTGCCGGTACCAGCATGGCCGCGCCTCACGTTTCTGCAGCTGCTGCGCTGATCTATGGTAAATACGGCCGCCTGGCTAATCCTTTACTGGTAGATCTGCTGTTCCGCAAAAGCGCTACGGATTATGGTACGCCTGGTAAAGACCGTTTCTTCGGGAATGGCCAGGTGAATGCCGGTAAAGCAGTGAGCTACTAATAAGTTTGTCCTTCATGTATATATGAAAGAGGTCCGCCTGTAAAAGGGGACCTCTTTTCATTTTAAACCCCTGATATTTTACTATCTTGCCGGCATGAAACGCATTTTAATTTTATTTAATTTGATTGCGGCGCTGGCCGGTCATTCCATAGCGCAGGAAACCACCCTGGAAGGCGTAAAGGTTTCTGAAGATACCCTGGCCGCTTACCCGGGCGGGGAGCAGGCTTTTGACCAGTATATACTCACCGGCCTGCGTACTACCAAAGCGGCGCTGGCAGCTAATGTTAGCGGTAATGTGGTGATTAAGTTCGTGATAGATGAAAACGGACGGCTGGGTGACGTATTTATCACTAAAAAGCTGGGGTATGGCTGTGATGAGCAGGCTGTTGGCCTGTTACGCCGTATGCCTCTATGGCAACCGGGCGTGATCAATGGAAAACGGGTTAAGACCCGGCTGGAAAAGGTTTTCCATTTTTATACAGATAATATGCTGGCTGCTGATAACGCAGCGGAATTTTCGCGTGATATGCTGCCGGCCGGGCCTTCCAGGTTTGGCACACAGGAGCAGGATCTTGAAAAATACCTGCAGGCTAACTTTGTGTACCCCGCAGGTGTACAACAGGATGTTGCTGATGTGCTGGTGATCCGTTTCAGGATCGCGCCCAATGGCGCTACCGATAACGTACAGCTTATAACCGGCCTGGGTGATGCTTTTGACCAGGAAGCCATCCGCGTAATAAAAACGATGCCGGCCTGGCAGCCTAAACTGGCCGACTTTAAACCGGTAGAAGATTACCGCGAGCTGGTGATAGGCTTTAAGAACAGAAAGCCTTTAATACGCTAAAAGCTAAATGCTAAAAGCCGAACGCTAAAAGCTACAATTTTTCCAGTACCAGGATGTCGGTATTGATCATTACTACCCGGTATTGCCGCTGCAGTTTTTTCTGCTTATTGTAAAGCTGTAACAGCTTAGCGGGTTTGTTAAACTCGTAACGATACCCATCTTCCCATTTGGTCTCCCTCCCGTAATTACCAGCATAAAAAAGGCGGTTGCTGTTCTTTTCTACAGGTTGCCTGTGTAATACCAGCCTGGCATTTACGAAGAAAGAATCTGCCATAAACACCACCTGCTTATAAACGGAATCGCCTGTTTCATAGTCCGGTCTGTCCGGCTCTTTAGGTGTGTACACTTCATAGGCGCCGGCAGAATCCCGGCGGGTCCAGGTTTTGAGCATTTCATTCCTGTAGCCGGGAACATAATCCTCATGTTTTTTATCCTTTATAAAATAAGCGGCGGCATCACTTTCATAATAGCGCCCTTTGCCGGCCAGCACTGCATTCAGCTCTGCGGTTAAGCTTATATTGCCCTCTTCTTTGTAGCTATGTTTTTTTGCAAAAACGGCCGGGTGATGCGCTTCTCCCGCAGCTCCGTAAATAGCCATGTTGCCTTCAATATCCTCTTCCATCAGTGCCATAGCACTGATCTTACGGTCAATGTACAACACATTTTGCAGCTGATGCCGGCTATCCATTAACTGCAAGTAGCCGAACAGCTGTTTCATTTTATCGCTGCGCTGCCGTTGTATAATACATTTCAGGAACACCACATTTTTGCCTTTGTATAAAGCCTGTAGTTTTTCCAGGTTATACAGGCCAAGGGTGGCATTCTCTTTTCGAAAGTTATGGTTGTACATGGATATTACCACTACTTTGCCGCGATAGCTTTTCAGCACTGCCTGCCAGTCGGCTTCGTTATTAACTTCACGGATGCGCGTACTGTCCAGCTTTACTGCCAGGCCGGCGCTGGCGGTTTTAATGGCCTGCTGGCGGTTAAGACTGTCTACCAGCCACCAGGGCATGGTTGCTGCTGCAGCAGCATCTTTAAAGATATTCAGCCGGTAGGTAGAGGGGATCCGCAGATCATCCTCGGAATAGCTGCTGTGCAGCAGCTGGTACAGGTTAGCGGCAAAAAGCGCCGCGGGGTCTTTAAGGATAGCGGCATTCCGGGCATAAGCCACAGAATCGCGCTGTTCCTTAAAAAATTCATCCTGTATTTTCCGGGTCAGGTAGCGGAAGGCAATGGCCGCATCTTTATCGCCGTTGAAATAGGTTTTAATGATTTCTTCATCCTTCATATTGCGCAGCAGCGCGCCATCTTTTTGGATGGCTTTATAAGGCTGCATAAATTCCGGTGAAAGAAAGCGGCTGTAATCGTTATTAATGCGCTGCGCCATCTTATCTGTAGAAAAGGAGTAGCGCATACCATTACTGCGGCTGCCATCACGCAGCCGGTCGGCATAATAGCCGGCCATCTGGTAAAAGTTGTCGTGCAGCACGGCGTAAGGTGATCCCGGCACCAGGTAGCGCTGGTACAGCTGCTGCGCTATGGCGCTATCTGCATTACGTGTATCGGATAAGCGTTTGTAGGCGTAATCATACAACACTTCCTCTTTTATATAATCAATAAGAACCTGCGGCGCCTTGGCCGGTGAGTACACCTGCGATAGCGCGGTTATGTTCTGTGTATAGGCCGTATCATTTAAACCGCTGCGGTAAGTTAAAAAATGCTGGTACTGGTTGTTAAGGTCTGCATCATCGCCCATAACAGCTACCCGTTGTGCTACCAGGTCAAAGTCCGGGTTAGGGCTGGTTACTTTGATATCCGGGTTCACGGCCAGCAGCAGGCTGCTGCCGGGTTGCGCCAGGAAGGTGGCTATTTTATCCTGGTTGTAGATCAGCGTACATTTTTGCAGCTTGTACAGCGGAAAGGTAATGTTAAAGCGGCCTGTTTTATCCAGGTCGGCCGGGAAATACTCCGCTTCGCCGGTCAGCACATTTTCATAGCTTATCAATACATAGTTGTATTGCAGCTTGTTCCTGGGGGCGGTGGCCGGCAGCTGCAGGTAACCTTTTACCGTGGCCGTACCTACGCGGAACAGCGGTTGTTTTAAAGGCTGCTGTATGGGCTGGTAGCTGTAATTATAAGTACGTGTATGCTTTAACGTTTGTGGCTGCCCGTTCTCCGTAAGTATAAGGGTATGGGCGTCCTTCAGGGAAAGGCCCAGCCGTTTGCCGGCTAAGGTTATCTGCCAGTGATCATTACTGCCGGTAATGGCCGTAATAAGGGAAACATTATCCTGGTAACAGGCCACATCGTTATACAACCCTATTACAAACTGGTTGCTGCCATCTGTTTTAAGCCAGTTGCCGCTTAGCGCTGCGGGCACCGTTGTTTGCTGTGCAAGCGCCATAGCGGCATTCAGGCATAACAGCAGGGCAGCGGCGCCCCTCCGTATTATAGTATGCATGGGGTTAATTGCTGGTTAGCTGTATACCGGGAATAAAGATCTTCCCGCTTTTCATATCCATATATCCTTTTTTTCCATTCGGCATTTCCACCAGCCAGGCGCGCAGGTAGGGATCGCTGGTATAGATGTTCTGCAGCACCGGCGGGGTTATCTCGTTCAGGTCCCTGCCCAGGATACCTATCTTGTTATTGCGGATGGTTTTGTAATAGCTGCCGGTGTAAATAATATCATCGTACTGAAAAGGCGCCAATACTTTTCCGGCCGGGTTAATAATCCCTGCTTTCCCGTCTTTTACGGCTTTCAGCGTTACGGAAGGTATATCGCGGCTATAAGGGTCATAGTTCAGCTTTTGCAGGTTCGTATAGCCGTTCAGGTCAAAGGTATTTAAGATCTCTGTTTCACCGGAGGTGTATAAGGGGCGGTTTTCAAGAGTGAGCTTCCACC
>NZ_DATCRF010000290.1:0-3779 GCF_036569125.1 Chitinophaga sp. | reverse complement strand
GTTTTATGATAGCTGAGGTGGCCCGCCTGCTTAAAGAAAATAAGCAGCAGCTGCCCTTTGGCCTGTACATCGTAAATGCGGTGCAGGAAGAAGTAGGCCTGCGGGGCGCAGAAATGATCGCCAAACGTATCAAAGCCAATGTGGCCATTATCACGGATGTAACACATGATTCCACCACCCCCATGATCAATAAGAACGTGGAAGGTGAGATCCGTTGCGGCAATGGCCCCAGCATTACCTACGGCCCTGCAGTGCATAACATTCTCCGCGACCTGATCATTAAAACCGCGCAGAAGAACGATATTCCTTTCCAGCGCCATGCCGTAAGCCGCAGCACCGGTACCGATACAGATGCCTTTGCATATTCCAATGACGGTACCCCCTCTGCCCTTATCAGCCTGCCGCTGCGCTACATGCATACCACCGTGGAAATGGTAAAGAAAGAGGATATTGAGAACACCATTATGCTCATTTATCATACACTGCTGAGCATTACGCCTAAAACGAACTTTAAGTACCTGTGAGCAGAAAGCGAAAAGCCGAAAGCAAAAAGCGTAAAGCTTAAAGCCTCGCTTTATCCAATGCATTGAGCTTTATGCTTTAGCTTTATGCCTGTTTAAGCTTTGCGCTTTATGCTTTTTTCCGTACGTTTGCTTCCTATTAAATATTATACTTATGCAAGATGTGCAGATCCGTCATGACTGGACCATTGAAGAAATAAAAGCTATCTATAATACTCCGCTGCTGGAACTGATATTCCGCGCTGCCAGCGCACACCGCCAATACCAGGATACCGCAGAAGTACAGGTTTGTACCCTGCTGTCCATTAAAACCGGCGGCTGCTCCGAAGATTGTGCGTACTGCCCGCAGGCCGCCCGTTATAATACCGACATCAAAGTACATGGCCTGCTGCAGAAAGATACTGTGCTGGAATATGCCCGTAAAGCCCGGGAAGCCGGATCCACCCGCTTTTGCATGGGCGCTGCCTGGCGCGAGGTACGCGATAACCGCGACTTTGACCGTGTGCTGGATATGGTAAAAGGCGTAAATGAGCTGGGCATGGAAGTATGCTGCACCCTGGGTATGCTTACGGAAGAGCAGGCCAGGAAGCTGGCAGATGCCGGTTTGTACGCCTACAACCACAACCTGGATACCTCAGATGAATATTATAGCGAGATCATTACCACCCGTACTTACGACGACCGCCTGCAAACGCTGGATAACGTGCGCAAAGCCGGTGTAAGCGTATGCTGCGGCGGTATTATAGGCCTGGGTGAAACCCATGAGGACCGCATTAAAATGCTGCACACCCTCAGCAACCTGCCTCAGCATCCTGAATCAGTGCCCATTAATGCGCTTACCCGCGTAAAAGGCACGCCGCTGGAGCATATGCCTAAAGTAGAGTTCTGGGATATGGTGCGTATGATAGCCACTACCCGCATCCTGATACCCAGCGCCATGGTACGCCTGAGCGCCGGCCGTGCAGAGATGAGCGTATCTGAGCAGGCCCTGTGCTTTATGGCTGGCGCCAACTCCATCTTTACCGGTGAAAAGCTGCTGACCACAAAAAATCCTTCTTTTGAAGAAGACCATATGATGTTTGAGCTGCTGGGATTAAAAGCCAGGGAAGCTTTTAAAGACGAGAAGGAAACCGCTGCCGCCTGTTAAAATGTAATGACTAAAAATAGAAAAGAGCGCCTGTAACAGGCGCTCTTTTCGTTTGGGGTTGCTGGAAGCTTTATTGTCTTGCCCGATAGCATGCCGTTTGCGCCGGTTCTCCCGCCCGGCGCCTGGCGGCGGCCAGCAGGCGGCCTTTATTTAGCCTGAAAATAACGCTCATGGTCAATATCAGCTATCAGCCCGGGGCCCGTGGGCTCCCATCCCAGCTGTTCCCGGGTGCGCTGGCTGGAGGCCGGAACATCCAGGCCCATGAAATGTGCTAACCAGCCAAAGTGGCCTCCAGCCTCCTCAGGGGTCTTAGCCACCACCGGCACATTCAGGCGCCGGCCAATTACAGTAGCAATTTCGCGGAAAGGCACCCCTTCCTCAGCCACCGCGTGATACCGGGCGCCTGCAGCGCCTTTCTCCAGCACCAGCCTGTAAAGCCGGGCAGCATCCAGCCGGTGCACGGCCGGCCAGCGGTTCAGCCCTTCGCCTACATAGGCGGAAACGCCTTTTTCGCGCGCAACGTTAATAACCATCGGAACAAAACCATGATCACCATCGCCATGCACGGATGGCGGGAGGCGTACGATCGACACATGCACACCGTTAGCCGCAACTGCAGCAGCGGTCTCCTCAGTGGCCACCCGCGGATTTTTGGTATTGCTGGAACTGGCCGGGGTTTCTTCAAGCCCCAGGCGGCCAGACGCCAGGATACCGATGGCGGAGGTAATAACCAGGGGCCGGTCAGAGCCGGCCAGTGCGGCGCCCATCGTCTCAATCACCTGCCTGTCCAACTCACAGCTTTCCTTGAATTTTGAGAAATCATGGATAAACCCGGCATGGATCACGCCATCCGACATAGCTGCGCCGCTGCGCAGGCTTTCCAGGTCGGTAAGATCTCCCCGGTGCACGGCTGCACCCGCAGCGGCCAGTGATTTAGCCCCTTCATCCGAGCGGGCCAGGCCCAATACCTGGTGGCCCGCCGCTATTAATTCCTGTACAATGGCAGAGCCTACAAAGCCCGTAGCGCCGGTTACAAAAACACGCATAGATTCTTCTGTTTTGATAACAATTTGTAATAGATCTGATTATGCCACAAAATTGGGATGAAGGCTCCCCCTCAGCAAGGAGATTTGACACAATTTTTTGAGGTCATTTGACCTAACTTTGCATGTATCCAGCCACCAGGCAAGGGAAAGGCAGCTCATTATTAAACCGTTTGTACCTTTAAGCATGACCGGGCATTTCGAAACATTTATTACAGCTGAAGTATCTCTCACCAAAGAGGAGCTAAAGCTCCTGTGTTCACTGGCAACCGAAAAAAAATTGCGCAGAAGGCAGCAGCTGCTGCACGAGGGCGAAGTTTGCCGGTTTAAGGCTTTTGTAGTGAAAGGCCTGTTAAGAACCTATTGTACAAGAGATGACGGTGCGGAATATAATATGCGGTTTGCAGTTGAAAATGGCTGGATGCTGGACACTGAAAGCTACAATAGCCAGCTGCCATCCAAATATAATATTGAGGCGCTGGAAGATACGCAGGTACTATTATGGTCCCGGGAAAACATGGATAAAATATTTGAGGCTATTCCTGCATTCAGATCTTATTCAGATAAGCTGAAAACCAGCAGCCACGATGCAAACCTGAACCGCATACTCATGAATATCAGCTATACGGCTGAAGAGAAATACCAGGAATTTGTTAATTCCTTTCCGGATGTTTTCAGGCGTATACCGCTGCATATGGTAGCATCTTACCTGGGCGTATCAAGGGAAACACTAAGCCGTATCCGGCATGCGCAGCTTAAACGGCAAAAGGAATTTTAATTGCTCCAAACGGGCATTTCAATGAATACAGGTGCAGCAGCGCCAAAAAAGAAAGGCCGCTCCATTGCATATGGAACGGCCTGTTTATTTAAATGCATTACTATCTCAATTCAAAAAATATTCCACTCCCAGCCTATACCCTTTCATACCTAACCCGCAGATAGTGCCCACACATTTAGGCGCTATCAGTGAAGTGTGACGGAACTCTTCCCGCGCATATACATTGCTGATGTGCACTTCTATCACCGGCGTTTTAATAGCTGCAATAGCATCCCGTATAGCTACAGAAG
>NZ_DATCRF010000289.1:0-9004 GCF_036569125.1 Chitinophaga sp. | reverse complement strand
CGCTACAGCTGGCAGGTAAGGGTATGGGATAATAAAGGTAAAACCTCCGGTTGGAGTACGCCTGCTTACTGGCAAACGGGGTTGCTGAATGCCGGTAACTGGAAAGCGCAATGGATCACTTCAGGTTTGCCGGGCGACAGTGCCGGCGGCATTGCTCCCTTTTTCCGCAAAACGTTTAGTACCGCTAAAAAAGTACAGTCGGCCACTGCCTACATAACCGCACATGGATTATATGAGGCGCAGCTGAATGGCAAGCGGGTAGGGGATGCTTTCCTAACCCCGGGCTGGACCAGCTATAAGAAACACCTCACTTATCAAACCTATGATGTTACCTCCCTGCTGCAAAGCGGAAAAAATGCTATTGGGGTAATACTTGGCAGCGGCTGGTACCGTGGCCCGCTTAGCTGGAGTAAGCTGAAAAATTATTATGGTAAGGATGCGGCTCTGTTGTTCCAGCTGAATATTCATTACACAGATGGTACTACGGAAACAATAGTATCTGATAACTCATGGAAAGCAGCTACGGGCGGTATTGTATCTTCTGAGATCTATGATGGGGAAGTGTTTGACGCCCGCCTGCAAAAAATGGATTGGGCCGGCGCCGGCTTTGATGACAGCCAGTGGGCAGCCGTTAAAGTGAAGGATGCACCGCTTGATAATCTTTCCGCTTCCTATAACGAGCTTATTAAGAAACATGAAACCTTTACACCCACCAAAGTTATTACCACCCCTAAAGGCGACCAGGTGCTGGATTTTGGGCAAAACCTGGTAGGCTGGGTGCAAATAAAAGTAAAAGGCAAAGCAGGTGATACGGTTAAGGTAGCGCATGTAGAAGTGCTGGATAAAAAAGGGGAGCCTTATTATGAAAATCTTCGTTCTGCCAAAGCGGAAGATATATTCATACTGAAAGGTGATGGCACGGAAGTATTTGAGCCGCATTTTACATTTCATGGTTTCCGCTATATCCGCGTAAAAGGTATTAACGGACCTTTGAACCCCGCTGATTTTACTGCTGTGGCATTATATTCTGATATGCCTTTAACCGGGGATTTCAGCTGTTCTGATCCGCTGGTGAACCAGCTGCAGCATAACATCCGCTGGGGGCAGCAGGGCAATTTCCTGGATGTGCCTACGGATTGCCCGCAGCGTGATGAACGTTTGGGCTGGACCGGTGATGCAGCCATGTTCTCCCGCACCGCCACCTTTAACCGTCAGGTAAATAACTTTTTTGCCAAATGGTTAAAAGATGTGGCCTTTGACCAGGCATCCAACGGGGCTGTGCCGTTTGTTGTACCCAACCTGCTTTCCATTTTTCCTGATCCTGTAGGCGCTACCGGCTGGTCTGATGCAGCTACTATTGTTCCCTGGAACACTTATTTAGCGTATGGCGATGCCCGTGTGATCGAAGAACAATATCCCAGCATGAAAGCCTGGGTAGGGTATATAGAAAAGGCCGCCAAAAATGACCTGTGGAATACCGGCTTCCAGTTTGGCGACTGGCTCTCTTACCGTGCAGAGGAAAATGATGCTTTTAACGCGGTATCAGCCATAACAGACAGCCGCCTGGTGGCGCAGTGCTTCTGGGCCAACTCCACGCAGATCATGATCAATTCCGCTAAGCTCCTGGGTAAAATGGAAGATGTGAACTATTATACTGAACAGCTGCGCCGCATTAAAGCTGCTTTTCTAAAGGAATATGTAACGCCTAATGGCAGGCTGGTATCCAGTACGCAAACTGCTTATGTGCTAACATTGTATTTTGATATGCTGCCCGAAACTATGCGCCCGCGTGTTGTAGATGAGCTGGTGGAAAATATCAAGCACTATCATAACCATCTTACCACCGGCTTTTTGGGCACGCCTTTCCTGTGTCATGTATTAAGCCGTTTCGGGCAAACAGAGGTAGCGTATAAGCTATTGCTGCAAAAAACGTATCCGTCGTGGTTATACCCGGTGAAAATGGGCGCTACCACTATCTGGGAGCGTTGGGATTCCATGAAGCCAGACAGCACTTTCCAGGATCCCGGCATGACCTCCTTTAACCACTACGCCTACGGCGCTATTGGCGACTGGATGTACCGTACCATGGCGGGCCTGGATACGTATGAAGATGCGCCGGGTTACAAGCATATTAAAGTACAGCCGCACCCTGGCGGTGGTATTACCAGCGCCAATGCCAGCTTAAAAACCTATTATGGTACAGCAGCTGCCGGCTGGAAAATAAGCGATGGAAAAATTTTACTGAATGTGGAGGTGCCGGCCAATACCACTGCTACTATTTACATACCGGGCAGCAGTGCGGAAGGTATCCGGGAAGGCGGGCAGGCGCTTTCATCTCAAAAAGATATAAAGGTAAGCGGCACGGAAGCGGGGTATGTGGTGGTAAATGTAGGCTCCGGCAAATATGCCTTCACCGGTGCTTTTTGATCTGTAGTAGTGTTTTTGTTCACTTTTATAAAGGGGCTGTACCAGTAAATGGTACAGCCCTTGAAATTATAACAACTAAAACCAGATCTTTTTATCGTTGCTGTTGCTGCGCATCATGTTTCTGGCGCTTAATGGCGCGGCTGTTGCGGTTTTCCTCGCGTTTCAGCTGGCGTCTTTCCTGATTGGTTACCACACCGTCTGCCTTGGCTTCTTTTTTATTCTGCTGCAATTTAGCTTCCCTTTTTTCCAGGTGTTCTGTTTCCCGTGCAGTTAGCTCGCCGGAGTTAACGCCGTTGGCTATACGTTTTTGCTGGTTTACCTGGCGTTGGGTAACACGGGGTGTGGCAGTTTGCGCGCTGGATATATAACTGATGGCCATACAGGCTATAAAAGCGCTTGCAAAAATAATACGTTTCATACGCATATAAGTTTTAAGGTGTATGTAGAATAGACTGCGTATTACGGTCATGGTTTAACAGGAGCTGAAAATGAAATTGCGCTCAACGCACAATCGCCTGATACTAAATAATTCGTAAATTTGAATTATGTCAATTACATCCAATACAGAGCTTGAAGGCATTAAGAAAGTAAGTGAAGCGGTGGGCATGGTGCTGCGGCAAATGCGGGAATACGCACAACCAGGTATGACTACCAGCGCGTTAGATGAATATGGCGGGCAGCTGCTGGAAGCTGCAGGCGTAAAATCTGCTCCTAAACTAACCTATGGTTTCCCGGGCTGGACCTGCATTAGCGTGAATAATGAAGTAGCGCACGGCATACCCTCCAACCGCATACTGCAGGAGGGCGACCTGGTGAATGTGGATGTTTCCGGTGAGCTGGATGGTTATTGGGCAGATAATGGCGGCTCTTTTGTGTTAGGTGAGGATCTTCACCAGCATGCTCTATTGGTAAATACTTCCAGGCAAATATTGCATAAAGCTATTCAGCATATTAAAGGCGGCGTTAAGATCGCTGAAATTGGCAGGTTAATAGAAACAGAAGCCAAAAAGGCGGGATACCGTGTAATTAAAAACTTAGTGGGCCATGGTGTGGGCAGAAGCCTGCATGAAGCGCCCAAGGAAATTCCCTGTTTTTACGACCGCTTTAACCTGGACCGTTTCAGGAAGAACGGTATTGTAGCTATTGAAACTTTTATCTCCACCCGCGCTACCTACGCATATAACAAAGGTGATGGCTGGACGCTGGTTACCAACGACGGCAGCTTTGTAGCCCAGCATGAGCATACCATTATGATCACAGATGGCCAGCCTGTTATTTTAACAGAGGCTAACGGCATCTGAGTGTAAGCAGGTGCATATTATCCAGGATAAAATACTATCATCATCTGTACCCCCCCAATCCCTTTAATAAATAAAGCACCAGTGCATTAGTTACAACAGGCAAGGGCGGTATCCAGGCGCTGCTGCTGTCTAATATTGCTTTGCAGGCAGCGTAGCTGTATACCACCCAAATGCTGTTGTGTATAGATGGCGAAAGGATCGGCAGTTTCAGATTGCAGGAACAACGCAGGTCTCCTATTGCAAGATTACAACCCGCTGCAAAAAAATACTTCAGCGTGCAATGAAATATGGCTGCAGCTGCCATTGCGCTATGAATTTCTGGCGATACTACCCTATATTAGTGAACCACTTTATCAATGTTCTAATAATTAGCATATGAAATACGCCCTCATAACTGTTTTACTAGCCATAAGCGCAGGTATTGCAAAAGCACAATCACCGGTTATTATACAACAGGATCCTGAAATAGCGCAAATGGTGCAGGAAGTGTCTGCAGATTCCCTGCAGGCGTATGTGCAGGCCATGGTATCCTTTGACACCCGCAGCACGCTGAGCACGCAGAAAGAGGCTAAACGCGGTATAGGCGCAGCCAGGAATTGGGTGTTAAGTAAGTTCAACCAGTTTGCCGCGCAATCCGGCGGGCGTTTAACAGCCTATATAGATACCATTACGTATATGCCTGACGGTAAGCGGGTAGATGTACCCATTAACCTGGGCAATGTAATGGGCGTTTTAAAAGGAACTGACCCTAATGATAAACGTATCTTCCTGGTCAGCGGCCACCTGGACAGCCGCCGTACCGATGTAATGGACCGTACCGGCACTGCGCCCGGCGCCAATGATGATGCCAGCGGTTGTGCCGCCGTAATAGAATGTGCGCGGGTAATGAGCCGCCATGCCTTTCCGGCTACGGTGATCTTTGTAACAGTAAGCGGCGAAGAGCAGGGGCTGCTGGGTGCACACTTTTTAGCAGACAAGGCCCGCAAGCAAAAGTGGAATATTGAGGCTATGCTGAATAACGATATTGTAGGCAGCAATAACAGCAACGAAACCAACATTATTAATAATACGCAGATCCGCGTGTTCAGCGAAGGATTGCCTTATGGAACAGATTCCGCTACTGCCGCCGCCATCCGGCAAATGGGCCTGGAAAATGATGGCAAGGCCCGGCAGCTGGCCCGCTATGTAAAAGAAACCGGCGAGCGGTATGTAGCTAACCTGGAGGTAGTGCTCATCTACCGGAACGACCGTTTCCTGCGCGGTGGTGATCACTCCCCTTTTGTAGAGAATGGATATGCTGCCGTACGTTTTACAGAAATGAATGAGAACTTTTACCATCAGCACCAGGATCTGCGTACTGAAAATGGTATTGAGTATGGCGACCTGGTAAAGTTCATGGACTTTGAGTACCTGCGTAAGAATGCTGCCATGAACCTGTCAAACCTTGCTAACCTGGCCAAGGCGCCGTCTATGCCGGAAGAGGTGTTGGTAGATGTTGCGGGTTTGGGTAATGCCACCACGCTGCATTGGAAAGCGCCGTTGAATGGGAAAGTAAAAGGCTATTATGTAATGATGCGGGAATCCAGCAGCGCAGTATGGCAAAAGAAATTTTTCACAACCGATACGAGCATCAAGCTCCCTTACTCAAAAGATAATTACTTTTTTGCCGTGCAATCTGTAGGCGAAGCGGGAAATGAAAGTCTGCCTGTAGTACCTAAAGTGGCCGGCCGCCAAAGCGTACCGGCAAAACCGGCTAAGTAATGATTACTTCAATGGCATGCCCTTTTTTGCGGGGCATGCTAACTACTCATATCATAGTTATTTTCAATAGCATTCGTGAATGCTTCTCATTTTTTAATAGAAAGATTCATATACACCGTGTGTGCAGAATCTATCTTATCCTCATAATTAGGGATTGGAACGGAATCTTTCTCCAGTGTTGCGCTCCAGTAATCTGCTATTCTTACCTTTTTAATCAGTGGATACGCTTTAATAAACAGCTCCTGGTCATTTTTACGCCGGGTGCCTATCACAACAGCATAGATCCTGAAATCAAAAGTGCCGTTCCTTTCTCCTAAACCATCTGATTTACGGGCCACGTAGCGGGTAACTGTTGCATATGGAGCCATCTCAGAATAAACCTCTTTTTCAGCTCCCTCACCGTCACGGGTATAGTGTGCAAGAAAGCCGTTACTAAACAGCCAGGAGTAACCATTATCAATATCAGTATAGTAAGAGGGGTGATGAAAGTGCATAGTATCCAGGCCATATAATTTTATAGAATCCTGCGTCATATAGGTGGCCGTCATTATTAATCTTTCCTTTTTTTCAGGCAGCAGGTCTATGTTTTCTGCGGTATCCACTGTATTTACAGGTACATATTTATCGGGCAGCGTTGTTAATACCGGCGCATCCGGCACTTTATAGGTTTCTTCCTTTCCATTATTTGTACACGAGCAAAGTACATACAACGATAACAGATATACGTTTTTTTTAATTACTAGCATACGCTTCGCTTTATGGTTTCCTGTCTAATAAAGATATTAAATCTGCCGGTATCTTATTATAAGATAACAGTCATTTAATGCGCGCGTATCAATTTCCTCTTTGCGTAAATTGTTTTCCGCTTTTGATCAAAGGCCTACATCCGGAAGCTGCACTTTTGCATTGGCCTAAACGATACAGTGTGTAGCTGTATACATAAACGATATCTTTTTTAAAAACCAGAAAACCCGAAGTAACCAGACCTCATAGTTTACCTAAAAAATTTTAGCACCATGGAACCCAGGATAGAGACGCTTCCCCGGATCGGCACCAGTATGCAGGCATATTCAGCAACAACGTATCCTGCCTTTTCTCCACCTATGCAACCTTTAATTATTGATGTTACCGATGAGGAAAGAATGGAGATCACTTACATTGGTAAAAAGCTAAAACGGAAATACCAGGACTACGAAAACCCTGAATTTATTTCCACTTTGCATTTGAACGCATTTAAATTATTACCAGAACGTATTGCACGCATCTTAAGCAGTTTTGGAACCGATTTTACTGCACAGCAATACGGCGCTATTGTGCTCAGGGGGCTTATAGAAATAGGGCAGGAAGAGCTGGGCCCAACGCCGCCCTCCTGGCAGGAAACAGACTATAATAAGATCGTGGAGTACGGGTTTATTTCCTCCTTATTACATGGTGCAGTTCCCTCTAAACCGGTAGAATATTTTGCGCAGCGCAAAGGCGGTGGTTTAATGCATGCCATTATTCCCGATGAAAAAATGACGCATACGCAAACAGGCTCCGGTTCCAGGACCGATCTGTTTGTACATACGGAAGATGCTTTCCTGTACAATGCAGCCGACTTTTTAAGCTTTTTATTTTTACGGAATGAGGAACGGGTGCCCTCTATGTTATACTCCATCCGTTCGCATGGCAAGCCTAACGAAACTATGAAAGAGCTGTTCAGGCCTATCTACAAATGTCCCAAGGATGCGAACTATGAACAGGATGATGCTACCGGCGAAGAAACCCGCACAGCCGTATTATATGGTAATGAGGATGCACCTTTTATGCGGTTTGATGCAGCAGAACAGATCTATAACGTAAACGCAGACCAGTCGCCGGAAGCCCTGGAGAATTTAAAACGTTTCTGGGAAGAAGCAAAGGGATTGATCTATAATGAATTTATTCCCGAAGCAGGCGACCTGATATTTGTAAATAACCATTTGTGCGCACATGGCCGTAATGCTTTCCTGGCGGGCTTCCGCGAGGAGTATGGCCAGCTGGTGAAATGTGAGCGCAGGCTCATGCTGCGCATGATGAGCAAAACCAGCTTAATCAATATCCGGTCTGTTACACACCCGGAAAATCCCTACCTCATTATGGAAGAACATTATGGTAAAGTGTATCATTCCGCATTAGCAAATATGTAATAATACACCGCCATACACCCCTTTCCAGGACCGTGATACACGGCCCTGTAGCCCAACGTTTTTTTAAAATGGAACCATTATAAAAATTAATGCATTATATGAGCAACACAATGTATGCTGAACTCCCGCAATCCGGACCGGATCTTTTAACCAGGGAAAAGGAAACCTATCCTGATATTTTTCATGAAGGCGCAGCAGCTGAATACAGCAAAGCCATTACCGGCGCGCATGACCTGGTAGTGAATTTCCTGCACAGGAACCGCAAACCTTTCAGTGGCATACCCGCTGCGGAGCTGAAGGCCGCTTTTGCAGCCGTTGATTTTGATACGCCCCTGCCTGATTATGAAAGCCTGCTGCAGGAAGTGCAGGAGCTGTATGTAAAACATGCCACCGCCTTTCACCTGCCGGAATATATTGCGCACCTGAACTGCCCGGTGGTAATACCGGCCATAGGTGCTGAGGTATTGATTGCCGCTATTAACTCCTCACAGGACACCTGGGATCAGAGCGCAGGCGGTACGCTCATGGAGCAAAAGCTTATCAGCTGGACCTGTAATGAAATAGGGTTCGGTAAAGAGGCGGATGGCGTGTTCACTGCCGGTGGCTCACAAAGTAACCTTATGGGCCTGTTGCTGGCAAGGGATTATTACGCTACCGAATACACGCAGCATAATATTAAAAAAGCAGGGTTGCCGGCTGAGGCCTCGCGCTACCGCATTTTTATCTCAGAAAAAGCGCATTTCAGCAATCATAAAAATGCCGCTTTACTGGGGCTGGGAGAGCAATCGCTCATAGAGATAAAAACAGATGACCGTTTCCGCATGAATGCGCTGTTGCTGCAGGAAGCCATTGAACGGGAGATCAGCCAGGGCAATATACCCATTGCGGTTGTAGCTACTGCCGGCACTACGGATTTCGGTAACCTGGATCCGCTGGCGGAGATTGGGCGTATAGCCGCCAAATACCGGCTCTGGTATCATATTGATGCGGCTTATGGCTGTGGGCTGCTGCTTACGGAAAAATACCGTTCCCTGCTGAATGGTATGGAACTGGCACATTCTGTTACTATAGATTATCATAAATCATTTTTCCAGCCGATCAGCAGCAGCGCATTTATTGTAAGGGATAAAAAGTACCTGCAGTTACTGCGCATGCACGTTGATTATCTGAATCCCAAGGATGAGGATTATGATGACCTGAACCAGATCAATAAATCCGTGACCCAAAGTACCCGCCGCTTTGATGCGCTGAAACTGTGGTTTACCCTGCGTTTAATGGGCAAGCAAAAGCTGGGCGCTTATACAGAAACTATTATTGAAACGGCAGAAAAGGCTGCAGAAGTAATTG
>NZ_DATCRF010000288.1:0-3803 GCF_036569125.1 Chitinophaga sp. | reverse complement strand
CTTCCAGGAAGCGCGGCAGCACGGCAGCTAAAGTATCGAAGTTGATATGCTGCAGTACAAAAGACACGGGCAAACCGCCGCGGCGGCCTACCTGTATGGTTTGCTGCTCAATGGCAAATACGCGGCCTTCCGGAAAGCGGTACATATTCCGGTTCACCATGTCCACAATATCTTTCTGGGAACGGGTACGGTCATGCGGCTCAGATAATACCACATTGGCAAAAGCCGAATTTACGGCGCCGCCACCGCTAAAGCCCGGCGCAGTTACGGTAAGGATGATATTTTTTTCCGGTATGGAATCCAGCATGAACCGGCTTAGCTTGTCCACGTAGTTATCCATATAATCAAAGGAGGTGCCTTCCGGTGCTGTTATGGAAAGGCGGAACTGGCTGCGGTCTTCTATAGGCGCCAGCTCAGACGGCAGGGTTTTGAACAGTAAATAAACCAGCAGCAGGCAGGCGCCAATAATAACCACTCCCACCCAGCGTACCCGCATGAACTGCTGCAGCGAGCTTTTGTAGCCGTTTTCCATCCACTGGAAAAAGGGCTCTGTTTTGGTATAGAACCAGGAATGTGTATGTTTTTTGCGGCCCAGCTTTACGTTCAGCACCGGTGTTAGCGTAAGCGATACAAAAGCGGATATGAGCACGGCCCCGGCCACCACAATGCCAAACTCCCGGAACAGCCGGCCCACAAATCCCTGCAGGAATACAATGGGCAGGAATACAAAGGCCAGGGTAATGGAGGTGGCTATTACTGCAAAGAAGATCTCTTCCGAACCTTCGCGGGCTGCGCGCATACGCGGCATGCCCGACTCTATTTTCTTATAGATGTTCTCTGTTACCACTATACCGTCATCCACCACAAGGCCCGTGGCCAGTACAATGGCCAGCAGGGTTAATATATTAATGGTAAAGCCGCATACATACATCAGGAAGAATGCGCCTATCAGCGATACCGGTATATCTATCAGCGGGCGGAAGGCCATGAGCCAGTCGCGGAAGAACAGGTATACGATCAGGATCACCAATACCAGGGCCACTATCAGGGTTTCCTGCACTTCAACAATAGACTTTTTGATGAAGCTGGTATTGTCCATGGCAATGTTGGTGATAAAATCGTCTGGTATGTCTTTCTTGATCTGCTCATAGCGCCGGTAAAATTCATCGGCTATGGCCACGTAGTTGGAGCCGGGCTGCGGTGAAAGCGCCAGGGCTATCATGGGAACGGCAGACTCTTTTAATATGGTTTCTTCATTTTCCGGACCCAGTACTGCCTGGCCTATATCCCGCAGGTGGATCACCTTGCCATTTACATTTTTTATAATGAGGTCATCAAACTCCTCCTCTGTATCCAGGCGGCCAAAGGTGCGTACGGTAAGCTCTGTAGCATTACCGGCTATTTTACCCGAGGGCAGCTCCACATTTTCCCGCAGCAGGGCGGTCTGCACATCAGAAGGGCTAAGGTTGTAGGCAGAGAGGCGGGCGGGATCCATCCAGATACGCATGGCGTATTTTTTTTCACCCCAGATACGGATGGAGCTTACGCCGGGAATGGTTTGCAGGCGTTCCAGCAGCACATTGTTGGCATATTCTGTGATCTCCAGCTGGTTGCGGGTACGGCTTTGCACCGTCATGGAAAGAATGGCGTCTGAGTTGGCGTCTTCCTTGGTTACCACGGGTGGTGCATCCAGGTCGGGGGGCAGGTTGCGCAGGGCCTGGGATACTTTGTCGCGCACATCATTGGTGGCGGCTTCCAGGTCAATGTTCAGCTCAAACTCCACGGTAATGCTGCTGGTGCCCTGGCTGCTGCTGCTGTTTATATTCTTGATACCGGCAATGCCGTTGATCTGTTTTTCCAGCGGCTCGGTGATCTGCGTTTCTATAATGTCCGAATTGGCGCCTGCATACGAGGTGCGCACATTCACAATGGGCGGGTCTATAGCCGGAAAGTCCCTTACTCCCAGGAATGAAAAACCCACTACACCAAAGATCACAATGATGATGTTCATCACGATCGCCAATACCGGCCGTTTAAGGGATATGGAAGGAAGACTCATAGCACTTCGTTTTAATTACGCTGAAGGCAGAAAGCTTAAAGCCGAAAGCTGATCGTGTTTTGCCTTGTGCTTTCAGGGTAATTCATGATTTATTATTTTATCCCGCCCTGGTCCCATTGTCCGTATTGCTTCTAAAACGTAGTATGCAATGGACCCTGGACTATGGACCGCAGACTAATTAACTGTATTATACTTGATCGTCATGCCGGCGCGCAGCTGCATAAGGCCGCTGGTAATAACGGTATCGCCTAAGTTCAGGCCACTGGTTACCTGTATATTGTTCTCGTCCCGTATGCCGGTTTCCACCACTACAAATTTGGCTTTGCCGCTGTCGGCTATGATCACTTTCTTATCCCGGGTACCGGGGATGACGGCCTGTGTGGGGATCATAATAGCCTCCGGCATATTCTTTAAGGGGATGGTTACCCGGGCAAAGGAGCCTGGCAGCAGCTGACCGCCATTGGGCATAATGGCCCGTATGCGGATGGTGCGGGTGGCCAGATCGATCTTGGGATCCATGGCGTAAATGCTGCCTTTGTAGGTATCATTGTCGCCGGCTACCTTAAAGGTTACAGCATCTCCTAACTTAATAGTGGCGCGGTATTTTTCCGGGATGGAGAAGTCGATCTTCAGCGGGTCTATCTGCTGCAGGGTAGTGATCACCGTGGTGGGCGATACAATGGCGCCCAGGCTCACATTACGCAGGCCCAGGCGGCCGCTGAAGGGTGCGCGCAGCTCTGTTTTCTGCAGCTGGGTGCGGGTATAGTCCATATCGGCCCCGTAGGCGCTAACCTGGTTGCGGGTTACATCCACATCCTGCTGGCTGATGCCGTTTATCTTTAACAGGTTCTCCTGGCGTTCCAGGGTGGTCTTGGCCAGCTGTTGCTGCAGCTGCAGCTTTTGCAGCTGGGCTTTCAGGTCTTCGTCGTAGATCTTTACCAGCAGGGCGCCTTTGGTTACGTTCACGCCTTCTTTAAAATAAAGGCCTACTATGCGGCCGGAGATCTCGGGCTTTACTTCTACCTCCTCGTTGCTTTGCAACGTACCGCTGGCATCAATGGTCTCATCCAGCCGGGTGGTTTTTACCACATAGGCATCTGCCAGCAAAGGTTTGCTGCCACCGCCGCCACCCCGTGCTGCTGCAGGGGCCGCTGGTTCCTTTGTGCCTCCACCCGCCATCTTTTTATAAATGAAGAAAATGACAACTGCTGCTACAATAGCAAGCAGTATGGTCCTGAGTATCTTTTTACTGCTGGTCATGTTTTAGTTCGCCTTATATATATTAATGAGTTCGCCCGGTTATGATAACGTGCTCCTTTCCTTTATTACAGGTTGTCCCGGCAAATTTAATAAATGGTATAGGTGGTTACGCCGGGCGAGTGTTAATTAAAGTTAAGAGCGGCCAATACGTATATAAAAGGTTACATTACCGGTTGAATGGTGTTTTTGCGGTTATAACAGCCATTTTCCTGGAATAACGGCTAAAATGGCTTATGAAGTGAAATGCATATTAATAATAATAATCCTGCGAAAGCTTCACTCACACAGGGTTTGCAGGCATTCTCACCGTTGCGTATGTGTGAAAATTTAGATGCGTAGTTGCCAATTCAATAAAAATTATATTTTTGCAGTCAAGTTTTAAACCAAAAACACTTAAAATTATGTCAGACATTGCATCAAGAGTTAAAAAGATCATCATTGACAAATTGGGCGTTGACGAAGCCGAGGTAACTCCTGAAGCCAG
>NZ_DATCRF010000287.1:0-3797 GCF_036569125.1 Chitinophaga sp. | reverse complement strand
ATCTGAAGACGCTCCTGCTCAAGGGCAAACCGGTTCTTCAGTTTACGGATGCCGCGGTACCGCAGCAGCCATAAGATAAAGCCGGCCATCATCACATAAAAAATATACGCATAAACAGTCAGCCAGAAGGGCGGCCTTACATATATATTAATGGTGGCTTCCCCGGTATTCCATGATCCGTCGTCGCTGCTGGCCTTTACCCGGAATACATATCTGCCCGGCTGCAAATTGGAGAACACGGCGGTCCGTGAAGTACCTACATCGTTCCAGCCCTGATCAAAACCTTCCAGCATATAAGCATACCTGCTCTCCTGCGGCGCGGTATAATTCAGGGTTGCAAAGCTGATGGAAAAATTCTGCTTATAATCAAGCCTGATCTCCCCGGCCACTGAAATATGCTCGCGGATCGCTGATCTTTCACCGGGCGTAACCGAACTATTGGCGATCCGCAGGTCTGTAAGCACTATTTTCGGTACGTTGCGGTTGTTGTTCAGCGTCCTGGGATCCACATAATTAAATCCGTCCAGGCCGCCAAAGAACAGCTCTCCGTCACTTGCTCTCAATCCTGCTCCCAGGCTGAATGTGCTGCGCTGCAAACCATTATAGGAAAAATAGTTTTTGAATTTCCGGGTCTTAGGGTCAAAGCTGCTAACTCCTTTATTGGTGCTTACCCACAGCTTGCCTGCATCATCTTCCAGGATCTTGTAGATAACCGCATTGGACAGGCCCTGCTGTTCAGAGTAACAAACAAATTTTCCGGCGGTGCTGTCGAACAGGCATAATCCGCCACCCGGCGTGCCTGCCCATACCCGGCCGCTCCTGTCTATACAAAGGGCCTGCACATCGCTTGAGGGCAGGTTACCGTTCGACAGGTTAAGCACCCGGATCCTGTCATGGACCGGGTTATACACCACTAGTCCGGAGCCTACCGTACCAATCCACATGTTACCGGATCTATCCTCTTCAATTGCCCTGATGAAGCCCCTGCTAAGCACTTTTATATCATCGGGGTAGCTGTGCCCTTCATTGAACCCGCGAAATGTTCCCGTAACCGGATCGTAAACATTCACGCCATTTCCATTGGTACCGATCCAGATATTTCCTTTGCTGTCTTTTTTAAGGCAAAAGATATCATTCCCGGAAAGATCTCCGGGGCCATTGCCTTTTACATAATGCTTTACCCTGCCTGACCGTGTATCCAGCACATAGGCGCCCTGCATAAAAGTACCGATCCAAAGCTCCGCGCCTGCACGTTCCAGCGCCAGCACAGCGGGCGGCTTTCCTTTGCCATGAAAGGCGGGATGGTCGAACAAGCCGGTTTTCCGGTGATACAGGTTAATACCGCCGCCATCTGTTCCAACATAGATATCCCCATCGCCGGCCTCAGAAAAAGAAGTGACTATGGGTGCTGTTAATCCCTTTGGATCAAAAGGATTGCTTCTCCGGAGATTGAAGAAAGCAAGGTTCTTATCATATTTATTAACGCCGCCCTGGTAGGTTCCGATCCAGTAAATACCTTTCTCATCTATATAAATACAGCGGACCGATTTGCCGTGCAAACTATACTTATTCCTCACATCATGCTCCAGCCTGCGAAAAGTTTGTTGCTGCAGATCAAAGATGTTCAGTCCTTCCTCTGTGCCAACCCATAAGCTGTTCGGGTTCTCCGGTGTGATTGCGAAAACCCGGTTGCTGCTCAGGGTTTGCTTATCGGCATCGCTATGCCTGTAACTACGGAAGCCCTTTCCATCGGGCCGTAGCATACTTAAACCGCCATCATCGCTGCCAATCCACAAATTACCGTTATGATCCTCTGTTATTGCCTTTATTGAATTGTCGGAAATAGACAGGGAATCGTCCGGATCATGCGCAAAGCGTTTAAAATCATTGGTGCTTCCCCGATAAAGGTATAAGCCGGAATTTCCGCCTATCCATAACCGGCGCCTGCTGTCTTCGAATATGCAGGTAATGATGTTGGATGCAAGCTGGCCGGGCTTGCCGGCGTCAGCGCTGTACCGGGTTGTTTTTCCCGTTCGCGGATCAAACATAAACAGGCCAACATAACTCCCGATCCACAGGTTGCCTGAATGATCCCGGAAAAGCGCCCGTGCCGTATTACCAAATGTGAGCGGGTAATTAATAAAGCAATTCTTTTTACGGTTGTACAATGACAAACCCCTGTTTGTTCCTATCCAAAAATTGCCAAACCGGTCTTCATGCATTGCCAGTATTGAATTGGCCCCAATGCTGGCCGTATCGCTTTCATTATGCCGGTAAACCGTAAAATTAACGCCATCGAATTTGTTAAGGCCATCGTCCGTACCAAACCACATGTACCCGTACCTATCCTTCAGTACGGTAGTAACGGTGTTGGAAGAAAGGCCATCTTCATTGCCGAAATTAACGAAGTTAAGATCCCGTTGCCGGGAAACGGCTACCCCCGACCCTAAGATCAAACAAAATATGAAAAGCGCATATTTCACAATAGCGTGCAAAATTAACAAGTCAATATAACGTGGTTCATAACGGAGCAAATTACTTAACGGCTGTGCTTAAATGTCAATCTGACGATTATTTCATTAAATTTAGTGTAAATATTCCCCACTTCAGCAGGAAGTTCAAATATACCTGAAACAAAAAATGCCCATTGTTTATCAATGAGCATTTTCCGCGGGCAATATGCGCCTGCTTCCGTATGTAAATAACGATGATATTATTCCAGGTATTTCTCCTTTAGTCTTTCGTATATGCTTTCGGGGTGGTAGATGGCATTCTTGTCCAGGTTGCCCCTGCGCCATATTTCATTCCACAGGTGAATGGCCAGTGTTTGGGGTTGTGGAGTATAATCGCTTTTACAGATCAATCCCGACAGGTCGAAATAGTCTATCGGGCAAAATACTTCCGGCGGCTGAATGTACTGCTGCAATCCGGGATTGTCAGGGAAGATCTTCCGGAGCAGGTAAACGCCTGCCTCTCCCCATACCACGGTAGCACCGCTCCCGATCTTTTCTTCCACCTGGCCTATCAGGATTTCGAGATAAGGTGCGCCGGCCGGGAACTTCATATAAGTGTTATTGATAGCGGTGTTATTGGTACGGAACTCTCTTTCCGAAGAAAAGCAGCAGGGCCCGGGTATATTGAACGGCTGCAGGCAAATGGTGTCCAGGTCCACCCACCAGCCTCCCCGGGCATACAACAATTTCAGGCGGAACCAGTCCGCAAAGGATGCATAGGTATAAGCAGAGTCTTTAAAAAGCGAGGCAGCCGGTATAATATCATTTGCATCCATCTGTTGTACGCCATCCGGTATATTCGCTATTTGTTCATAGGTGTACAAATGAAATTCGTGCCCGTGATACAGATACGACTTCATGCACAGGATCTCATTATTACTAAGCTGGTTGCCTATCCACAAGCTTTGAATGATGTTATTTACCATAAATAGTCCATTTTTCGCCGGTTTGTTCCCGCCACATGGCATTGTATAATCCTTCTTTTTCTATCAGCTCAGCATGGGAGCCTGTTTCAACGATGCTACCGCCATCCAGCACCAGGATGCGGTCTGCAAACATGAGTGTAGATAAGCGGTGCGCAATTATCACGGTAATGAACCGCCGCAGGCCGGTCACCCGGCGGATGGTTTCAGCGATCCCTTTTTCGGTAAGTGAGTCAAGGGAAGATGTAGCTTCATCAAAGATCAGCAGGTGTGAATTTCTGAGCAGGGAGCGGGCAATGGATAGCCGCTGGCGCTCCCCGCCTGACAATTTAAGCCCGCCCTCACCGATCAGGGTATCTAC
>NZ_DATCRF010000286.1:0-5499 GCF_036569125.1 Chitinophaga sp. | reverse complement strand
CAGCCCTTTATTGCAGCCGGTTATATTCACAAACTGCAGCTGGATACCTATAACCGGGAAGCAGAACGTTATGGCAGCAACAGCATGGAGCTGGCAGAAACATTCTTTCACCTGGATAGCGTAGCCTGCACCGCCATGCTGGAAAATACGGGCGGGGATGAGCGGGAGCATATCCGCTGGCTATGGGGATTGCGCGCCGTAGATGAGCTGCTTACCTGCTTCCGCTTAACAGCCGCAGAAAAGCGCGACCTGGTGCTGCCGCTGAAAACAGCTTTTGCCGCAGAATTTAATATGGATAAAACATTAAAGCGCCAGCTGGATGAGAAGTACCGCCGGTACCGCGCAGATATTGAACGGATCCTGGATCCGGCGCAGGACCAGCAGCATGAGCTGCATACCTTAATAAACATCCTGCGGGAAAGATCTGCCGCTATGATGCAGCTGGCAGCTGAAATATTATATTTACAGGAAACCGGGCGGCTGCAGGTGCCCCTGGCAAACCTGCTGGCCAGCTACCTGCATATGATGATTAACCGTATAGCCCTTGCAGATGCCCGTAAGCAGGAAATGGTGATGTATGATTTCCTGGCCAGGCACTACCAGTCATTGGTAGCACGGGCCGGATTGGTACCTACAATCAGCGGTTTCATGTAACCATTTTAAGCCGGGCCGCTTTACAAGGTAATTTTATAACAACAAACTTTTTGTCTCACAATTTTAACCCGTTTTAAAATGAAAACAACCCTTTCAAACACAGAAAAGAAACTGTTGCTTAACAAGATCACTATTATCCGCCTGGATGCCGATAAGTTAAGCAAGATCGTAGGTGGCCATAAATCACAGGATGACGGAGAATCTACCCGGCCTGAATGCGGGAACTCGCAAAAAACCACCACCCACATACAGATACGGGACACGTTCTAAGAGCATTTAATCAAAAGGTAATTTAATGATGCGTTATATTTTGCTGCTTTACTTATGTATGTTTTGCACGAAGGTATGCGGGCAACAATGTGGTTGTGCCGAAAACTTTCAGGCAGTGATGAATAAGATGAGAACGAACTATGTAGGTTACAACGATAAGATAACTGCACAGAACAGGAACGCATTTAACCTGCTTACCGACAGCATAAAGCAGCAGGCGCTTACAGCAGACACGCGTACATGCCTGCTGCTTATGTCACGCTGGGTAGCATTTTTTAAAGACGGGCATGTATCCGTTACGCTGAATGATGATACTGCCCACCACAGCACCATCCGCCGGCTTTTCAGCAATACGGAGCAGGTGCCTGTATCCGAACAGCAGCTGGTAAGCTATCTGAATAAACAGCAGGCGCCCGATAGCCTCGAAGGCATCTGGGAAGATGAAACCGCCTCTTACCGCGTTGGCATTATGCGCCGGAAGCCCGGCTCCGCTGAGCTTACCGCATTTGTATTAAAAGCAGATAGCCTGTACTGGATGCCCGGGCAGGTGAAAATGAAGCTGGAAAAAAAAGGCGGCAGGTATACCCTGAGCGCCTATTATAACCGCACACATATTCTTTCCACACCGGTTATAACAGCCGTTAACAGGTCGGTGCTTACTCTTAGCGGAATAGGCAACTGGTACAAGCAGTATCCTGATAAGGATAAAGCAGCTGCTATACTGGCTGCTGACCCGTACCGCCCTTATTTTAAGGTGTTGGATAAGAGCACCTGCTTACTGGCCATACCCAGTGCTATGCTCGATTACAAAAGTGAGATAGACAGCCTGCTGAAAGCAAATGATGCGCTCATAAAACATACGGCCAATTTTATTATTGACGTACGCGGCAACGGCGGCGGATCTGTATTATGTTTTGAAAATTTATTGCCACTCCTTTATACACGGCCTTTCATCTCCAAAGGGGCAGCTGTGATGGCTACGCCCGATAATATCCGTGATTATTACGAATTAACGGATTTCCCCAATGTGTCAGACAGTATGAAACAGGTATTTAAAAAAGAAGCCCGGGACCTTTGGGCCCACCAGGGCGGCATTTATAACCTGTGGCCGGGTGATACCCTGGCCTTTGATACTGTACTGCCTTATCCGCGGAAAGTGGCTATACTTATTAATGAGGATTGTGCCAGCAGCACAGAGCTTTTTTTAATTAAGGCCCGGCAGAGCAGCAAGGTAACAATGTACGGCAGGCATACCATGGGCGCCGTGGATTATGCGGATGCCGCTACTACCCGGCTGCCCTGCTCTCTTTTCCGGTTAAGGTATTCCACCTCCAGGTCAAACCGTTTACCGGCAGAGCGTATAGACAATATCGGTATTCAGCCCCAGGTAAAAATACCGGCCAATGTAAAGGATTGGGTGGAATATGTAAGAATACTTTAGTATTTTAGAAACAAGCAGTACACAATGTTTTTTATCAGGCAAAAAAGATACAGGGTGATCATGATCCACGTGCTGGCGTGGACCATACACGTGTTCCTGGGTACTGTACGGCAGCTGTTTGATCCCACTGAAACCCTTAACATCAACCTGCTGGATCTGATTATAACCGAGCTGCCCTGTGTATATATTTTTTATATGCACTACTGGATCCTGGTAAAATTTTTAAGCACCCGCAAATACCTGCTGCTTTTCTTTGCAGAAATAGCGCTCTTTTTCTCCTGTGACGGTATCTATTACATTACCGGTTATATCATAGCCCCGCTCATTAATAAAGATGAAGCAGTGCCTGCTTTTGATTTTGTCCGCCACTCCGTATATACCTTATGGTTATATTCTATCTACGGTTTTTTCTCTTTTGGCTATTACTTCGGCACACAGGCAGTAAAAAAGGAAAAACAGCTGGGCGTTATGCAGCTGGAAAAGCTGAAGATAGAGCAGGACCGCCTGCAGGCGGAATATGCCTTTTTACGGGCGCAGATCAACCCCCACTTTTTACACAACACCCTTAACTTCTTTTACGCAAAATCTTTAGGTTATTCACAGGAGCTGTCGGACGGGATCCTTACCCTTTGTGAAATTATGCGCTACTCCCTTAACAGCGGGGAAGATGAGCAGGGCACCGTATGGCTGGGAAAGGAAATAGAGCACCTGCAAAATGTTATTAAGATCAACCAGCTGCGTTTCAGTAACCGGCTGCAGGTTGACCTGTGTATCACCGGCGACCTTACCAACATACGTATTATTCCGCTGGTGCTTATTACACTGGTGGAAAATTGCCTGAAACACGGAGAGCTCACCAACAAGGAAGTTCCTGTAGTTATAAAGCTGGAGGTGGATGCCGCGCAGCAGCACATTCTTTTTTCCACCTATAATAAAAAGAAAAAAGGACCCAAGGAGCTGTCGCACGGCATTGGGATGGATAACATCCGCAAACGCCTGTATGCCGCTTACAAAGATCAATACACCCTCAATATAAAGGATGAGGCAGATGCCTATACAGCAGCGCTGATCATCCGCCTGAACACAAATGCTGCCGCTGCATTATCCGCTGCCCCGGAAAATGCAGTAATTCCTAAACTTGTAATGTAAACCCGGTAATTATGATCAGCTGTATAATAGTGGATGATGAGCAACACGCCATAGATGTACTGATCCACTACATTAGTCAAACACCTTTTCTGCAGCTGGTAAAAGCTACCACCAACCCTATTGAGGGCCTGGAAATAGTGAATACGCAAAAGATAGATCTTGTATTCCTGGATATACAAATGCCGGAGCTTTCCGGCCTGGATGTAGCCCGCACCATACAGGGCAAGGCTAAAGTGATCCTTACCACGGCCTATAGCGAGTTTGCCGCAGAAGGTTTTGACCTGGAAGTGGTAGATTACCTGCTGAAGCCTATTCCTTTACCGCGCTTTTTTAAAGCAGTGCAGCGGGTGCTGAACACCGTTACATCATCGGTAACGGCAACGACTAATGAAGAAAGCATTGAGGACGATTACATTTTTGTGAAAACAGAGCTGAAAGGGAAAATGCTGAAAATTAACCTGCGGGATATTGATTACATAGAAGGCATGAAGAACTATGTAGCCATTTACCACGCCGGCCAGAAAACCATGGCCCTGCTGAATATGAAGGACCTGGAAGAAAGGCTGCCCAAAAAATATTTCCTGCGGGTACATAAATCCTACATTGTATCCGTTAATAAAATTGTAGCCATCGAAGGTAACCTGGTCGTATTAAAAAATGTAAAAGCCGAAATACTGCTGGGGGAAACCTACCGCAATAGTTTTTACGACCTCATGAAACATAAGCTCATGGGGTAATGCAAGCTGCTTGATCCCTATAATTTCCCGGTTGGTGTAGAGAATTAGCAGTAGCACAGGCGCGTGAATAAATTTGTTGCAAATAAAGAGTACAGCCGAAATGCAACAGATCGCGCAAAAACAACTGGACAATATTAACAGGGTACTGGGGGGGCAAACCAGCAATAACGATACTTTCACACAGGGTAAGCTGGGCCTTATTTATTATTATTATCACCTGTACAAGGTAACAGAATCCGCTACGCTGAAACAGCAAACCAATCAACTGCTGCAGCAGGTTTTCTCCGGTATTTATTCCGCTAACCCCACGCTGGTAGGGCCATCCCTGAGCACTGGCGGCGCAGGTTTTGGCTACACCGTTAACCTCATGCACCGTGAAGGGTTCCTGCAGCTGGAAGCGGAAAATGAGCTGGATGCCCTGGACGATTACCTGTTTAAAACCGCCCGCGGTTTTGTAGAGGAAGATAACATTGATTACCTGCATGGCGCTTTGGGGGTGGTACAATATTTTTCCGGCAGGCAGCAGGGCGCAGCAAAACAGTATGCCGATGTATTAATTGAAAAGATCTGCAAACGCGCCGTGCAGGAAGAAGCCGGCTGCTGGTTCAGGAATAACCTGATCAGGGTAGATGGCAAGCAGGTAATTAATTTTAGCCTGTCGCACGGCCTGTGTGGTATATTATTAACCCTGTTAAAGGTACATCCGGGCTCAGCACACCAGGAGCTGATCGCTAACACCGTAAAGGAAGGCATCCGCTTTATCCTGAAGCATAAAATAGATGTGGACTTCTCCCGTAACGAATACTCTTTTTTTCCGCTCATGATTGCGCGCGACGCGCATGAAATAATAACGCCCGACCGTATGGGCTGGTGCTGCGGCGACCTGAATGAGGTGCTGCTGTTTTACCGGGCTGCTAAATTGTTTGGGGATGATGGCCTGCTGCGCTTAGCCAACCTGATTGGCATGCAAAGCATGATGCGCAGGGACAGCTCATCTACCCAGGCCACTACTGCCGCTTTTTGCCATGGCGCCGCGGGGCTGGCGCAAAGCTGCCGCATACTGTACAGGGAAACAGGATTCCCCGTATACCGGGATGGCTATGAGCACTGGCTGCAAAGAACCATTTTACTGCTGGAAGATGAATTACCCAAAGGAGTATACGCCGGCAAAGAAGAAGGCTTGCTGGATGGATTAACAGGCATTGCATTAACATTACTCTCCTACATATCTGATAAAGCGCTCAATTG
>NZ_DATCRF010000285.1:0-3080 GCF_036569125.1 Chitinophaga sp. | reverse complement strand
CTGCATAACCATGCTGCACCGGAGAGGGCAGAGGCTTCTCCGTGGCTGGAAATGTGTACGGTGGTGTTGATCTTGTGCTGCTGCAGGCAGGCTTGCAGGGCCGGTAAAAAATAGGGATGCGCTTTGCGGATATTGCCGCCTATCACTACGCATTCCGCTTCAAAATCACGCAGCCAGGGCGCCAGCACTTCGCCCAATGCATTGCCCATTTCCGTGAACAATGCCAGTGCGGTGCTGTCCTGTTTTTCCGCCAGGTCGCCGATGCTTTTAACTTCGTATAGGCGTGTGCCGGTACGCTGGTAGTATTCGTTGAGCAACCAACGGGAAGAGATATAATCTTCCGCAATGCCGTTCTTATAAGGCAGGTTATAGATGTAGCCGCCGGAGGGCACGCCTTTTCCTTCATGCAGAATGTGACTGTTGTGCAGGAAAGTGCCGCCCAGGCCAGTGCCCAGGGTTACAGCCACCATACGGTTGCAGTCTGCGCCTTCTCCGGCCCATGCTTCGCCCAATGCAAAGCAGGACGCGTCGTTCTCGAAATAAATATCTCCTTTAAAATTCAGCAGTGTTTTCAGGGCTGTTCTGATGTTCATGCCATAAAGGGATTCATATTTAGCCACGCCTCTGATCAGTGAAATGCCTTCGGGATAATCGAAGGGGCCTGGCATAGCTATGCCAATGGCCGGTATTGCAGTACCTGCAAACGTAAGCACATCGTCAATGGCTTTTGACCAGCTGCCGAGGATATCTTCTGCACCAGCGCCGGCGTTCACCGGTTCCTTGCACCTGGAACCTTCTGCTATTACACCATTGGACAGATCAATAAGCGCTGCTGTGATATGAGAACCCCCAATGTCCGCCCCAAGTACATAGTTATTGTTCATATGTTTGAACATATTAAAAATGAAGAAAAAAATATCCTTTTTCTGTGTGGAAGCAGAAAAAGGACATGCTATCAGATCAGCTTTCTGACCTTATTTCAATTGAGTACGTGAATTTGTCCGAACGGTAATAACCGACATTATATTCTATAGGCCTGTCTCCCGGATCATATACGAACCGTTCGCGGAACAACACCGGGGACCTGGCTTCCACCTGCAGCTTTTTTGCGATGCTGCCGGCGATCAGCGCGCTGATATGCTCACTGGAGCGCACTACAACGATGTTGAACTTTTCAGACAGGAGCTCATACAACGGCCTGTTGAGATCATCGTTTTCAGTGAGAACGATCCGTGGATGAAAGTAGCTTTCAAAGTATACGATCGGTTCACCATCAACGCCTTTGAGCTTACTGAGCTTGCAAACAGGAGTACCTTCCGGAATGTTGAAGAAACGGGCCATTTTTTCATCAGCTTGGGCAGTTCCCAGCGATAACAGGAGGTTGTTGGTAGGGATACCACGTTTAGACATCTCCCTGGTAAAGCTTTGCCAGTCCTGCAGGCTGGTGGAGAGCTGCCGTTGTGCTACCCGGGTGCCTACTCCTTTTTTCCGGTCCAGCAGGCCTTCATATTCCAGCTTGTTGGTGGCCTGGCGGATGGTATTACGGGAAACCCCAAGGCGGTTGGCAAGCTCCACTTCCTTAGGCAGGAAAGATCCGTTCTGGTACTCGGGCTGGCTGATCAGCTTTCGTAACAGTTCTTCTACCTGGATGTGGAGTGGCAATTTACTCTTATGATCGATCCTTAAATTCATGTATGAATGTTCAAACATAATGAATTTTTGAATAAAAAAATATTTTCCGGGAAATTTTCTGATGGGGAGAATAAGAGGTAAGGGGTAGCTGGTCGTTGATGGAAATCATGACTCGCCTGGGAAGGTAAGCAGGATTGGGAAAGCCCGGAGGGCCGGTATTGAGCTGGTGGTGGAAGCTCCGTAACTTATCGTTAAAAATCATTTTGGTACATAACCCTTCCATCCAGGCTACTCAATTCTACTCTATCCACTTCACATAACCCGTTTGAAATATAACCAAGTCCGGCCAGGTACCTGGTATCTGTAGTATACTGTGTTGAAAAAGCTTCTTTACCATTTATTTTCACAACCGCCGTTTTATTTTTTACGGTTATTTCTATATCTGTCCACTGGCTTACATCAAAAGCTATGGGCGACAGGTCATTGTCACTTCCTTTCTTTAATTGTTCCCCGAATACTACGAAGGCCTCATGCGCACATCCTTTTGTTGTACATCTCATATTCATAAACGCCCGCTGGCAATAGAGCTCTATTTCAATGTAGGGGCATAAGCTATTTCTTACTTCCTGCATTCGTACCCTGGTTTTATATTGAAAGTTATCGCTGGGTATATCCATGCGGCTGGGGAAGTACACGTAATGGTACCGTTTGTCTTTGCTGATCTCAATATTGTTTTTCTGTAATTGCTGTATGCTCAGGCCCAGGCTGCCGTTATTATTGAACGTATCCGCCTTAATATACTGGGTGCTGTAGTTGGCTATATTGTCAATAGCATAAAAAAACCAGCGGTCTGTAGGAATACTTACATCTGCTGTTTTGATCACAGAATCATTAGCTATGAGTTTGGCAATATGATAACCGGGTTCGTAATAAATATCTGTTAGTGTGTAGCTGTTCTTGTAAATTCTTCTCCTGCGGTTCTGATCCCAGGATTGCTGAATGAAAAAACTATCCGCCTGCACTTCATCAATATTATAGCTAAAAACCACAGAATTCGGAAGATCGTTCGGGGTGTTCTTCCGGAATGAAAAAGAGGCTTTTTCTGCATGGTTCACGCTTCCTTTTGTGGAACGGAAAAAATAAAAGCTTCCCAGCACAATGATGACGGCCGGTATCAACCAATATTTTATGCTAAACCTTCTCCCTGATTTTTGAACGATCTCTTTTTTGGGCGCTTCTTCGATCCTGCTGGCTTTAAAATCCTGCCAGGTCTTATAATCATAATAATTGGCAATCGCATTTAAGGTGGCTATTTGCGGCAAACGGGTGAACTCACCATAAGCAAGCCGTTTTACAGTGGTGCCGCTTATCAGGATGCCGGATTTCTGTTGCAGCTGCTCCCCGATATGATCAAAGTCACGTTGGGTCATCCTGGTGAGATCACTATA
>NZ_DATCRF010000284.1:0-7116 GCF_036569125.1 Chitinophaga sp. | reverse complement strand
GACAGCCCTTACCCTGGCAGATGGCAGCAGCATTACGCTGGACGATGCCGCCAACGGTACGCTGGCCAGCCAGGGCAACACCAGGGTTATAAAGCTGAATGGCAAGCTGTCCTACAATGCAGCAGATAACAGCCAGCCATTAGGATATAACACGATTGCTACGCCGCGTGGAGGGCAATACCAGGTAGAGCTGCCGGATGGCAGCCTGGTATGGCTGAACGCAGCATCCTCCTTACGTTTTCCAACCGCCTTTACAGGTAAAGACCGCAGGGTGGAGATAGTGGGAGAGGCTTACTTCGAGATCGCGAAAAATGCCGCCATGCCCTTTTTTGTAAAGGTGAAGAACGCAGAGGTACAGGTACTGGGCACACACTTTAACATTATGGCCTATGATGAGGAAGAAATTGTGAGAACCACACTGCTGCAGGGATCTGTGCGTTTTGTAAGCGGCAGCAGTAACCAACTGCTGGCGCCCGGTCAGCAATCGCAGATGGAAAGGAACGGCCAGGTAAAAATAGAGAACAGTGTAGACCTGTCGGAAGTAATGGCCTGGAAGAACGGCATCTTCCATTTCAAGAGTGAAGACATCACAACTGTCATGCGGCAATTATCCCGCTGGTATGACATTGACATCGTATATCAGGAGAATGAAGTGAACGACCGGTTTAATGCCGATATTCCAAGGGACACAAAGCTAACAGACGTATTACGGGTACTGGAGCTAACAGGCTCCGTTAAATTTAAGACCGAAGGAAGAAAAGTAATTGTCATGCACTAGAGATCAGCATATTTTCTCCCGGGGGGGACATTTATTCCACAAAGAAAAACAAGATTGTTTCAGCCAAACAGCAACACTATGCAACCAATTGCTTGTGGCACACCTTTGCCATGCCGTAAACGGCCCGTTATCAAAAAACTGATGCTTCTTAAATTCATTGCACTGTTATTATTTTCCATTTGTGTGCAGGCGCACGTTAAAACCTTTGCACAAAAAGTAACGCTCTCTGAAAAGAATGCATCCCTGGAGAAGATCTTCCGGGAAGTAAGAATGCAAACCGGTTACACCTTTGTTTACACAGACCTGATGCTTAGCAAAGCAAAAAAGGTGAACGTGGAAGTGAATAATGCCACACTGGAACAAACGCTGGAGCTGTGCTTTAAAGACCAGCCGCTTACCTATACCATTGTAAATACGATGGTAGTGGTAAAGGAGAAAGAAGCGCAGCAGCAAAAACAGTCCGCAACGCTGGCGCCTGCGCGGCTTACCGTTACAGGTAAGGTAACCAGCGCCACCGGTGAGCCGCTTGCCAGGGCCAGCATTGGCGAAAAAGGTACTACCAATGCTACCCTCACAAAGGATGATGGTACCTTTTCACTAAATGTATCCGGCCCAAATGCAGTGCTGGTCATCACTTATGTAGGTTTCCTTTCCAGGGAAATGAGCGTGGGTAACCAAACCGATCTTATCATTGTAATGGAGCAAAGCAATGCTAACCTGAACGATGTGGTGGTAGTGGGTTACGGCTCACAGAAAAGAAAAGATCTGACAGGCTCCGTATCCTCTGTTAGCAGTAAGGATATCCAGGACCTGTCAGTTACACGTGTGGATCAGGCCTTGCTGGGTAAAGTAGCCGGTGTACAGGCCAAACCCGTATCCGGTGAGCCGGGCGCCGCTATGCAGATCCGGGTAAGAGGTATCGGCAGTATCTCCGCCGGTGTTACGCCGCTTTACGTGGTAGATGGTTTGCCTGCTTCCAGTATAGAAACGCTGAATCCCAACGATATTGAATCACTGGACATTTTAAAAGATGCATCCGCCACCGCCATTTATGGCTCCCGTGGCTCCAACGGCGTAGTGATCATCAATACCAAAAGAGGGAAAGCCGGCAAAACAATCATTTCTTTTGATACCTATGTGGGCTGGCAAAAAGTATCCAGGCGCCCAAAATTCATGAATGCAAAACAGCAGGCCCAATACCTGTATGATGGTTACCGCAACCGTAACCTGGATGCAGGTAATGATGTAAGCGGTGCGCCGCAAACATGGAAGGTGCCGGTGCCGCAAACTGCGCTGGATGTGCTGAGCGGTAAAAATACCATTGAAACAGATGCGCTGGATGATGTGCTGCGTACCGCGCCGGAACAGCATTACCAGCTTTCAGCCTCCGGTGGTACTGAAAAGGTGCGTTATGCTTTAAGCGGCGAATACCTGAACCAGGATGGTATTATCATCAACAGTAATTTTAAAAGATATTCTGTACGCGCCAATATTGATGCGCAGCTTACAAAACGTTTGTCAGTAAAGTTGAACATGAACCCTTCCTATACAGATGCGCATGTAGTAAGCGCCAGTGGTACCGGTACCGGTCCTGCTGAAAGTGTGATAGGCATGGCTGCAGCCGTAAATCCTTTTTATCCCTTATACAATGCTGACGGCAGCTACTTTGTATACACCGGCCGCGATGCATCTGCCGACCTGCTGAACCCTGTAGCGCTGGCAAAAGAGATCCTGAACCGCCAGAAGGGCATGCGTTTCCTGGGTAATGCCAGCGCACGCTATGATATTATAGATGGCCTGAATTTTAACGTAATGGTGGGGGGCAGCTACCAAAGCAACCGCGGTTTGCGTTTTAAACCGAATATCCCTGCTTTCCTGAATAACCCTGCCCTGGGTACAGATAATACGGCGATGATCAGTAACTGGTTATCAGAGTACACGCTGAACTATGATAAAAGCTTTGGCCGGCATCATGTTACCGCCTTGCTGGGTTACACTGCACAAAAGGAGATCGGGGAAAGCAATACCCTTACCAGCGATAAATATCCCAACAACCAGGTTCCCACTTTAAGCGCCGTGAGCGGCCTGCTCACCAATGGCTCATCTGATATGTATCAATGGTCCATCGTTTCCACCTTAGGCAGGATCAACTATAACTACAACAGTAAATATTATATCACTGCATCCCTGCGGCGCGATGGTTCCTCCCGCTTTGGCGCCGATAACAAATACGCGTTATTCCCGTCAGCAGCAGTGGCCTGGCGTATTTCAGACGAAGATTTTCTGAAGAATGTGACCTGGCTCAGCGAGCTGAAGCTGCGCGCCAGCTATGGCGAAACCGGTAATAACAACATTGGTAACTACGACCAGTTTGCTACTATTACGTATGAAAAGTATGCGCTGGGCGGTACCGCTATTGGCGGTTATGCACCCGGCAGGCTGGCCAATTCCAACCTTACCTGGGAAAAACAACGTTCGTTCAATACCGGTGTTGATATGAGCTTTTTTAACAGGAGGCTGATGTTATCCGTTGATCATTTTCAATCGAGGAATACGGACCTGCTGCTGAATGTGAATGTGCCTGACATTACCGGTTTTAGCACCGCGTTAAAGAACCTGGGTGAGGTGAAAAATACCGGTTGGGAGTTTGTGGTAAGCACCGTGAACATAGACAGAAAATTCAACTGGACCACCAGCTTTAATGTATCCACGTATAAGAACAAGGTAGTGAAGCTGGGACCCAATGGGGATCCTATTATCTCAGATGGTAATATCACTATGATCGGTCAGCCCATTGGTATGTTCTATGGCTGGATCACCGATGGCGTGTTTATGAACCAGGCGGAGCTGGATAAAGGCCCCATCTTCAGCCCGGGCGCCAGCGACCGTTCAAGGGTGGGAGATACCCGTTTTAAAGACATCAGCGGTCCGGATGGTAAACCCGATGGAATTATTGACAGCCGCGACAAAACCATTATGGGATCTCCCTATCCTGATTTCTATTATGGCATGACGAACAACTTCTCTTACCAGGGGTTCACTTTAAGCGTGGGCCTGCAGGGCTCACAGGGCAACAAGATCCTGAGTATGGCCAGGCTGGGTACCGTGCTTACAAAAGCCAGCATCCGCCAGCTTACTACTTCGCTTGATTACTGGAAATCAGAACAGGAGCCGGGTGATGGCAATACACCGCGCCCGAACAACCTGGTTACCGGCAATACCCGCGGCCTTTACAACCAGCGCTTCCTGGACGAAGGATCTTACCTGCGCATCAATAACATTACCCTGGGTTACCTGCTGCCATCAAAAGTAAGCAGCAGGCTGGGTCTTCAGGCCCTGCGTTTTTATGTGAATGCGGTCAATCCTTTCATCTTCACAAAAAATACCGCATTCAACCCGGATGTGAGTAACAGCGAAAATCCGCTCAATCCCGGTGTAGACCTCAATAACTACCCGCTGCCCAAAAGCCTGATCGTAGGATTGAACGTGACCTTTTGATGAGCTTTAAAAACGAAATGTTATGAAAAAGATTATTAGCTTTATAAGCATCCCACTGTTGTTCATATCATGCAGTAAGAACTTTATAGAAATGCAGCCCATCTCGTCCATCAGCGTGGACGCGCTCTACAAAACAGATAAAGATTACCAGGACGCCGTAATAGGCTGTTACCGTACCATGCAGAACCAGTACCAGAATTTCTGGCAGTTTGGCGACCTGCGGGGCGATGATGTGGAAGAGCAATGGACCGCTGCCCTGGACCTCATGCGTATTGATAATTTTACAGCAGACAACAGCGAAACCGTGATCGCCAGCTCCTGGCAGAATTATTATAACCTGATCAACCGGGCCAACACCATCTTGGATAAGATCAAAGATGCCGATTCAACCGTGGTGAAGAACAAGAACCGTCATACCGGTGAAGCAGAGTTCCTGCGTGCAATGGCCTACTTTGACCTGGTAAGGATCTTTGGCGATGTACCCATGCTCACGACCCCCATTAGCAGTGATGAAGCGCTGAAAAAGGGCCGCGATAAAGTAGCGGATATTTATGAGCAGGTGATCATTAAAGATCTGCTGGATGCTGCTGCCCGCCTGCCCGCCAAATATAGCGGGTCCGATGTGGGCCGCGCCACCGGTGGCGCAGCCAAGGCCATGCTGGGGCGGGTATACCTGGCCCGTAAGGATTTTGTAAAAGCAGAAGCTGTACTGCAGGAAGTAACGCAAATGAACTACGCGCTGTTAGCGAATTATACTGACCTGTTCGACTATACGAAAGATGAGCACCATAGTGAATACATATTCGATATTGAGTATGAGGAAGGCATTGGCCTGGGTAGTATTTTCACCAGCAACTTCTGCCCCTTTGTAGCATCAGTAATGTCGTTCTACGGCGTAACCGGGAGCACGGGCAACCATGGCTCGCCTACAGCTAAGCTGTTTGCCGCATTTACAGATGGCGATAAACGCAAAGATATTACAGTAGCCAAAGGCGTAACGGATAAGAACGGCGTGTTCACTCCACTGCCCACCGGTTTTGGCATGCAGGCATTCACTAAAAAATACATGACGCCCATGAAAACATCCAACGACAGCCGCGCCAACTGGAAAGTGATCCGGTATGCCGATGTGTTGCTGATGTATGCAGAAGCGCTGAATGAGAATGGCAAAACACCGCAGGCCATTACTTATCTGAACCAGGTGCATACCCGTGCAGGCCTTGCCGCCTATGGCGATATGCCGCAGACTGTTACCCGTGAGAATATTTACCTGGAAAGAAGGCTGGAGCTTTCCTATGAAGGCGTTCGCTGGTTTGATCTGCTAAGAACAGACCGCGCGCTGAGCACTATGCAGTCTGTGGGAATGAAGTCTTACATGACCGTATTCCCGTTACCATTAGGCCAGATCCAGATCGTAAATGATCCGGCCATTCTCCCGCAAAACGAGGGTTATAATTAATTATAAAAGATATGAAAGGAATTTCCCGTAGAGATTTTATGCAACAAAGCGCTACGTTGGCAGGGGGAGCTTTGCTTCCTTTTCCACGTGGCCTGTTCACAAAAAAGAAAGAAGATCCGTTGGTAGGCATCCAGATCGGGGCTATCTCTTTTATTGACGAAGGCATTAACCAGGTGCTGGATAATGTGCAGGAGCGCGGGCAGGTGAATACCCTGTTCCTGGCTGCTTTTACATATGATACCGGTATTGGCGGCGGACAAATAAAAGGTTTCCGTTTCCCTGATCATGGCAAACAGGAGTACCGCGATTTTCATGGCGGCAATTTTGCCACCCCGCACCCGGAGTTTTATAAGAACACCATACTCAAACAAACCAAAGCGCCGGACCATGGCAACTGGGATATGTTGGAAAAGGTGATCCCCGAAGCAAAAAAACGGGGCCTGAAAGTGTATGTTTTTAACCAGGACAGCTTTACCTGGCACAAGGATACACCTAACATTGCAAAGCTGCAGGAAACAGGCATTTATGGCCAGCACGTAGAAAGCTGCTGCGATTACAACCCGGAGTACCAGCATTTCGTAAATGCCATGACCCGCGACATCAGTGCTTCTTATGACATTGATGGCGTAATGTGGAGCTCTGAACGGCAGGGACCCTTTAACAACGCCATTCAGCCGGTAAAAGGCGATCAGCCTACCGCACGTATCACATGTTTTTGTCCTCATCACAGAAAGGTTGCCAAAGAACGCGGTATTGATGCAGAGCGTGCGCTGGAAGGTTTCAGAAAACTGGTAGTGTTCAGCAAACAAGCTACTAAGGGTATGCGCCCTACAGACGGTTATTTCTCCACCTTTTGGCGCATACTTACAGACTACCCTGAAATACTGGCCTGGGAAAAGCTATGGACCGACGGGAACCGGGGCACCTATAAAAATGTATACGACGCCGTAAAGGCCGTAAAACCAAAGGTGCAGGCAGGTTTCCACATCTGGCATCCTAACTCGCTGAGCCCTTTTACCCGTGCGCAAACACCGTTTGAAGAGCTGGCCTATGCCGATTTTATAAAACCCGTGGTGTATGATATTGTAGGCGGCCCGCGTTATGCCGCTTATATTGATGCCGCTACCTCCACTGTTTTCAGGGACGTGCCGAAGGAAGAATTCCTGCAGTACAACAACCACCTGATGAACTACGGACCTATGAAGCTGGATGATCTGCCAAAGAATGGTATGCCGCTGGAATACCTGAGCCTTGAAACAAAAAGAGCGCTGGACAGCGTGCAGGGGAAATGTAAGATCTACACCGGTATTGATATTGATATACCTACCAAACCGGAGAACAAACAAACATCGCCGGAAGCCGTGTATAACTCTACTATTAC
>NZ_DATCRF010000283.1:0-14450 GCF_036569125.1 Chitinophaga sp. | reverse complement strand
GTGTTATACGCCGCGATGGTTCATCCCGCTTTGGTGTAAATAACAAGTACGGTAACTTCCCCTCCTTCTCACTGGGCTGGGTAAGCTCCCGTGAAGACTTCTGGCCTAAGAATAATGTAGTGGATTTCTTAAAGATCCGCGGTGGTTACGGTATTGTAGGTAATGATAACATTAACGACTTTGCCTACGCCTCTACACTGGGTAGTGGCCGTAACTATACCATCGGCAACAGCGGCAGCTACCTGATAGGTTACAGCCCCAATGCACCGGCTAACCCGGATCTGAAATGGGAACAAACCAGCCAGACCAACGTTGGTTTTGAAGCTACCCTTTTCCGCGACTTCTTTGTGAATTTTGACTGGTACAAAAAAGTAACCACCGGCATTTTGCGTAACCCGCGCATCCCGGCTTACATAGGCTCCAACACCAACCCTGCCGCTAACGTAGCAGATATGGATAACACCGGCCTGGAGCTGGAAGTAGGTTACCGCAAACAGCTGGGCGATCTGAACCTGGGTGTGAACGCCAACGTATCTTACCTGAAAAATAAAGTAACCAACCTGGGTACCGGTGTAAAATATATTACAGACGACCAGGTGCCTTTTGTAGCCAGCAGCTATCCCTTAACACGTATTGCAGTAGGCCAGCAGTATAATGCATTCTATGGTTTCAAGACCCTGGGCGTTTTCCAGAACCAGGCAGAGATCGATGCGTATACAAAAGATGGTAAAAGGATCCAGCCGGGTGCACAACCGGGCGACTTCCGCTGGGCAGATCTGAATAATGATGGTGTGATCAGCGATGCAGACCGCACATTTATTGGCAACCCTATCCCCAGCTGGGCATACGGTTTCTCCATCAATGCTGCATACAAAGGATTTGATCTTACCATATTCGGTCAGGGCTCTGCCGGTAACAAGATCTTCCAGGCGCTGCGCAGGCTGGATATTCCCAATGCCAACTGGCAAACCACGGCCCTGGGCCGCTGGCATGGTGAAGGTACTTCCTCCGATTTTCCGCGTTTGAATGTGGATGATCCGAACAAGAACTTTACCAACCCTTCCGATTTTTACCTGGAAAGCGGCAGCTACTTCCGTATGCGCAACATACAGCTGGGCTATACCTTACCGGGCACGCTTACCAAGAAAGCGCTCATTTCAAAAGTACGTGTATATATAATGGCTGAGAACCTGTTCACCATTACCGGTTACAGCGGCTATGATCCTGAAATTGGCGGTAATGACCGTAGTAATGGCGTACTGAGTGTGGACCGCGGTATTTATCCGCAGGCCCGTTCTTACATGGCCGGTTTAAATGTTACTTTTTAAAACTATTGAAAGATGAAGCAACGTAATATCACATATATCGCATTAGTGGCCGCCGGCCTTTCCATGGCAGCAGCCTGTAGCCGTGGTTTCCTGGATGTACAGCCCAGGGGCACCATACTGGAAGAGAATTATTACAAAACAGCGGCAGAAGCCTATACCGGCTTAATAGCCATTTATGATAAAGTACCCTGGACCAGCAATGGTTATGTAACCAAGGTAGGTGTGGCAGATGCTGCATCAGACGATCACCTGGCTGGCGGCGGCGGCCCTAACGACGTAAGCCAGCTGCAGGTTATTTCCAACTACACCTTAACGCCGGCCACCGGCCCGCAGGACGATATCTGGGCTAACAGCTACCAGGGTGTTTTCCGTGCCAACAAGCTGCTGCAAAAGCTGCCCGGTGTAACCGCTATGGATGAAAATACCAAAGCGCGTTTTACTGCAGAAGCAAAATTGCTGCGCGCCTATTTTTACTTTGACCTGGTACGCTTTTTCAAGAACATACCGCTTACGCTGGAACCTATTGAAAAGAACGACTGGTATAATATACCCCAGGTAACACCGCAGGAAGTATATGCGCAGATAGAAAAAGACCTGAAAGAAGCTATTGCAGAAACAAACCTGCCCAATACCATTAATGCAGCTTCAGAAGGCGGCCGCGTAACCAAAGGCACCGCACATGCCCTGCTGGGTAAGGTATACCTGTGGGAGCAGAAGTGGACAGAGGCTATTGCAGAATTCCAGGAAGTGAATGGCGCCACTCCCGGCGATGTAAGCGCTACCTACGGTTATAAGCTGCTGGCTAATTTTGGTGATCTGTGGAAAACAAAGTTCAACTCAGAATCCATTTTTGAAATGTCTTTCACCTCTACTTCTGCCGGTAACTGGGATTGCGTATCCTGTTCAGAAGGTAATGTGCTGGGCATTATGGTAGGCCCCCGCGCTTATAAGGCATTAAAAACAGGTGCGCCTGATTATGTATCCGGCTGGAGCTTCCTGCCTATTACAACCAACCTGTTCAACGCCATTCATAACGATCCCCGTTATCTCTATACCGTTGCTAATCTTGACAGCCTTGAAAAGAACGGTATTGCCTCTTATGAAAAAGGCTACAACAACACCGGTTATTTCCTGGAGAAATTTGCCGGCCGTGTATCTAACAAAAGCACCGGCGGTGGCCCTTCTGAGCTGAACTTCGGCATTAATATGTACGAGATCCGTTTGGCAGATACCTACCTGATGGAAGCAGAGGCCCGCGTGCGCAATGGCGAAAGCGGCCTGGCCGGCACCCGCTCCTATGCGCTGCTGAATGCCGTACGCGCCCGTGTAGGCTTACCTGCTATACAAGCTACTTTTGATAACATTTTCAATGAGCGCCGTTTAGAGCTGGCAGGCGAAGGCAAGCGCTGGTTTGACCTGGTGCGTACCGGCAGAGCCGCTACGGTACTGGCTACCCGCGGATTTGTAGCCGGCAAGAACGAAATATTACCTATTCCGCTGTTAGAGCTGGACAACACCAAGATCGAGCAGAGCAAGGAATGGGGCGGCACAAAATAACAACAGTTGTCTGGGTATCCGGGCTAAAAATCCCGGCATCACAGTAACATAAAGCAAGGAATAAAGTGGCGCAAGAGAGGTTCAACAGCCCGGCGCCACAGTAGCAAAAAAGCTTAATCAGGGAACCACACCGCAACCGGGCGGTAACCGGTTGCGGGCCCCTTTTTGGTTCCTTTTTGGGGAAGCAAAAAGGAACAGAAAAAAAGAAATATATTTGATGAAATGAGAGCCGGCGGGCAGGAATGTTTACATTCCCCCGCCGCTTTCATAAAAACAAATACCGTTATGAAGGCACGAGGAAACCATTTATTATTTGTTTTGTTATGCGTTCTGCCATTAATCGCGCAAGCACAATCACCCAAGACCAAACACTGGCAGTTTGAGAAAAAACCGGTATGGGCCGATGAATTTAACTACAGCGGTTTACCGGATTCCACCAAATGGGGCTATGATATTGGCGGCAGGGGCTGGGGCAACAATGAGCTGCAGTATTACACCAACAGCATTAAAAATGCGTCCGTAGCCAATGGCGTACTTTCCATTACTGCCCGCAAAGAAAGTATGGAAGGGAAGCACTACACCTCTGCACGTATCGTTACCAAAAATAAAGGCGATTTCCTGTACGGCCGTTTTGAGATTAAAGCCAGGCTGCCCGCCGGCAGAGGCACCTGGCCCGCCATCTGGATGCTGCCAACAGACTGGGTTTATGGCAACTGGCCTAAGTCGGGCGAAATAGATATCATGGAGCATGTAGGGTATGATCTCAACAACATTCATATTACCGCGCATACAGAAGCATATTATTTCAAGATCAATACTCAAAAAACAGCTACTAAGATTATTGAGAATGCTACTACGGCATTTCATTTGTACCGGGTAGACTGGACCCCGCAATACATGCAGGGATTTATTGATGACCAGCTGGTATTTGAATTTAAGAATGAAGGTACCGGTTACAAGGTATGGCCCTTCGATAAACGTTTTCACCTGTTGCTGAATGTAGCCGTAGGCGGCGACTGGGGCGGTCAAAAGGGCATTGACGACAATGCTTTTCCCACCGCCATGGAAGTAGATTATGTACGGGTTTATAAAATGATTGACAAATAACGATGGAAAAGATGAAAGTATTATTATTGTTAGGCGCCCTTTTTACAACAACAGTATATGCACAGAACGGCAGCGTATCGTACTGGCTTACAAAATCAGACCGCTCGGTAACCTTTACCAAACAGCCCGCCGGCCTGGTATTTAAAACCGCGAAGAACAATCATCCCACCATTACGGTAAATGCAGCGCAAAGCTTCCAGGAAATAGATGGTTTTGGATATGCGCTTACCGGTGGCAGCGCTACCTTAATTCACTCGCTTTCGCCCGCCAGGCAGGATGCTTTACTGAAAGAGCTGTTCCTGACCAGCGGCAATAACATTGGCGTAAGCTATTTACGTGTAACCATTGGCGCATCAGACCTCAGCGATACTACTTTCACTTACGACGAAATGCCTGCCGGGCAAACAGATACCAGCCTGGCGCATTTCAGCATAAAGGAAGATGAAAAGGATGTGATACCCGTGCTCAAAAAAATACTGGCGCTCAACCCATCCATTAAAATATTAGGCTCTCCCTGGACTGCTCCCACCTGGATGAAAAGCAATAACAGCTTTAAAGGCGGCAGCTTAAAACCGGAGTACTACGGTGTATATGCGCAATACTTTGTGAAGTATATAAAGGCTATGAAGGCCGCCGGTATTACCATTGATGCCATTACCCCGCAGAACGAGCCTTTGCATGGCGGTAATGTGCCCAGCATGGTAATGCAGCCTGCAGAACAGGCCGACTTTATTGCCAACCATTTAGGCCCGGCCTTTAAAGCTGCCGGCATTAAAACAAAGATCATCATCTATGATCATAATGCCGATAAACCGGAGTACCCCATTACGGTGCTGGATAATCCCACAGCACGGCAGTATATTGACGGCAGCGCATTTCACCTGTATGCCGGTCCTATTACGGCATTAAGCAAGGTGCATGATGCATACCCGCAGAAGCACTTATACTTTACAGAGCAATGGGTGGGCAAGCCCGGCACCTTTGATAAGAACCTGAGATGGCATGTTAGCACCCTGATCATAGGTGCTACCCGTAACTGGAGCCGGAATGTAATAGAATGGAACCTGGCGGCTGATCCGGCTTACAACCCGCATACAAAGGGCGGCTGCACAGAGTGTATGGGCGCAGTGACCATCGGCCCAAATGACCTGGTAGAAAGGAATGTAGCCTACTACATTATTGCACATGCATCCAAATTCGTGCGGCCCGGCGCAGTGCGCATCAGCACGAATGTTCCCGGGCAGTTAAACAATGTAGCCTTTAAAACAAAGGATGGCAAAAAGGTGCTGATCGTTATTAACGATGGCAGCGAGGCGCAAACATTTAATATAGCGTTCAATAATAAGATAGTTACCAGCTCGCTGGATAGTGGGGCGGTGGCTACGTATGTTTGGTGAGAATGTAAAATGTAAAATTTTAAATGTAAAATATAAAAGTGGAATGCAGCGAATCTTTAAAAGCTGTATTCCACTTTTACATTTAAGTCTTTTAAATGGTCTCTATGAACCTCCTTCGCCGGTTTATGGTCTTGCATTCTGCGCCTGGCTTTCCGTCCACCAGTTTTGCCAGCTGTTCTGTTGCAGCATATTCACCGGCTCACCGATCAGCGGAGTTGCTACCGGGAAGCCTTTTTGTTTTGCCAGCTGTGTAAGCCGCGTAATGGGCTCATTCCAGGGATGATTTGCTAATGTAAATTTTCCCCAGTGCACCGGCAGCAGCAGCTTTGCCTGCAGGTCTGTAGCAGCCTGCAGCGTTTCATCGGGCATCATGTGTATATAAGGCCAGGCCTCATCGTATTGTCCGCACTCCAGGATGGCCAGGTCCATGGGGCCGTATTTTTCACCAATGGTTTTAAAGTGAGTGTCATAGCCGGAATCTCCGCCTATGTAAATGGTATAACCATACAATTGCAGTACAAAGGAGCTCCATAATGAAGTACCGCGCCGCAGCCCCCTGCCGGAAAAGTGCCGGGCCGGTGCAGCTGTAAGCGTAATGCCGGGCATAGGGCTTTCTGTTTCCCACCAGTCCATTTCCGTAATACGCGTATCATCATTACCGAAGCAATCTGCAATATCCCGGCCCACACCCAATGGTGTGTAAAAGACGGTGGTTTTGGGTTTCAGCTGTGTCAGCGTTTTGCGGTTCAGGTGATCATAATGGTTGTGGGTAATGATCATCAGGTCAATGGCAGGCATATCCTCCGGTTTATACACATCTGTACCGGGATAGGCTTTCATCATACCGGCTATGGGCGAAACACGCCCGCTGAAAACAGGATCAACCAGTATATTAACGCCTTTGCAGTGAATAAGGTAAGAGGAATGCCCGAACCATACCACCACCGGTGTTTCCGAATGCAGTGCTGCCAGGTTTGTTTTTACAGATGGTAGAACATGTGAGGGTTGTATAGTAGCCGGCCGCTTAAACTGGTCACGGATAATTTGCCCGTAAGAAGCATTTTCCGCCAGCATGGGCGTGGGAGATAGGTTCTCAAATTTGCCCTGTTTGTAGTTTTCAGAATCGCTCAGCGAACGCCATTGTTTTTTCATTGGTTCAAAATCCTGGTGATAAAGGCAAAGGTCCGTAAAAGTGAGGGGAAATGTAACCGGGTACACTAAAAATGTACACTCGACATCAACCTGAAAATAGTGCCCAGCCCTGGCAAACTGCCGTTAAAATACACGGCATAACAGATCCAGGAAGGGATGGAAATAAATCCCAGGAGCATAATGTATTTCCCATGTTGCCGGGTATCCTGGCTGTAAGCATACATGCGTGAGCCGTCCGGCAAAGTTTTTTTAGCGGTGAAAAGGAAAATGCCAATGAAAAGCCCCAGCATTCCCCCAAGCAGGGCGGAAAGATAGCCGATCACCGTCCATATAGTGCTGCCATTATCCGGGGTAGCCAGTGTGGTGAACCTTTCCTGGTTAATGCGTTCCAGGTCGCTGGTGGTTAAGGCCAGCCCCCTTGCCTGCAGCAGCTGCAGGGCCAGCGCGTAATCATAAGTTCCCCACTCATCCCGTTTTTCTATCACCTCCATCAGCTCCTCATCAGTGAAAGACAGTAAGTAATAATCGCTTTCCGCTTCATGTGTGTGCACGCTCACAGGCTGCCACAGCAGGGCATCCGCAGCACGGAAACAATTGGAAGGTATTTTTAAACGGTAGGGAAGATCGAAGTTCTGACCTATGAAAGTAGAGGGCAGTAGCACCGGGTCTGCTTCCAGCACGCAGGGAATATCATTCTCAACTAATAGCTCCTGTACTGCACAGGCCTCATCCTGGGTAGCAAATTTCCGGAACGTCAGGTACTCATACATAGGTAGGGTGGATAATTATCTGTTTTTGCTAATTACGCTTTCTCGCTATGAAAGTAGTGAAAAACGTTAAAAAAAGCCAGCCGGTTTGGCAGCAAGGTAAATTTGGCTACTTTTGGCCGTAGCCCGGCTGCCGGAAATCCACCGCAGCCACCGGTCAGCGGAATTGGAAACATCAGAAAAAATATTTTACCAATGAACAACAAAGGGATCAGAGCCATTATTACAGGCAGCACCGGCATGGTAGGAGAAGGCGTATTACACGAGTGTTTGCAAAACCCGCTGGTAGAAGCGGTCTTAATTATTAACCGCAAAAGCCTGGGCATTACCCACCCTAAGCTTACGGAGATCATTCATACAGATTTCTATGATCTGTCGCCCATAGAAAAACATCTGCGCGGTTATAACGCCTGTTACTTTTGCCTGGGCGTATCGTCTGTAGGCATGAAGGAGCCGGCCTATTATAAAGTCACCTACACGCTTACTATGCACGTAGCAGAAACCCTTAGCCGCCTGAACACGGGAATGGTTTTCTGTTATGTATCCGGCGCAGGTACGGATAGTACGGAAATAGGCCGCAGCATGTGGGCGCGCGTAAAAGGCAAAACAGAAAATGCCTTGCGGAGGCTGCCTTTCCACAGGGCATATGCTTTCAGGCCGGGATTTATTAAGGCCATTAAAGGATTGCATAATGCCCATCCTCTTTACAAATACATTGGCTGGGTATTCCCTATTGGCCGCAGCTTATTTCCCAATGGTTTCTGCACCTTAACAGAGCTGGGCCTGGCCATGATCCATGTTACCATTAATGATTTTAATAAAGATGTGGTGAATGGAGTGGATATTATTCAGCTGGCGAAGGAATAATTATGAAGGATTTGTATATTTCGGGTATCATCTACCGTTATGAATAAACGCCTGTTGTACGTATCCTGCTGTATTATTGCCTGTATCACTATTCTTTCACAATGTATCAATAAGTCGGAAAAAAATGAGGCTGCCTTCAGGGGACCGCAGTATGCAGGCGCCGCTGCCTGTGCCGGCTGCCATAAAGATATTTTTGATGCGTACATGGGCACGGCGCATTACCATACTTCCAGGCCGGCCAATACTTCTACCATAAAAGGATCGTTCACTGCACCGGATCATATTTTTACTTACAGCAACGCTGCAAAGGTAGTGATGGAAGCCCGCGACAGCGGCTTGTTCCAGGCAGCCTACAATAATGGTGTGCCGCAGGAGAGCCATCGCTTTGATATTGTGGTAGGTTCCGGCCGGAAAGCGCAAACCTATTTGTACTGGCAGGCAGGGAAATATTTTCAGCTGCCCCTTTCTTATTTTGTGCCGGCGCATAGCTGGGCTAACAGCCCGGGTTTTCCGGCAGATCATCCCAAGTTTGACCGCATGATACCCAGCACCTGTTTTGGCTGCCATAGCGCTATGGTAGGCAAAAGCACAGACATGCAGGGTGTACATATTGTAGAATCGTTTGAAAAGAACCAGGTTGTTTATGGTATTGACTGTGAGCGCTGTCATGGCCCTGCCGCGGAGCATGTACAGTTTCACAACGATCATCCGCAGGAAAAGAAAGCTATGTACATGACGCGGATAGCTGAGCTAAAAAATCAGCAAAAGCTGGATATGTGCGCGCTTTGTCATTCCGGTTTAGGCGCACCGCAAAAGTCTATGTTCGACTTTAAACCAGGCGATGCATTGTCCGATTATTTCTTTCCTGAGTTTACGGCGCCAAAGCGTACGGCGCAAATGGATGTACATGGCACGCAATACCAGCTGTTCACTGCCAGCAAATGTTTTATGAAAAGCAATGACATGAACTGTTCCTCCTGCCATAACCCGCATAACAGTGAAAGCAATAATATGGAGCTGTTCTCCCAACGTTGTATGCATTGCCATAACACGGCTAACCATAATTTTTGCAAGCTGGCGGAGCTGCCTGCAAATACCCTTGCAAAGAATTGTATAGATTGCCATATGCCGGCATTGCCTTCTTCCAATATTACCTTGCTCACTAACGGCAAACAAAGCCCTACACCGGATTCTATCCGTACACACCTGATCACCATCTATAAAGCGGAAACAGAGAAAGTATTAGCGCGGTTAAAGAAAGCCAGCTAAATGCTCTATTGCTGAACTCCCTATAATATAAGAGGGGGGCGGTTTGGCATGGTTTTACTTGTACAGGTTTAAAAAGAAAACCATGGATAGCATTAACCAACAGCAGCCCGAAAAGAACCGGGAAAACCTGCAGGGCATGGAAGCCGCCCAAAAGCTGAAAGAGCTGGGTGAAAAAGCTAAGACCTGTTTTTTCTGCACCCATATTACCACCGGTAAGCAATTTGCGGTACGCCCCATGGCCGTTCAACACATAGATGATGATGGTACCTGCTGGTTCCTGAGCGCTACCGATAGCGAAAAGAACATGGATATAGCAGAAGACCCGGCTGTACAGCTGTTATTCCAGGGCAGCACTCATTCGGATTTTCTGAGCTTTTACGGCCATGCCACCATCAGCCAGGACAAAGCAAAAATAGCGGAGCTGTGGGAGCCCGTTTTTAAAACCTGGTTCACAGAAGGGCAGGACGATCCGCGCATATCAGTGATCAGAGTAGTGCCTGAAGAAGGCTATTACTGGGATACCAAACATGGGCAAGTTGTAGCATTTGCGAAACAGGTTGCCGGCGCCATGATGGGAAAAACGCTGGATGACTCAATAGAAGGAACATTAAAATTGTAAACGCGCTTTTAAATAAGTTAAGAGGTCCGGGTAATTTACCCGGACTTTTTTATTACATTGGATACGTTCCACTAAATCATCAATAGCCATGCAACACAGAAAAATGTTCCTCTTTTGCAGCCTTGCGCTGCTCTTTAATTTTTGTACCGCCCAGAAAAATGCAGGCGGTACAGGCTGGGTTTCCCTGTTCGACGGAAAAACGTTTAACGGCTGGAAAGTAGGCGATCACGATTCTACTTTTAAAATAGAGAATGGCGCTATTAAAGTAAATGGGCCGGTAGCGCATTTATTTTATGTTGGAGAGGTACACCAGCATGAGTTTAAGAACTTTGAATTTAAAGCGCAGGTAATGACGCTGCCCGGCTCTAACTCCGGCATTTACTTTCATACCGCTTACCAGGAAAAAGGCTGGCCGGAAAAAGGTTTTGAAGTGCAGGTGAATAATTCGCACACGGACTGGAAGCGCACCGGTAGCTTATATGATGTGGTAGATGTAAGGGAAAAATATGCAAAGGATAATGAATGGTATACAGAGCATATTATTGTAAAAGGAAAAAGAGTGATCATTAAAATAAATGACAAAACGGTAGTGGATTATACAGAGCCGGAAGGTTACCAGCCGGATGCCAGCCACAGTGGCCGTAAAATAGGATCCGGTACTTTTGCACTACAGGGCCATGATCCCGGCAGCACTGTTTATTTTAAGGATATTATGGTAAAACCGCTGGCCGATTAATGGCCAGTGGTATGAAACCGTTAATTTTTTATATTTATCAGATGAAACATACACTTTTACCTGTTATATTACCTTTCGCCCTGCTGCTGTCATGCACATCCACCACTACTAACACTAACACCGCCACCACTAACACTACAGTGCCCATTACCGGTACCTGGCGGCTGATATCCGGCACCACTATTACAAAGGGCGACAGCACTGTTACTGATTACACAAAGGGATCCGGCATGATCAAGATCATCAATGATTCCCATTTTGCTTTTTTAAAGCATGACCTTAACAGCCCGAAAGATTCGTCAAACCATTTTGATGCTGGCGGGGGCAGCTATACGCTTACCGGTAATGCCTACACGGAGCACCTGGATTATTACGGAGACCGGAACTGGGAAGGCAAAACATTTGATTTTACTGTTACCATCAGTAACGATACGTTGATACAGCGGGGAATGGAGAAAGTAGAAGGTGCAGGTGTTGACCGTGAGATCATTGAGCGGTATGTACGGGTGAAGTAGCGGGAACTATTGAATTAAGCTATCTAAAAAGGCTGTCACGCTTAAGCATGACAGCCTTTTTTAACTCCATCACTACTGCTTCACTATTGCTTTTTCAGAGGACGGTGCATGATCCGCACCACAACGGTATCATATCTTTGCGTAGTAATATCTCTTTGCAGCACATCATCATGATAGGTCAGCGTTGTGTTATTCTTTATTTTATCAATTAAAAGGCTGTCGTTTAAGATCATGGAAGGCCCTGCGATATATCCCTTGTTCGTGAGTGGCATCATCACACCAAATATGGGCCTCCAGGTAGTAGTTGAACAGATGGCAACCAAATAAGGAATAGCATAATTACCCCTGGAGATAAGGATAGGAAATTTTTTCCGGTAGCTGCATGGATTGGTATAATAAGTGGGGCATTCCCGCAGAGGACTGTACTGTGGCAACAGATCCAGTAAAGAATCTGAAACTGCTTTTGGGCCTGGGTTATCAGTAGTGCTCTCCAATTCAGCAATCACCATTAACGAATCGTTCTTGCTGATGATCTCTGCTTTTCTGGTTCCCCGCAATACGTTGTTACCGCCGGTAAATGTGAGTGAGTAAGAGGAGAGATCATTGGGGCCCGGCGTCTCCGGCGAGAAGCCCATACGGGTAATATAATCCGCTATCAGCGCCTGATCACGTATTATATCATTGTTGGTGTACATTACTGCGCCGTCGGATATTATTTCATTGGTTGACTGATAGGATTCATCACTGTTATTATAGGGATCAGGTGTAGCATCATCCTTTTTACAGGCAAACAGAAAGGTGCACGCCATCAATGCGATCATTACTCTTTTCATGGTCAAATTCGATTTTTAGTTTGTAAACTCTTTTTAGTGAATCAATTTGTATGTAAGACAGCAAATGTTGAAGAACTCCTATCGGCCCGGAAAAAAAATTTAGAAAGATAATTTATAGGTTAAATAAGCGCTGAATTTAAACAGCTCATTGGGGTACATATTCAGATCATAGGTCTTATTGTCTTCCGTTATGATCTCCGTACTATATTTCATAGCAGATTGATTAATAGCGCTGATGACGGCAATCAAAGTATGCCGCACCTTTTTGGTATCAAAGTACCAGGCGGCATTCAAATTTACCCGGTTGCTAGCGGGGCCTTTGAACGGAGGCTTTGCATTCTGCCCGGGATTGATCATATTCTTTTCCGGATCCAGGGATACGGCAGCAGGAAGCGTGATCCACCCGCCGGTATTAAAATGCCAGAGCAGGCTTAGGTCCAGCTTTTTAATAGGATGATATTCCACTAAAACATTGATATGGTTACGCCGGTCGTACCGGTAGGGTTGCCGTTGGCCGTTATAGGCGCTGTCAAACTGCCGCCAGCTCCAGGAAAGTGTGTAGGAGGCGAGTACTTTAAATTTTTCAAACCTCTTTTCGCACATTAATTCAGCGCCATAGCTCCACCCTTTGCCCGCAATGATCTTATTTTCTACGGAATCGCCATTGAAAAGGATGTTTACATTTTCAGCAAAGCCGGTTACATTATTCATCTTCCTGTAATAAACATCCGCCGTAATATTCACCAGGCGCCGGTTCTTAAACTGGTACCCAAGGTTTATCATACGGCTTTCTTCGGGCATTAACCGGGAGCTGGCCGGCAGCCACACTTCCCGGTTAATACCGGTGTAAGGGCTGGTAACAAGGTGCAGCATTTGCCCGGTATGCGCATAGGAAACGTTGACCTGCTGATCGTCATTTATCCGGTAGCTGGTGAAAAATCTTGGCTGAAAAACCTGGTAGCTATACGTATCATATTTATAGCTGTTAAACTGAACACCAGGCCTTATCAGCAGGTTGGCGCCTATGTTGATATCATTTTCATAATAGGCTGTCAGGTTTGAAAAATGGGGTGAGCGTGCAACGGGATAATCATTTGTTTGCTCTTTAAAATCTTCTGTAATAAGCGTGTTGTAAGCATGCAGGATATTATACTCAAACTTTGCCCCGAAGCGGGATTGCACATCAGGGGAAACGGCCAGCTCAAATTGCGTTTTTGCCTCGTAGCGGATGCCGGATGAATAATTATTGAAAACACGGTTCGTGCTTACCGGCACGCCAATATCGTTTGTCTCCGGCAGCTTATACATCAAAGCAATGTAATTATTATGACCGCTTACATTAAAGGTAGTATTTACAAAAGAGCGGCTGTTCAACACGTGGTTCCAGTTTGCCGTAAACAGCGCATTGCTCCACTTTTGCAGGTATTCCTGGCTATCCTGTGTTAATTGAAGCCGGTCATTGCCCACATAAGCGCTTAGCTGTAATTTATTATTCCTGTTAAGCAGATGGGTGAGCTTAACATGCGTATCTCCAAATAAGGCGTCGTAGGCAAACATGTCCTGGTTAAAAGCATCTCCCACGCTTTGTCTTACAGAGGCCATCATTGCAGTACGGTTTTTCTTCAGCGGGCCTTCTATGGTAGCGGAAACCGCGTTTAGCCCGGCTTCTGCTTCCCCGCTCCAGCGGTTCATATTACCATCCTTTGAGTTTATTTCGGTTACAGATGATGTGGCTCCGCTAAGCCGGGCCGGAAAATCATTTTTATATTGCTGCACAGATCTTATACTGGTATTGCCTAAGATGGAAACCTCGCCCAGTAAATGAGCCGGATTAAACACCTGGTTGCCATCCAGGAAAAAAAGGCTTTGACCCGGGTCGCCGCCCCTTACCAATAGCTTACCACCTGATTCCTGGCTTTCCATATTGCCGGGTAATAAATACAGGGCACGTACAGGATCGGTTTCGCCCAGCATATTACTATATAAGCCGGACTGGTACCTGTCCAGCTTAATACTGGCATCCCTTTTCAGCATGTTGCCCGCTGCTACCTGGGTTTCAGGCAACAGGGCCGGAGAAAGGAAAAAATTCAGCTGGGTATTTTTAGTGAGATCTATGGTTACGGTTTTTGATGATGATCCTGTAAAGGAAACCTGCAGCACATGTTCGCCTGCCGGGAGTATGATACTATAAAAACCATAAACATTTGATTCGCATATGGCCTTTGCCGATACATCCCGCAGGGAAGCAAAGGGGATGGGTTCAAGGCTGTTTTCCTGCTGAATGAATCCGTAGAGCATATGTT
>NZ_DATCRF010000282.1:0-7131 GCF_036569125.1 Chitinophaga sp. | reverse complement strand
TGGCCTACAGCGCGGTCGGCATTGGCAATGGCCCGGTTCACGCCTAGTCCCTCGCGGCCACCCAGGTGTTCAAAATGGTCTACACAAACCAGGTGCACGGTGGTTAATGTAGGCTTATAGCTTTGTACCAGGTAAGACGTGAGGCGGGCAATATCTTCATCCAGGCTCAGGTAGTCGCCGCCTATATCTGCGGTATCCAGCCTGCCAACTGCATTTTTCTCTGCTTCTTCAAACAGACCTTTGGGCGTGGAAGCGTCGCGCATAGGTTTTAAGGGATCTTCACCCGGCTTGCCTTTGGGCGATTCCGGCAGGTTATAATCTATATAGCTTGCACCGACCGTTACCGGCCAGTGTACCGCAGCAGTGGTGCCGCCTTTTTGCTTAACGGCCTGCCATAAAGTAGTTGTTTTGATGAGGTTATTTTCCCAGTTCCAGCGGCCTGTTTGTCCTTCGCGCTCAAAAGGCGTATTGTAATAAATGCCATGGCGGGCGGGCATTACACCGGTCATAATGGTGGTGTGGGATGGATAGGTTACAGTGGGCAGCACTCCTCTTACCCCGTCGGCGGAAACGCCTTGTGCTGCCAGCCAGTGTAGATTAGGCGTGGGCCAGGTTGCTTCGCGGTAAAAGTCGGGGCGCAGGCCGTCAATGCTGATCATCACTACATACTTTGCCTTTTGCGCCCGGGCTGCAAATGTGCCTGCCAGCACCAGCGTTACGGCCAGGGCTATACGTTTACAATTCCAATTCATGATACAATAATTTTGCTACGTTTATTACTTAAACAGAAGCGGCCAAATTACTGCAAAATGAAAGTTGGCTAAGTTATCATTATGTTATGAATCAGGTGTGATGGCTCAGAAGTCTATGGGTTCCATCTTCGGCGTAAGCCAGTGTATCAGCAGCCAGGCCAGCAAAAAAGAAAGACTGCAAAAGATGAAGATAATGTTATACCCCGCAGTAATATTATCCAGCGCTTTGTAATGGTCCAGCACTGCGCCAATACCCATGGGAAACAGCACCCCGCCAATAGCGCCGGCCATGCCTCCGATACCTATCACAGAGCTTACAGCCTTAGCCGGCAGCATATCAGATACAATGGTGTAAATGTTGGCGCTCCACGCAGCATTACCGGCAATGGAAAGACTGATCAACCCTACCACTACCCAGATATCCTGCGTATACCGCGAAGCAAAGATAGGCAGCACTGTTAAGGCAGATACCAGCAGCGCATATTTGCGCGCTTTATACACCGGCCAGCCCTTTTTTATGAGCATGGATGAAAGATAACCTCCGCCCAAAGCGCCTACTGTGGCGGCTGTATAAATAATGATCAATGGCGGCGTAGGCTTTTTCAGATCCAGGTGAAAGGCGCTGGAAAAATAAGAAGGCAGCCAGTACATGAAAAAGTACCAGATAGGATCTGTAAAGAACTTACCAATAATGAATGCCCAGGTTTGTTTTAGCCCGAACAGCTTAAACCAGGAAACACCTTGTCCCTGGGGCGTTAAAGGATCTGCATCACTTTCAATATAAGCCAGCTCCTGTGAGCTTATCTTTTTATGCTTTGCAGGCACTTCATACATAAACAGCCAGGCTATTAACCACAAAATGCCTAAGCTACCGGTAATAACAAAAGCGGCCTGCCAGCCATAAACACCCAGCAACCAGGGTATTACCACCGGCGCCAGTACAGCGCCTATGTTGGCCCCTGAATCAAAAAAACCGGTAGCCAGCGCTCTTTCTTTTTTAGGGAACCAGGCTACTACGGTTTTAATGGCGGAAGGAAAATTGCCGGATTCGCCCAAACCCAGGCTGGCCCTTACAATGCCAAAACCCAGCGTAGTTTTTACCACTGCATGCAGCATGGCGGCAATGCTCCAGATGGCAATGGAAATACTGTATCCCAGCTTGCTGCCCAGCTTATCTATCACGCGGCCGAACAGCAGCAGCCCAAAGGCATAGGCTGCGGTAAAGGCCATTACTATATGGCTGTAATCTGTTTCGGTCCAGTTAAATTCCTTTTCAAGTATAGGTTTCAGGTAGCCTACCACCTGCCGGTCCAGGTAATTGATGGTGGTTGCAAAAAACAGCAGGCTGCAAATAGCCCAGCGGTAATGGCCCGTTTTGTTAGTCATGTAAGGTTATTTAGCTTGTTTCTTTCCTGCATTGCTGTAATAAACCAGGAACCCGTATGCCGGTATTAATATACAATAAGCGTATTGATTGTTAAATACAGTTGCCAGCCAGCCATACAATAAAGGCATCAAGGCGCCGCCGGCAATGCCCATGATCAGCACTGCGGAGCCACGCGCCAGCGCCTTACCTTCCAGCCCTTTTAATGCCTGTGGCCAGATGGCAGGCCATAACATGGCATTGGCAAGCCCCAGCAGCGCCACGCCTGCAATAGAGGCTTTTGCAGGTAAGAGTATAACCAGCACCGTTAGCATTAAGCCCAGCCAGGTAGATGCATAAAAAGCCTTTTGCTGCGATATATAACGCGGAATGGCCCACACGCCTGCAATATAACCTACCATCATGCAAAACAATGCATAGGAGGTAAAGTTCTTGGCTATGTCCAGGCTAATGCCGTGGTACAGGCCATAATTGCCGATGGTATCACCGGCCAGCACCTCTGCGCCTACGGCAAAAAAGATAGCGGTAAACCCCGGCAGAAAACGTATACTACCGGCAACAGGGGCGGTAGCAGCAGCTTCCGGCGCTGCCGGCTTAAGATCCGGCAGGTGTGCAAAGCGCAGCAAAATAGCTACCAGCACCAGTATAGCAGTGAGTATACAATACGGCAGTATTACATCATGCGCCAGCTCATCCAGGCGCAGCTTTTTTTGTACTTCGCTCATTTGCGCCAGCTCGCTGATAAGGCCCCCGGAATTTTTCAGGATAATGCTGCCCATGATCAGCGGGGCCAGTATACCGGCCACCTTATTGCAAATGCCCATAATGCTGATACGGCGGGCCGCGCTTTCAGCAGGGCCCAATAAAGTAACGTAAGGGTTAACGGCTGTTTGCAAGAGGGTAAGCCCGCCACCGGTTAAGAACAAACCGGTCAGGAACAGGCCATAGCTGCGGCTAAGCGCTGCCGGCACAAACAGTAAGCAACCGGCGGCCATAATGTATAAACCGGCGCTCATACCTTTGATCATACCGGTTTGCTGCAGCAATCGGCTGGCTGGTATGGCCATGGCTGTATAGGAAATATAAAAAGCAAAAGTAACCAGGTAAGCCTGCCACTCCTGCAGCTCACAGGCTATTTTCAGGTAAGGAATTAAAGTGCCGTTGATCCAGCTGATGAAACCGAAAATAAAAAAGAAGATCCCGATCAGCAGCAGGTTCTTTCTATAGCCGCTACCGGTAGTGGTGCTGTCTTGTATGCTTACTGCTACTGCCATACGCTTGTTTACAGGTTTGTTAATGCCGCCTGCACGCTGCCGTGCTGCAGCAGCAATGCTTTTGCCTTTTCATAATCAGCGATGCCGCCGGTTTCCATTAACATACGTGTACCACGGTCCGTTAATTTTTCATTGGTGATCTGCATATACACCATGCGGTTATCATGCACGCGGCCCAGGCGTATCATCAGGGCAGTGGAGATCATGTTCAGCACCATTTTCTGCGCAGTGCCGCTTTTCATACGGGTGCTGCCGGTAATAAATTCGGGCCCTGTTATTACTTCAACAGGATAATCCGCATGGCTGGCTACCGGCGATCCGGGGTTACATACAATACAGCCGGTAGCAATGTTATGCTTCCGGCATTGCCGCAAAGCACCCACCACGTAAGGTGTGGTACCGCTGGCTGCAATGCCTGTTACAAAATCACCGGGTTTGATGTTGTGCTGCTGCAAATCCTGCCAGCCGGTTTCATAGCTGTCTTCTGCATCTTCGATCCCAAAACGCAATGCTGCATCGCCACCGGCCATCAGGCCGTTGATAATACCGGCATCTACCCCGTAGGTAGGCGGGCACTCACTGGCATCCAGCACACCTAAACGGCCACTGGTACCGGCGCCCATATAAAACACGCGTCCGCCTGCTACCAGCAGTAAGGAGGCGGCTTCTATCAGCGCAGTAACAGCCGGTAATACTTTTTTTACTGCCAGCGCTACTTTCTGATCCTCTTCATTAATAGAGCGCACAATTTCCTCTGTAGACATCTGCTCTATATGCCGGTAAGGCGAGGGCGATTCGGTGATCCTGTTCTCCTTTTTCATGCAAACGGGTTAAGGTTATACCTGCTGTTCAGCAGGGCTTTCATGTAAAGGTTTATATCCCACTGGCTGGCCACCGGCTGCTGTGTATAAGGCAGCAGCGGCATATAAGGGGGTGGCCCAAATTCAGCCGTTACCGTTAGCTGCTGCAGGCCGGCCTGTTTGTTAATGCGCACTATTTCATCCCAGCAATCCAGGTGCACCTGTAATGCGGCTTCCCATTCCGGCGCACGCGGGTCGCTTACCTGCGGCCCCTGGGTATGCCCTACCCTGGCGTGAATATGGCGCGTTCGGCTAACAGCCAGCGCTACGGCCGGCTGCTGCTCCTGCAAAAAGCTTTCTGCCACCGCTATCCAATGGGAAAGGTCCAGGGTTAGCTGCAAGCGGGGAAATTGCTGCAGGTATGCCGCGGTAACGTGTGCGGCAAAACTGAACTTGCTGCGGTGCGTTTCATGGTATACCGGTATACCTGTTGCTGCTGCCACCTGCGATGCTGCGTTTATTAATTGCCCGTTCTGCTCCATGGTAAAAAAGTCACGCCCCGTTTGTGCGTTTATGCATACGGGCGATACGGCCGCCATGCGCTGCAGTCTTTCCACATACGCCGGCAGGTGCGCGTCAAAATCCGGCGTTACGGTTTCCCAGTGCTGGGCTATCAGCAGCAGGCCATGTTTTGCAAGCGCTTCCAGCACCTGTTCCCGCTCCTTTTCGTCCGCCGGCACATCAGTCTCCACACCATCGTACCCCGCTGCTTTTACCTGTTGGGCAAATACATTCCAGGGTACATGCGCTTGCCCCCAGCGGGGGCAAAAGAATAATATTTTCATCTAAACCTTTTTTACAGCTGCACCGCCGGGTCAAACAGCAGCGGGTAAAACTGTCCTTTCATTTTTTCTCCTTTAGGTATGCCAGGCGTTTTAGGCAGCAGCTCCTGATCTGAGTTGGATAAGGTACCATCTGCAAATACATTCAGCACAAACGCACGCCGGGAACGTTCCGACTTATTCGCATACGAACCATGCACCATTAAAGGATGATGGAATGCAGCGTAACCTTTCTTCAGCTCAATAGGAATGGGTTTAAAAGCGGCTTTCTGCTCCGGCGTCAGGTAATCCAGCACACCTTCCATATCGCCCGCCAGCTCAGGCTTATCCAGCAAACCCCAGTGCTGGCTGTAAGGCACGTAATAGAGGCAGCCGTTTTCCGTAGTGGCATCATCCAGCCCCACCCAGCAGGTTAAATGCTGCAAGGGGGTGGTACGCGTCCAGTAGGAATAATCCTGGTGCCAGGCCACTACCCCGCCATGCCGGGCCGGTTTGCAAAACAGCTGATCGTGCCAGAAACGTACGGCCTTATTGCCCAGCAGCTGACTGGCTGCCATTACAAAAGCAGGGTTCCACAAAATATCGTGAAACCCTTTTGTAATGCGCCAGGCGCCCAATGCATGAAATAACACCGTGTTGGCATCGGATGATTCGTTAGAGGCAAACTCATAAAATAATTCATTGCCGGGATGCGCAGGATCTGTGATGTCTGCCAGCTCTTCGTTCAGCTGATCCACCTGCCATTCTTCCAGCAATTTTATATTACTCACATAACCATACTCGTTAAAATGCGCCACCTGCTCATCTGAAAGCCGGTACTGCGCCCATTCAGCGGCGCTTTGCGGCCATTTGAACAAGCTGCTGGTCAGCTGGTGATACACTGACAGGTCTTCAATTAAAGGCTGTTCCATGTATGTATTTTTTAAGGTTTCCTGCTATTAAATTTCATGCTTCTGCGGCTAATAATCAGCGGGCTGTGCCTGCAGGCACGATCCTTTCTGCGCTGGACTTATCCAGGAACAGCACTGCATTGGCATGCGTTCTCAGGATGGTGGATGGATATTCTTCTGAAATATCATCGTTCAGCGTATGAAACACCGCTTCTGCCTTAGAAGTACCGGGCACCATGCAAAAAATGTAACGCGCTTTCAGCAGGGCCGGTATGGTTAACGTAAACGCATCAACGGGCACCTGTGCGGTATTCTCAAAACAGCCTTCATTTACCTGCTGCTGCTTGCACGCCTCATCCAGGTCCACGATCTTTACCAGCTGCGGATCGTTAAAATCCGCTACATGCGGGTCATTAAAGGCCAGGTGGCTGTTCTCGCCAATGCCCATACAGGTAATATCCACGGGGTATTGCTGCAGCAATTTTGCATACCGCTCACATTCCGCAGCACGGTCCGCAGCCTGTCCGTTAATATAATACACGTGTTTGAAGGGCACCTTTCCAAAGATCCTCTCCTTCAGGAAAATACCGAATAAACGGCTGTCATTTTCCGGCAGGCTGGTGTATTCATCCATATGGAACGCCTGCACCTGCTGCCAGTTAATGTCCTGCTGCACCAGCGCTTCCAGGAACTCGTTCTGGGATGCTGCTGCGGCAAAAATAATGTTCACTGTTCCCTGCGTTTGTAACAGTTCCCGGATGCAGGCAGCCGCCATTTCCGCTGCTGCCTGCCCCATGGCTTTCCTGCTCTCGTAGATCTGTACTTTTAACTGTTCCGCTAATAACTCTGTCATGGTTTTACGTTGTGTTATGTGTCTTGAATGGATTTGCAATTACATCCTGAATTTTACGCCTGCCCGTCCCCAGTAGGAATAAAACTGTTTTTCGTAGATGCGGTTCTTTTGCCCGAAATAGGCCCGCTGCGGCGCATTGGTAAGGTTCTGCGCTTCTACGTATATGGTAAACCGTTTGCTGAGCTGGTAAGATGCGTTGGCATCTATCTGTGTGCGTGCATCGCGGATCACATCCGTTTCTGCATCTTCACCCAGGCTTACAATGTAGGAGCCATTGTAGTTCAGGTTACCCTGGATGGTAAAGCCTTTCAGCGAGTATGCCAGGGATGCGTTGGC
>NZ_DATCRF010000281.1:0-12676 GCF_036569125.1 Chitinophaga sp. | reverse complement strand
TGGTTATGCTGCCTGCCACTGGTGCCATGTAATGGAGCGGGAAAGCTTTGAGGATGCCGCCACTGCCGGCATCATGAACGAACATTTCATTAACATTAAGATAGACCGGGAAGAACGCCCGGACCTGGATCATATTTATATGGATGCCGTGCAGGCTATGACCGGCGCGGGTGGCTGGCCCCTGAACGTTTTTTTAACGCCGGATAAAAGGCCTTTTTACGGCGGCACTTATTACCCGCCGGTAAAAGCCTTTAACCGCCCCTCCTGGAAAGATGTGCTGCTGTCACTGGCCCAGGCATTTAAAGAGCGCCGGGAAGATATTGAGCAGCAGGCCAATACACTTACAACACACCTGGCACAGGCCAACCAGTTTGGCACCCAAACAGCACTACTGCCGGGCATTCCTAAAGAGGAGCTGTTTACCCGGGAACAATGCGATACCATTTTCAACAACATACTTACCCAGGCCGATAAAACCTGGGGTGGTTTTGGCCGGGCGCCCAAGTTCCCCGGCACCTTTACCATCCAGTATCTGTTGCGCTACCACTACAGCTTTCAGGCGCCGGCAGCGCTGGAGCAGGCCCTTCTTTCGCTGGATAAAATGCTGCAGGGCGGCATTTACGATCAGCTGGGCGGCGGTTTTGCCCGTTACAGCACCGATGAAAAGTGGCTGGCCCCGCATTTTGAGAAAATGCTGTATGACAATGCCTTACTGATTGATACCCTTTGTGAAGCCTACCAGCTTACCCGCAATAAAATATATGCAGATACCATTACCCATACCCTGGAATTTATAGAAAGGGAGATGACAGATGCGCAGGGCGGCTTTTATGCAGCCCTGGATGCAGATTCTGAAGGGGTGGAAGGTAAGTTTTATGTATGGAGTAAGGCGGAGATAGAAAGCATCCTGGGAGAAAAAGCCCCCCTGTTCTGTGAATTTTATGATGTAACGGAAGAAGGTAACTGGGAGGAGCAGAATATTTTATGGATCCGCCAGCCCCTGGCCGCTTTTGCAGCAGAAAAGGGAATGGAGGAGGCCGCCTTGCAGGCTTTGCTGGCAGAAAGCCGCCGGCAATTAATGGCGGTACGTGACCGCAGGATCCGCCCCGGGCTGGATGATAAGGTGCTGCTGGGATGGAATGCGCTCATGATCAACGCTTATTGTAAAGCCTATGCCGCCTTAGGTAATGCCCGTTACCTGGAAGTGGCTACCCGGGCGGTGGATTTTTTGTGGGAAAATATGCGCCAACCGGATCATGACAGGGCGTTTTACCATACCTATAAAGCCGGTACGGCCAAGTACCCTGCTTTCCTGGACGATTATGCCTGCCTTATAAGGGCGCTCATTGCCTTGCAGGAAGTAAGCGGTAACACGGAGTGGCTGAACCGCGCGCGGCAGCTAGCGGAATTTGTGATCGAACATTTTTCAGATGAAACCGGCACTTATTTTTACTATACCATTCAGGATCAGCAGGATGTGATTGTGCGTAAGAAGGAGATCTACGATGGCGCCGTGCCCAGCGGCAACGCCCTGATGGCTGCCAACCTGCGCTACCTGGCCCTGGTATTTGACCACCGCGATTGGACTAACAGGGCGGTGGATATGCTGGGCCGCCTGGCGCAAACGGTGGTACGCTACCCTACTTCTTTTGGAATTTGGGCGGCGGAGCTTTTACAATGGGTAAAAGGCACCAAAGAATTGGCCATTGTAGGGCCGGAATTTAAGGCCAGAATGCAGGAGGTACACGAACATTATATTCCGTTCAAAGTGTTGCTGGGCGCGGAAAGTAACCAGCCTGGCATGCCCCTGTTACAGGAGCGGGAACAACCGGGTAAAACGCTGGTGTATTTGTGCGAAGATTATCATTGCATTAAACCCGTGTTTTATATAAAAGAAATCATTAATTTAATAAAATAATTAATTAACTTGCAGTACAATTAAAACATAAGGGGTGAACAATTGAAGAAATGGTGGCGAGTTCATATAATAAAATGTTAAAAATTGCGTTTAATGTAAGTGCCGTAGGAATGTATGTAGAATTGAAAAAGTTGTGCGAAAAGTAACTACGGATTAAAAATAATTATTACATTTGCTATCTTGCACCAATTTCGGATGTGGAAAACTATATGTCAATAAGTTTTTTAGAGATATATAGGCAACCGTCTGACCCTGGAAAAAACTGAATTAATTACCGGATGAAACGAGCATATTTTGTTGAATTTACAAGAGGAGAACGCCGCGAGTTCCATCTTACCTTTGAAAAAGACCTAAATGTTTCAGATGAAAGCTACCCTTATGAAGCTTAATTATTCAAGTGGTCTGTTCGCTGTATTGCTGGTAAGCCTGCTGGCGGCCAGCTGTGGTGGTAGTAAAACCCCCAAGAATGCACAAGGGCAACTGATAGGAGTGAGCCCCAGACCGAGGTATTTTCCTCCTGTACCTTATGGAATGGTGTATGTACCTTCCGGAACCTTTCACATGGGACCCAGTGACGAGGATGTGAACTACGCGTTCACCGCCCGTAACAAGTCTATATCCGTTTCAGGGTTCTATATGGATGCTACGGAAATCACGAATAACGAATATCGCCAGTTTGTGAACTGGGTGCGTGACTCTATAGCCCATATACTCATGGGACATGTGAAAAAAGATGGCGACCAGGATATTATCGACTGGAAACAGAAGATCAACTGGAAGGATAAGGCAACCTATGAAAAGATAGATGCCATGATCTACTCTCCGGAAGACCGCCTGTATAATAAAAAGGAGATTGACGTGTACAAGCTCCTTTACCACCAGGAATCCTTTAACTGGGATGCTGCCAAGCTGCGCGAGAACAAGGGTAAGCCCCGTTCTACGTTCATTGTAAAGAAAGATGTTCAGATCTATCCCGACACCTTGTGCTGGATCAGGGACTTCTCTTACGCTTACAATGAGCCTATGACGCGTATGTACTTCTGGCATCCTGCCTTTGATAACTACCCGGTAGTAGGCGTAACCTGGCACCAGGCCAGCGCGTTCTGCGAATGGCGTAGTAAGTTCTGGGATGACTACCGTAGCTCTAAGAACCTGTTCACGGAAGATAAGTTCCAGCTGCCTTCAGAAGCCCAATGGGAATATGCAGCGCGCGGCGGCAGGGAACAAACACCATACCCCTGGGGTGGTTATTATATCCGCAACAAAAAAGGTTGCCTGCTGGCTAACTTTAAGCCGGGCCGCGGTAACTATCCGGAAGATGGTGGTTTCTACACCGTGCGTGCAGATGCTTACTGGCCTAACGATTACGGCTTGTACAACATGGCTGGTAACGTAGCAGAGTGGACACAGGACATTTTTTACGAGAACTCATATTCTTTCACCTCAGATATGAACCCTTACCTCAGGATGGATGTGCCGGATGATGCCGCACCCAAAATGAAGCGTAAGTCAGTAAGAGGTGGTTCCTGGAAAGATATCGGTTATTTCCTGCAAACAGGTACCCGCTCTTTCGAATACCAGGATAGTGCTAAGTCTTATATAGGTTTCAGGTGTACCATAGCATTCCTGAGCCGTTCTAAGAATGACTTCAATAAGAAGAAGTAAAATTATTAGCCATGTATAGATTGAGAGACCTGACGATGATGTACACAGAAAGCAAATCTTTGAGCAATAACTATTCCTTAACAACAACTTTAACCTTTAACCAGATTAAATTTTAACCTATGGCTATGAATCCTAACAAGGCGAAATGGTTGAACTTTTTTGTATGTATTGCAGCCTCCGTGGTGATCATTGGAGCATTATTTAAGCTGCAACACTGGAAGGGCGCCGATATAGCCCTGATCATGGGATTGAGTGTAGAAGCACTGATCTTCTTTGTGTATGCTTTTGTACCGGACAGCTCTGCGTCTCACGCACCTGCTGAAGGAGTGGCCTATGCCGGTCATCCCGCAGTATCCGGATTAGACAAGATGTTACAGGAGGCCGACATTACGCCTGCTAACCTGCAACGCCTGAGTGAGAATTTCCAGAAACTGGGAACCACCGTGGACAAGATGAGAGATATCAGCGACGTGGTAGCAGCCACCGGTGATTACACTCAGAAAACAAGAGAAGCTGCCAGCGCAATTGGTAGTGTAGCTGTTGCTTACACCACCGCTGCATCTGCAGTATCTTCCTTCAACAGCGCATCTGAATCCACCAGGCATTTCCATGAGCAAATGCAGGGCATGACCAAAAACCTGGCTTCCCTGAATGCTATCTACGAACTGGAACTGCAGGATACCAATAACCACCTGAAGGCTATGAACAATTTCTACAGGAATCTGTTAACAACCTCTCAGGCTATGAGTGCCAGCGTTGATGATGCTAAGAAAACACAGGAACAGATCACTCTGTTAGCTAAAAATCTGAGCAACCTCAATACCATCTATGGTAATATGCTGAGCGCAATGCATGGAAGATAAGGTAGATCATAATTAGTTTTCACAATACAATCTAAGACAATCATTAAATCGAAAACGAACTATGTCACTACCAAAAGATCCAAGGCAGAAGATGATCAACTTCATGTACCTGGTCTTAACGGCCATGCTAGCATTGAACGTCTCTGCCGAAATATTAAACGCATTCAATATCGTAAATAACTCTATCAACACATCCAATAAATCAATCACTGATAAGAACAATATTACTTACGACCAGTTTGAAAAGCAAATGGCGGAGAATGCTGCAAAAGTAGGCCCGCTGCGCGCTAAAGCACAAGAAGTAAAGAAGCTTTCCAGTGATATGTTTACGTATATCGAGACTTTGAAAGAAACGATTATACGGGAAAGTGGTGGACGTGATGAGGAAGGGAATATCAAATCAAAAGATAACCTGGACGCTCCCACCCGTGTGATGGATAACCAGAAGAAAGGTCCTGAAATGGAAAAAGCGCTGAAAGAGCTGCGCGAGAAGTTCCTGACCTTCGTGGATCCTAAGCTCAGGCCTCAGTTTGAAAAAACGTTGCCTCTGAGAATAGAAGTAGGTAAATCATCCGGTGGACATGACGCCGGTGTACCTAAAACCTGGACCACTTACCACTTTAACATGGTGCCTACCATTGCGGCAGTAACCATCCTGGGTAAGTTCCAGAACGATGTGAAGAACTCCGAGTCGCTGATCATCGACGACCTGTTCCGCCAGATAGACGCACAGAACTTTAAATTTGATAAAGTACGTCCGTTCATCTCCCTGAACTCTAAGAACCTGATGGAAGGCCAGACACTGACTGCGCAGATCGCCGTAGGCGCCTACAGCAGCACTGTAAACCCTACCATCGTGGTAAACGGTCAAACCATCACCGCTTCTGAAGGCCTGGGTACTTTTACAATGCCGGTATCCGGCATCGGTGAAAAAACGATCGCCGGTACTATTACCCTGCCTAAACCTAACGGTGAACTGGAATCTTATAACTTTAATGAGACCTATAATGTAGGAGCTTCTACTACTTCAATTTCTGCTGATAAAATGAACGTGCTGTATATAGGGTTACCGAATCCTATATCCATCTCTGCCGCCGGTGTACCTGCTGAAAGCGTAAATGCTTCCATCAACGTAGGTAACATCCGCAAACAGGGTGCAGGTAATTATATCGTAACAGTAGCCAACCCGGGCCGCGCCATCATCAATGTGGTAGCTAACGTGGATGGTAAGTCCAAAAGCCTTGGCAGCAAAGAGTTCCGTGTAAAAATGATCCCTGATCCGGTACTGAAGGTAGGGGTGAATAAAAGCGGTATCATGAAAGCAGCCGACTTTAAAGTACAGGGCGGTTTAAGAGCTGACCTGGAGAACTTTGAATTTGAAGGTGTGAAGTATGATGTTGTGAGCTACCGTGTAGGTATTGAGGCCCGTGGCCGCGACTATGTAGAAGGTGAAGCTAACTCTGCTTACTTCCCCAGCAACGTAGTAAGTGCAGTACGTACCTTACGCGCCGGTGACCAGGTTTACTTTGATAACGTAAAAGTAAAAGGTCCGGATGGTATTGTACGAAACATGGGTAACACTTCGTTTAAATTAAACTAGACATAATTTTAGATTTACGGTTTACGATCCTAGATTTAATGGAAGAGCGGTGTACTGCCGGCTTTATTGAAATCTAAGATCGTAAATTCAGGATCGTAAGTATGTCCTGGATTAAATCTAAAATCGTAAATCTGAGATCGTAAATTTTAATTGCTTCTTATGCGATTAGTAATATTTAAAAGAATAACCTGGTGTGCCTTGTTAATGGTTATTATAGGTACAGAAGCGCAAGCGCAGCGCAGAGGTGGCAGCACCCGCCGCCGCACCGCTACTGATGCCTCTCAGCCGGCAACCAACACCCCCGACCCTAATGCAGTAGTGAACCCCGCTACCGGCAATTCAGTTGCACCGCCTGCAGCCCCGGCTACACCCGATGCAACGCCTTTACGCCCGGATGGCGTGGGTAGCCCGGTAGTAGATACCCCGCGCAAATCACTGCGTGTTGATGGTGTAACAACCAAAAACTCTGTAAGGGACCGTACGCCTATTGCTTACGACAACATCCGTGAAGATGATAAGTTCTGGGAAAAACGTATCTGGCAGGTGATCGACATCCGTGAAAAGATGAACCTTCCCTTCCAGTATAATGTGGAAGATGAGCAGGGGGTAAACCAGTTGTTCATTAACATATTACTGAACTCAATTAAGAATAACGAAGTACAGGCCTTTAACCCGATCGATGACCGCTTTAGCACGCCGATGACCTACGCTGAAATTCAAACAAAGACCAGCGGTGAGGAAAGAACGGTGCGCAGCATAGATCCGGTTACCGGCGAAGAGAAAATGGTAACTACCCGCGATGATTTTGATCCGCGTACGATTGTACAGTACAAGATCAAAGAAGTATGGGTGTTCGATAAGGAAGCCTCTGCTTTAAAGGTACGTATCCTGGGTATTGCACCGATGGTATCCCGTATCAATGAAGATGGCTCCCTGCGCGCTTCTATACCGCTGTTCTGGGTGTACTACCCTGACCTGCGCCCGGTGCTGGCAAAGTATGATGTGTATAACCAGAATAACGATGCCGCATCCATGAGCTGGGAAGACCTGTTTGAAATGCGCTTTTTCAACAGCTTTGTTATAAAAGAGAACAACGCGTATAACCGCGAGATCAAAGATTATATCAAAGACGGTACCATGCGCCTGCTGGAAGGCCAGGCTGTTAAAGACAAGATCTTTAACAAAGAACAGGACCTCTGGCAATATTAATAGCATAGCCTACATCACTATAAAAGAACTGCAAAGGTCACAAGGGTTGGTAACACACCTTGTGACCTTTGCGATTTTAAACCTGTATATTTGCCGGATAAACCCCAAATTTCCTCAACATGCCAGCCATATTTAAAAGTACTGAGCTGCTGGATCAACTGCAGTATAAGGTAAGCCGGCTCTTAACACAGGTAACAGAAGATCTGGCTCATTTACCGGCGCCCGTTTTACAATTACCGCCCGACCAGCATAAATGGAGCGCCATTCAATGCCTGGAACACCTTAACATTTATAGCCGTTATTATCTGCCGCAGCTGGCCAAAGCCATACAAGCTGCACAAGCCCATCAGCAAACAGCTACCCCGCAGTTTAAAAGCGGATGGCTGGGCAACTGGTTCACCGGTACTATGCAGCCCAAAGCCAATGGCAGCCTGCCTATGCGTATGCAATCCCCTAAAAGTGCACGGCCGGCCGCAACCCCTGATGTAACCAGCGTAATGAATGAATTTATTAGCGGGCAGCAGCAACTATTATTGCTGTTGCAGCAGGCGCACTCCGTAAACCTGGCAAAACCCAGAATACCCACCACTTTAAGCAAGCTGATTAAATTTTCCCTGGGAGATACCTTCCGTTTTTTTATAGCGCATGAGGAGCGGCACGTATTACAGGCACTGCGCGCGGTTGGACCCTGCTGATAATTAATAATGAATAATTAAGAATTAATAATCGTAGTGAAGTATAACAAGGGATGGGCGCAGCTTTTTATAGTAATGATTCCTCCGTGATTATTAATTATTCATTCTTAATTATTAATTACCTACGGTTGCCCGGGATGGAAATGCGCCCAGATCAGCTGGGCTTTGGCGGCGCCAACCTCTTTTACCAGCTCGTCTTTGGGCAGCTGTTTAATGCGGTTAACGGAGCGGAAGGTTTGCAGCAGCTGCGTGGCGGTATTTTCACCAATACCTTTAATGCTTTCCAGCTCATTCTTAAAGGTGCCTTTGCTGCGCTTTTGCCGGTGAAAAGTGATCCCAAAGCGGTGCACCTCATCGCGCACGCGGCGTATCAGCTTCAGGCTTTCACTGTTAAAGGGCAGCTTAATACTTTCTTTATCGCCGGGGAAAAATATTTCCTCCTCATTTTTGGCCAGGCCTACCACTGTCATGGAACCAATAAGGTCCAGCTCGCGAATGCTTTCCATAGCGGATCCCAGCTGCCCTTTACCACCGTCTATGATCACCAGCTGGGGCAAAGGCTGCTGCTCGGTTAACAGGCGCTTATATCGCCGGAAAACCACCTCTTTCATGGAGGCAAAATCATCAATGCCTTCTACGGTTTTTACATTAAAATGCCGGTAATCTTTTTTGGATGCTATCCCATCCTTAAACACCACGCAGGCGCTTACGGGGTAGCTGCCCTGGAAGTTGGAGTTATCGAAACACTCAATATGCGTAGGCAGCACCGGCAGCTCCAGGTCGGCCTGCAGCTGGTACAGCACCTTTTTCTTTTCCTCGTCTGTTTTACCTTCCAGGTGCAGGATCTTTTTCTTATACAGCTCTTCCTTAAAGTAGTTCACATTCTTCTCAGAAAGGTCCAGCAGCTTCTTTTTATCACCGCCTTTGGGTACGGTAATGGTTACATTTTCTTCCGGGAAATCAATGGCAAAAGGCACAATGATCTCGGCCGTCTGGCTTTTAAAGGCATCGCGCAGGTAAGCCATCGCGTATACCAGCACCTCTTCATCGGTTTCTTCGAGCTTCTTTTCCAGCGTAACGGTTTTGGTATCTGCAATGCTGCCGTTCAGCACCCGCAGGTAGTTTACGTAAGCATGGTTACCATCGCTCAGAATAGAAAATACATCGGCATGGCCCATGCGGTCGTTTACGATGGTAGAGCGGGCCTGGTAGGCCTGCAGGCTGGCTATTTTCTTGCGCAGTATCTCGGCCTGCTCAAACTCCATATTACCGGCGCATTGCTGCATTTGAGCGCGGAACATGTTCAGCACCGGGGTAAGGTTACCTTTCAGAATATCCTTTACCTGCTGCAGCCCGGCGCGGTAATCTTCTTCCGTTTGCAGGCCTTCACAGGGGCCTTTGCAGTTGCCCAGATGGTATTCCAGGCATACCTTGTATTTGCCTTTGCGCACGTTCTGTTCTGAAAGGTTCAGGTTGCAGGTGCGCAGGGGAATGTTATAGCGTATCACTTCCAGCAGCTCACGCACCCGCCCCACGGATGTAAAGGGGCCCAGGTATTCGGAGCCATCGCGGATAATATTGCGGGTAAGGAACACCCGGGGAAAAGCTTCGTGTTTTATAATAATGTAAGGATAGGTTTTATCATCCTTCAGGTTAATGTTGTACTTGGGCTGGAACTGTTTAATAAGCGAGTTTTCCAGCAAAAAGGCATCCTGCTCTGAGTTTACAATGGTAAACTCAATATGGTGAATGCTTTGTACCAGCTTGCGGGTCTTAAAGCTGTCGTGGTTCTTTACAAAATAAGAGCTTACGCGCTTGCGCAGGCTTTTGGCCTTACCTACATACAGCAGCTCCCCGCCTTCATCGTAATACTTGTAAATGCCGGCCTGTATGGGTATGGTATGTGATATTTGTGAAAACTCCGCTGCTGTCATTTTCCGGTTCAGTTTTTTGGTGCCATCAGCACTTTAACATCCAGCTCACGGGGCTGCAGAAAAGCTATTTTTTGCAGGGTGGTGATGCGGATGCTCTTAAGGTGCTGGTAAAACAGGTTTTGCTGGTATTCATACACCAGGTTGCGGGTACTTTTATGGATGTTTACGGTGGCAATACGGCCTTCCCTGTCCAGGTTCAGGATAATCTGCTGCGGGCTGGTGCCGGGCTCGCGGGCGGTGTACATCACAGCGCTGCTGCCGTTTATCAGGTCCGGGATGGTATCTGTACGGTAGGCATCCTGTAACGAGGGCTTGTTAATATCCACATCCATAAAGGGTTTTAACAGGTGATGCAGCTGTGTGCTGTCCGGCGCCAGGGTGCTGCTGTCCCGCTGCCCGTTCAGCACTACACTTTTATGCAGCTGCAACCCGCTTTGCTGCAGCAGGCCGGCCTCCTTTTCAAAATATGTTTTCAGATCGCTGTGCGTGCTGTTATGGTTAGCCGGCTGTTGGCGGCCGGGGTTACAGGCCAGCAGGATTATAGCTGTAAATGCTATATGCAGGCGCCTGTATGGGTTTATTTTCATGCCGCAAAATTACTAAGAAACCAGGTATCATACGTTTTTTAAACGGGCGTCTTGGCCTGTGGAGGCTTACAAAACAAATACGTATCAATGGCAGGGGCTTAAAAAAATAATGCGCCGTGAAAACGGCGCATCTGATGCATGAGCAAATCTGTCGAGAGCACTAAAAAACATAAAACGGATCACCCGATAAAAGAGTTACTCTTTTTCATAAATAATTATTAATTATATGCGTTGCCACACCGCTATGGTGCTTATTCTTATCAAGTATTCGTATTAATGTCGGGTATTCATGTTAATCCTGCTCAGGAACTTCGGCATCACCATGCTGCTGTAATCATACTGGTACAACCCGTCTTTTGCTGTTACCAGCAATACTTTCCCGGTAGGGATCACATCATACGCCTCAATATTTTTCAGCTGCTTTAAGGTGGTGATATTTTTCGGATCGCTGGCATCCATAAAGCGCAGCCCGTTAGTGCCTTCGCATATGAACAGCCTTTTACCATCTATCCCCAGGCCATAAGGGCTGGTCATGGGATAGGTTTTAATAAGGGTGGGGTTGGTCATATCCTTTATATCCAGCACATCCAGCTGGTTGGTATAACCGCCGCAAGGGGTACCGCCACGCAGGGTTACATAAGCAGTGGTATTTTCTGCCACCACGGGATCGCAGCTGTTTATGTGGCCAAAGGCGCCTTTCCTTTTGAGGTTCGTAGGTTCGCTGGCGTCATAAATGTACATGCCGCCGGTAGAGCCTATAAGCAGGGAGCCGTTAAAGGGGAAAATGGTTTCCAGGCCGCCGGCTACCGGCACTTCTACCTGTTTTACCGGGGCCGCAGCGTTCTGGATGCCAAACACCTGCAGGCTCCAGGCGCCTACTGTGTACAGGTAATTATTCATGAGCGCAAAGCGTGCGGTAGAGCCGCCTTTGCCCAGGGCCACTACGGACGATTTCTCGGCAGAGCTGGCGTTTAACGCAAACGACATGGCATCGTTCAGGAAAATAGGTCCGCTGCCTACTGTGCAGGGGGATTTTACTACCGTATCCCTGGTTGTGAAATCCACTATCATGCTGTCCTGGTGGTGGGTGCTATCTGCCCGGATGGCGTAATAGTTATATACCCGTTGCGGAAATACATTCTGCACACGGCTGTTTTCCTTTGCTGCCAGCGGATTGCTGATGTCTACCGCCAGCAGGTCCATGTAACTGTCGGCATATAGTATATTGCCGTTCACAGCCATATCCACATTGCCCGGGATGTTGATGAAGGCTACATTACTGGGGGCCGAGGGGTTGCTGTTATCAATAATGTGAATGCCTTTATTCAGCTCATTCAGGAAAATGTATTTACCATACAGGTATATTTTACCGGCAGTTTCAATGGGCTGTGGTCCTTCACTTTTGAAGGAGGCCCGCACGTTCTTCAGGGATTCATACACCGGGGTATAGATGGTATAGCGGTAAGTGGTATTGCAGTAGTCGTCCTTTTGACAACCGGCTATAGTGAGCATAGCTGCAACCAGGCAAGCTGCCATCAGCAGTTTGTAGAATACAGATCGCATAGGGGTGATGTTTTTGTAAAAGTAAAACGGGGGGAAGAGGGGAAAGTTACAGGCGGATGGGAAATATGCTAATGTGCTAATATGCTAATGTGCTGGTTGGGACAGAATGCAAGCATATCCACCAGCACATTAGCATATTAGCACATCAACACATTATAATTATACCAGCAGGTTGCCGGTCATTTCCTTCGGTACGGGCAGGCCCATGAAATGCAGGATGGTGGGGGCTATATCGCCCAGCTTACCATCTTTCATAGTGCCTTTGAAATCATTACTGATAATGAACAAAGGCACCAGGTTCAGGGAGTGCGCTGTATTGGGCGAGCCGTCGGGGTTCACCATAAAATCAGCGTTGCCATGGTCTGCTGTCAGGAACACGGTATAACCATTGTTCAGCGCAGCGGTTACCACCCGCTCTACACAGGTATCTACCGTTTCAACCGCTTTAATAACAGCTTGCCATACACCGGTATGGCCCACCATATCGGCATTGGCAAAGTTCAGGCAAATGAAGTCGGCCGATTTCTGATCAATTTCTTTTACAATGGTATCCGCTACCTGGAAAGCGCTCATCTCCGGCTGCAGATCGTAGGTGGCTACTTTAGGAGATGGGATAATCAGGCGGCGTTCGCCGTTAAATTC